>DBVQ01000025.1:27287-28813 GCA_002308155.1 Christensenella sp. UBA1260
GAATATCTCTTCCCGTTTGGCTGGGGCGAACTTTGGGGCGTTGCAGACCGCACGGACTATGACCTTGGTCGCCACATCACAGCAAGCGGCAAGGACCTCAGTTATATTGACCCTGTGACAAACGAGAAATACGTCCCGTACGTCATCGAGCCGTCCCTCGGCGCAGACAGAGCGCTCCTCGCGTTCTTGTGCAATGCATACGATGAGGAAGAAGTCGGCGAAGGCGACACAAGAGTCGTGCTTCACTTTCACCCTGCACTCGCTCCTGTCAAAGTTGCAGTGCTTCCACTTCAAAAGCAGCTCAATGAAAAGGCAGAAGAAATCTATGCAGAACTCTCCAAGCACTTCGCTTGCGACTTTGACAGCTCCGCATCAATCGGCAAGAGATATCGCCGTCAAGACGAAATCGGCACGCCGTTCTGCGTCACAGTTGACTTTGACAGCTTGGAAGACGGTTGCGTGACCGTCCGCGAGCGCGACAGTATGGCGCAAGTGAGACTTCCAATCGACGGACTCGTCAAATACTTTGAAGACCAATTAAAATACTGATTCCGAGGTAAAATATGCCTTTGTTTGAAAATATTGAAGAGTTTCAAAACGTATCTGCCGGCGTACAATGGGCAATCTTTGTCGTCGGTTGCTTGATTTTGGCAGTCGCAGCAGTGTCAATTGGCATCTCTATTTGGCTGTCAATCAAGTACGTAGTTTACAACCGCAAGACTAATTCACATTTTCTTTGCGGAAATGATGTTGCCCGCATGATTTTGGACAGAAACGGGCTTCAAAACATCAGAGTGTCCGTTGTCGGTTCAATCCTCTTTGGCAACAGCTATTCGCACTATTTCAAAAAGGTGCGTTTGCGCCGCCGCACAATCAACAAGCCGACGATCACTTCACTTGCAATCGGTGCAGAAAAATCCGCACTTGCAGTGCTTGACAAAGAGGGCGACAAAGATATGCGCGCAAGAGTTGTGCTCACTCCTCTCATCTATCTTGGACCGTTTGCCTTCATCCCAATCGTTGCAATCGGTGTTCTTATCGACCTTGCGATGTTCAACTTCTCAGGGCTCCCAACGATAATCTCTGCGGTGATCGGACTTTGTTTCTATGCCATTTCGTTTGCGCTTTCAATCCTCACACTCAAGACCGAAAAGAAAGCACAAGCAAGAGCCTGCGAAATCTTGAGACAAGAAAACCTCGCAACCGATGAAGAAATTGAAATGATGCAACAGCTTTTCAAGTTGTACAACATCCAATACATCAACGATATCATCTTGGAGTTCTTGCAAATGGTGTTGAAGGTGCTGGAGATTGTCGCCAAAGTGCAACACAATTCCGGTTCAAACAGCAACAACTAAGCAATTTGCACAACAAAAAACCGCTTCAGTTGAAGCGGTTTTCTTTTTGCCATTTTACATTATTATCTTGCTGTCGTGAAACTGCTCTTGAAAGTGTATCGCCCTTTCAATCTCTTCCGCCGTGTGCTTTGCGCCGCTATAGGACGCCACCCATTTGCACTCGTTGTC
>DBVQ01000015.1:0-1184 GCA_002308155.1 Christensenella sp. UBA1260
TGAGGCGTACAACTTTCTTGCTATCTCGTTCTCGAGTTCGTAGGAGATCCAGCAGAACTCCGCCTTGCCGCAAGGCCACGTTCTGATGAAATCGAGTGCAAGCTTCAGTGCTTCCTTGCCGTATCCACGGCCTTGATAACGTTTATCAATCATAAAACGCCAAATTTCATAATTGTCCTTTTCGACACTCACTCCATCTTGATCTGCATTCTCACCGTAAGCCATTTGGATGAAACCTATAATGGTGTTGTCGTTGTAGATGGCGAAAGGGAAGACATGTCCGCCACATATCATGGTAACATATGCTTCTGCAACGCTATAACAGTTATGCGCTACAAAGGGGTATTGTTCTTTTTTTACCTCGAGTTCAAAGACATCGTCAAAGTTTTCATAGGTAAGTTTTTCAAGATGTATCATTATGTTGACCTCCGCAAATTCTAATTTATCTCTTTATATTATATATAAAAACCATTTTTTTTAAATCATTTAAGAAACAAAAACCTCCTTTGCTTTTGGTAAACAAAAGAGGGTTTGTCTTGTTTTTTGCTATTCAAATACTGAATAGATGTGTTCCTTGCACGAAAGGACTATTATACTTTAATCTGTTGATCTTTGTTGAGTTCTTTTTTCTCGCCATTAAAGTTGAGGATATCGTTGTTCATTTCTTCAACTTCTTCATCAATTTCAATGTCGATTCGTGTTCCATCAATCTCGTTTTCTTTTTCTACTTCTTTCACTACCTCTTTTTTCTCGTCTATCTGTTCCTCTTTTTCTTGAATCTCATGTTCTTCTTCATCAAGATTAACACTGATTTTGCCTTGTGCTTGGCTATTCTTTGTTGCTTCTTGCTTTGCCTCTGGTGCATCGACCTTCTTTTCTTTTTCGACGGTCTTTTCGCCATATGCTTTTTCCATCATAGCGAGACGTTTATTTTCTGCCTCGATACGTTCAGCCAATGTGTGTTTTTCGAGGATAGGGAGTTTTTTCTCTTTTTCGAGATACTTTTGCATGATGAAATGTTCTTTCTCGAACTTTGAGTTTTCGACATAACGCTGATACAACTCATTCTTTTCTTCCTTGCTAAGGTCATTAAGGTTAAGCTTAGCATCTTGATTTGCCTCTGGGACTTTTTCGTTGAAACGTTTTACATAGTCTTGGAGATAGTCGTTTTTGGACATCAGTTG
>DBVQ01000015.1:1350-7045 GCA_002308155.1 Christensenella sp. UBA1260
TTTGGCACGGTCAAGGTCATTTTCTGCTCTATTAAGCATTGCTTGTAAGTTTTTAAGGTCTCTATTGATATTCTTATCTGTGGTACGAATATTTTCGCCGAAGTTCTTGATTTCAGCCGACTTTTTGAAGTCGTCAAGTGACTGATGAACTTTTATATTGGACGGGTTGACTTCTTCTATTTTACTATATGCGTCATAAAACTTGTTTTTCTCGTTCGTCTTGAAAGAGAGCTTGCCCTCATCTTTCATTTTTGCGATTTGCTCTTTGATAAACGCAGGACCCCTTTCGGCAAGTTCTTGAAGAGTTCGATATGATGGGTCTTTTTTGTTGACGTCCTGTCTGACAGTAATGTACTTGATTGCCGCTTGTTGCATTGCGTAAAAACCACGCTCAAGAGGAAGATCTTGCAACACACCATCCTTTCCACTAACAGAATCGTTTGCGTTCATGGCTATGAATTTACAACCTTCGTTTATTACGCGCTTTGTAAATGACTCGACGTCCTCATGACTATTCATAAGATATTCGATTTCATCAAATTCTTTCGGAGGAATAGACTCGAGAGTGTTATAATCCATCGACGGAGCACCTGTAAGTGATGCGTCTTCGCAAGGTTCTTTTACCATTAGGAATCGATCGAGATGTCTTTGCGACACATCTTGCGTCGAATCGCGCTGGGCAGTCATTGAGTAGGCAAAAACCGTACCCAAAGAAAATGCCTGTTCGGTTGTCATGTTGTGTTCGCGAGCGGAAGGATCTTTTTCCATCTTAGCGAGTGTCTCGACGGTTCTATTAAGACCATAATTTGCAGTTGGAGCGATCGAATCGCCATTACGAACGGCGTCGAACATCGCTTCTGCGCCCGATTTCCCCTTCATTGTCTTATTGATGTCGATGGCTGCAACGGTGTCTTGCGTCATCTTTTCTACGAACTTGCTTGGATCAGCAAAGAAATCGTCGACATTTACGTTCCTTTCCTTTATGGTGCGGTACATAACATACAAACCGTTGAGAGCGGAGATGCCACCGAGATCTTTACGAAATTCTGGCGGTAAGTATTTGGTTCTTTCTACGTCCAAGTTGCCAGGATAATAACCACCTTCGTTTACGCCAAACAGTTCTCCCGCCTCTTTGGAGAGATCTTTGATTCTGTCGTACTCGACCTGCATCTTGCCGGCGGATTCTATTGCTTTGATTCTTTCAACAGGGTCATCACTCTTGATATTATTTTGGAATTCAGTCAACGCGGCATTATACCTGTGCAGTGCATAGATCTTTTCGCCTTCTTCCGGTTGGAAAACTGCTTTATCGTAGTCATACTTGTCGAATTTTTCAAATATTTCTTTGACCTTTTGTCGTGTCTCTGGATGAATGATAAAATTACGTCCCCTTAATTTGATTGATTGCTCACGCGCTTCTTCGGTGAGTGTCATCGTTTTCGCACTAGGACTAATGCCTTTTTCGTACTCTAAGAGTTGCTTTACTGCACCTTTTAATTTCAATGCACCACCGTCACGAATTGTATCAAAGCCTTCTTCCGTCAACTTTTGATGCGCAATTTTAGAGCGAGTTTGGTTCATGCCGTAGTCGCTCTCTTCTCGAGCCTTACGAATATCGCTGAGTTCGTCGTCGTACTCTTTGCTCAAGCGAGACGTCATACTCTGCACGTTGTCGAGTATCTGCTTGAGTTCCGCCTTGCGCTCCTCGGTCATCGGCTTGCCACCCAATGAGGCCATGTTATCAACGGTGTTCTTGAGGGTGGCAATTTCAGCAGTGTAGCGTGGTTCTTTGGCTTCTTCGAGCGTCGTAGCCTCCATAGGAGTTTGCTTTGCATCCGCTGCGAGAGCGACGGATTTCAGCTTATCCTCTGGAATATTCTTTATGAACGTTTCCAAAGCAGCAGGGTTTGTACCCAAAACATAGTCGGAACGAATATGATTATACGGTTTTAATTTAGAGTCGGCTTTTTCTTTGTCAGATAGGAATTGTTCAGCTTGTTTCTGAACTTCTTCGAGAGTGATAGAGTCACGCTGGTTGTAAATGGCTTCGCCGAGAGCTTTGCTCTCCTCCGATTTGCCTTTTGCAGACAAAAGTTCAGTGTACTCATAGATTGCCGAACTAATAGCTTTTTTCTTCGATGCGTCGTCCAACGAGTTGAAAACATTCTGTTTGCTTTCTTCGGTGAGCGTTTTTATGCCTTCATCAAAAACGACGTTAAGACGGGCTTGCTCGCGTTTTCTATCTTCGAACTCTATGCGGTTTTCCAACCAGTTATCACCTTCGATAGGCTTGGCAATACGCGTTTGGATCTCATTGACTTTGGCAAGAAGATCGTCGTTGGTGACTTGTTGACCTGGCTTAAACCACTTACCGCTGAATTCAACATGTTCCGCTTCTTTTTTTACTTCTTTTGCTGCCTGCACTTCAGGTTTTGTTTCTACAAAACCGAGTTCTTCAGAATTAAACTTGAGTGCAAATTTTTCAATATCCCTTTGATATTCCGCCTTTTGTTCATCCGTCATTTCATTGGATTTAGGCAAGAAGTCAGGGAGGTTATCATATTTATAGTTTGGATCATTGAGTTGGTTGACACGCGCTTCCATATAACTTGTGGAAATACGCCCAGCTTTTACGTCCTCGCCAAGTTGTTTAATATACTCTTGTTTCTTTTGTTCGAGTTCGGCGACTTTTTCGCCTCTCGCAACGTTGAGAACTTGTATTTGATCTTCAAGCTCGACCTTTTTTGCTTCGTCGATTTCTTTGTCTCTGCTGGCAATGTGTGTGTTTGCAATGCGTTCGTTGATTTTTGCGAGCTCGTCTTGTATGTGAAAGATAGACTTGTTGAAATCCTCGTCAGGTTTGAGATTTGCACCTTTTGGAAGTTTCGTGTCAAACTCAGCAAATTTCTTCTCGTATGTATCGAGTGCCTGAGCATATTTCTCTGTCGTTTTATCGACTACAACGTTGATATCTTTGTACGCTTTGTTGGCTTCGATATACGCCTTCAATTCGTCAATCTTTTTGGTGTCGCCCGCTTTGGTGGCTTCTTCAAGTTGTTTTTCAGCGTCAATGACCTTGTTCTTTTCCTCTTGAATAAGGCCGTTGATATATTCTTTTCCGTTGGTCAAAATGCCTTTGAGCGCTTGATAGGATGGATCGTCCTTTTCGGCGTGCTTTGCCATCAAAATCTTGCTTGCTGCTTGTTGGGCGATTTCAAGGAGTTTGTTGTGTCCAAACGCCGGTTTCTCGTAGAGCTTTTTTGCGACATCCTCATACAGCTGCGTTTTGCTTAGATACAAGAACGTTTTTAGGTTCTTGTCCAAGTTTTCTTTCATCTCACTGACCGATTTGCCGTTGTTTTGTAGATATTCCGCCTCGTTGAACGCTTCGGGTTGATCGTATTTGAGAGTTCTGACGTTGTAGATTGGCACACCAAGAAGACCCGCATTCTCACGCGGCTCGGTCACATAGAGGAAACGGTCGAGGTGCCCACTTGTGTATGCGATACTACGGCGGTCGTTATCATATGCGTCACAGTTGTTCATAACCCTTTTTGTTTGATAATCCATAAGCGCATGATTGTGTGCGCGAACATTAGGATCATTGTTCAAATAGACCAATGCCTCAAAAGGACGCTGACCGGCAAGTCCGAAAATATGAAGACTCTTTGTAATCGTGCTTGCTTCAAACAACGCTTCGGCACCTGTCTTGCCCTTGAGCACATTGTTCAAGCCCTGATTGGTTTTTTCATAGTAGAAGTCCTTTTCGTGCTGTGTGGGATGTTCCAAAAACTCGTCGATGGTCAACCCGTTTGCTTGGGCAAAGTTTGCCATTATGTATATTGCGTTGAATGCTGGGACGGCTTCATCCATACGATACTTTGGTGGGAACGTGTCGTTACGCACGACGTCGATGTTACCATTTCTTGCAAAGTTGTCGCTTTTTGGATCCACAGGGAAGTGTTGTCGAACGTATTCGACGATCTCATCAACATGTTCTTTCTCTTCAAGCATTGCCTTGGAAGTCTCTGCAATCTTGGTTGCATCGCCCGAAGCGATGGCTTCTTTGTACGCTTCGATGTTTTTTGAGAGTTGTCCGAGGCCATACTTTTTTACGCCTTCTTCCGGAATGATGCCTTTGCCCAAGAAACCGTACTTTTCCATTAAGGAATAGACGTGCTTGATTGACTCCTTTGTCTCAGGAGGAACTATATATTCTTGGTTTTCCCATTTGTTGTATGCTTCTTCTTTTCCCTCTGGCACAACGATGTCAACGGATGTAAGGTTGCTGCTTGGGCGTTCTTCTATGGCATTAGGATCAAGTCCTTCTTCAGGCAGTTTGAGTTTGTAAGCATTTTCGCCGTCATGCAATATGGCAGAATCATATCCGCCTTGCATTGCCGACAATTCCATATAATGGGAACTTGGATCATCTTCTTTGCTTGGTACACGCAAAAAGTCGTTTGCGGCATCGATATCCGCCTTCATAGCTTCTTTTTGCTCTGTGGAGAGACCCTGCATAGCATCTATATTTGCTTTTGCTTTTTCGCTCTCGGCGGTGTACACTTTTGCGCCCATATCTTCAGGTTTTCTCTCCCAAGGGAGTACGTAGTTTTTCATCGCCGTGTCGAGTTCTTGTAGTTGCTCAGGTGTGACCATAGTAGCAAACTTCTCGGCGACGTTCTCATAATTATTCTGCAAAAAATTCTTGTTGACGTGGGTTGCAGGATCAAAAATAGGGCCGTTCATTTGCTCTTCGGTAAAGAACGGAGCAGCAATCTCTTTTGCATGCTCAATGGAACAACCTGGCGCAAACAATTGACGGCAGGCGTCTGACATGCTCTCGATTTCTTGTTTTATCTTTTCCTTTTTAGGACCATCGGCAAGATTGCCGTTTGTGAGCAAATTCTCTTTTTTGTCAATTTCGTCACGTAGAACTTTCTCCGCCTGTCTTGTGACGCCAATCGTAATGGTTCCCGCTTTGGGTGCACCCTCTGTTAATGCACGTTTTTGTTCAGGTGTCGCCAATTCAATAAACTTGGCAACAAAATAGCTAAGTCGCGCATTGTTGCCGATTTTTACCGACTTTACTCTCTGCATATATTGCATTTCGGTCTCATTTTTGTCCCTGTTTCTTGGCGCTTTGTTCGTTTCTGAGAAAAAACGCTTCATCATCATCGCAAAATTGTCTTTGCTGAGTGTCTCGCCTTCGCGGACGAATAAAACAGGTTGTAGATTTTTTAAATCTTTGTCTTCAGGCATAATTACATTACTCCTATTAGTATTGTTCTATATTTCACTATAACATATCAAATATGACTAAATTGTTACAAAATACGCCTTTTGGTATCTTTTTATTAATATAATTGATAGCAATAATTATATTAATTTTTCAATTAAAAATCAAATATCACTAAGTTATACATAGATAAATATTGTAATATAAAATAATTGACTTTTTAGACGCAAAATAAAAAACCACAAGATTTCTCTTATGGCTTTTGTCTGACCCTTCCGTTTTAGCTAACATTCCCGGTTTGTGATTTCCCGAAATGAAAGAGCGGTCAGTTCTTTATCCCGTATAATAGGAGTAGTTTGATTTTTTGCAACGTGATATGCGGCATCTTTACTTCTTTTCCAAAAGAGCCACCCGCAGGCGACTCTTTCTGATGGTTATTTTTTCAGCGGATCCAGA
>DBVQ01000015.1:7114-7321 GCA_002308155.1 Christensenella sp. UBA1260
GTCGATGCTGACTTGTTCCACTCCGTCGTCAAGGTCGAGCTCCTTTTTTTCTTGAGCCTTTTCTTCAACCATTTCTTCAGGTTTGAATTCGATCTCTTCTTCGTCCTCAAGTTTTACTTCGATGTTTTCAACCTTCGGTTCTGCCTCTTGCTTGACTTGAGGTTCTTCTTTCTCGACCGCCGGCTCTTCAACTTTCTTGTCTTTTCC
>DBVQ01000094.1 GCA_002308155.1 Christensenella sp. UBA1260
CCGATTGTACCAATGTTAACGTGCGGTTTAGTTCTTTCAAACTTTGCTTTTGCCATACTGAAATTCCTCCAATATTTTGTTTTTGGTTTTTATTTTTTGTTATTTATTCCCAAAAGCAGGTATTATATAAATATTACAATATATAATGCTCACTTTTTAGAACCGTTTCTCATGTCGCCGATGATCTTTTCGCCCACCGCTTTCGGCACTGGCGCATAGTGATCAAACAGCATTGTGAAGTTTGCTCTGCCCTGCGTTATGCTGCGCAAAGACGTTGCATAACCGAACATTTCGGAGAGAGGCACGTCGCTATCAACGACTTGCGCTCCGCTCCTCTGGTCGATACCCTTGACCGAACCACGACGAGAATTGAGATTGCTCATTACGTCGCCGAGATAATCGTCCGGTGTGTTGATTTCGACCTTCATGATTGGTTCGAGCAGGATTGCTCCAGCTTTTGCCGCGGCTTCCTTGAAAGCCATTGAACCCGCAATCTTGAACGCCATTTCCGAGCTGTCAACCTCGTGCATACTGCCGTCCACAAGGCGAACTTTGAAGTCCACACACTCGTAGCCTGCCACGATGCCGCTTTGGGCTGCTTCTTTGATGCCTTCCCATGCGGCGTTTGCAAACTCTTTTGTGACGACGCCGCCGACCAAGCAATTTTCAACTTCAAGACCTTTCTCGGGATTTGGCTCAATCTCGATGACGATATGGCCGTATTGACCATGTCCACCTGATTGTCTCACAAACTTGCCTTCCGCTCTTGCCGGCTTCGTGATTGTCTCACGATAGCTGACTTGCGGCTTGCCCACGTTTGCCTCAACCTTGAACTCGCGGAACATTCTGTCCACGATGATGTCAAGATGAAGTTCGCCCATACCTGCGATGATAGTTTGACCTGTCTCTTTGTCGGTGTAGGCCTTAAACGTCGGGTCTTCCTCTTGAAGTTTGATGATTGCCGTGTTCATCCTCTCTTGTGATGCTTTCGACTTTGGCTCGATTGCGACTTTGATGACAGGGTCCGGGAAGACCATGTTTTCAAGGATGATTTGGCGGTTTCTGTCCGCGAGCGTGTCGCCCGTCGTGCTCTTTTTGAGCCCGATGACCGCAACGATGTCTCCGGCATACGCTTCGTCGATGTCTTCGCGGTTGTCCGCGTTCATGCGAAGTATTCTGCCTATTCTCTCGTTTTCGCCCTTCACTGTGTTATACACAGTGCTACCCGTTGACAATGTGCCCGAGTAAATGCGGATGAACGAAAGTTTGCCGACGTATTCGTCTGTCAAAATCTTGAACACGAGTGCGCTGAACGGCTCGTTGTCACCGGGATGACGAAGCTCAGTCTGTTCGTTCTTCGGGTTTATGCCCTCGATACTCGCGACGTCTGTCGGCGCCGGAAGGAAGTCCACCACCGCATCAAGCATAAGTTGTACGCCCGTGTTGTGATATGAGCTCCCGCAGAGTACCGGGTTCATTTTCATTTCAATCGTGCCTTTTCGGATTGCCTTTTTGAGTTGGTCGAGAGTGACGGAGTCATAATCTTCCATTATGAGTTTTTCAAAGATGTCTTCGTCAAAATCCGCCGCCGCTTCCAACAGTTTGAGCCTGTACTCTTTGGCAAGCTCAACGTAGTCTGCGGGGATTTCCTTTTCATAGACCGTGACGCCCTTGTCTTGCTGGTCGTAGTAGCGCGCTCTCATATTGAGCAAATCTATTACACCCTCAAAATCACTCTCTTTGCCAATCGGCAATGCGATAGGCACGGCGTTTGCTCCAAGTCGCTCTCTCATCTGGTCAACTGCCGCGAAGAAGTTTGCGCCGTTGATGTCCATCTTGTTGACGAAAGCGATTCTCGGAACTTTATAGGTGTTTGCCTGTCTCCAAACGTTTTCGGATTGAGGCTCAACACCGCCCTTTGCACAAAATACGGCGACGGCACCGTCCAACACTCTGAGACTTCTCTCGACCTCGACGGTAAAGTCGACGTGGCCCGGAGTGTCTATGATGTTGATTTGATGCCCCTTCCACACTGCTGTCGTTGCCGCTGATGTGATGGTGATACCTCTCTCCCTCTCTTGCTCCATGTAGTCCATGGTTGCAGAGCCGTCGTGAGTTTCACCGAGCTTACGGTTTACACCAGTGTAGTACAAAATACGCTCAGTAGTTGTGGTCTTGCCGGCATCAATATGAGCCATAATGCCGATATTCCTCACCTTATCAAGAGCATATTGTCTCGCCATAAATTACCACCTATAATGTGCAAATGCCTTGTTCGCTTCTGCTGCACGGTGCATTTCTTCTTTTCTCTTGACTGCGCCGCCGGTTTGGTTGAAAGCGTCCATAAGTTCACCTGCAAGTCTTTCCTTCATGGTCTTCTCGCTGCGCTTTGATGCAAAGAGAACGATCCAGCGGATTGCAAGTGTTTGTCTGCGCTCTGGACGGATTTCCATTGGGACTTGATATGTTGAACCGCCAACACGTCTTGCTTTGACTTCAAGAACAGGTTTTGCGTTTTCAAGTGCCTTTTCAAAAACTTCCATCGGAGCTTGTCCGAGTTTGGTTGATGCTATTTCAAATGCCTCATAGACGATTGTTTGAGCTGTGCCCTTCTTTCCATCTTGCATGACTTGGTTGATGAGCTTTGTCACAACCTTGCTGCCATACACTGGATCCGGCAAAACGTCTCTTTTTGGCACGCCATTTCTTCTTGGCATAATTACCTCCTAATAGTTTACATTCGAAAATTGATTATTTCTTTGGGCGTTTCGCACCGTATTTGCTTCTTGCTTGACCGCGTTTTGCAACGCCTGCCGTATCAAGAGCACCACGGATGATATGATAACGCACACCTGGCAAATCCTTGACTCTGCCGCCTCTGATAAGCACAACACTGTGCTCTTGAAGGTTGTGGCCTTCGCCCGGGATATAGACGGTACCTTCCATACCATTGACAAGACGGACTCTTGCGATTTTACGCAAAGCGGAGTTCGGCTTCTTTGGTGATGTTGTCGTCACGCTGAGGCAGATGCCGCGTTTTTGTGGGCATTGCTCCATGATAGGCGTTTGTGACTTTTTGACCTGTCTTTCTCTGCCATTTCTGATAAGTTGATTGATGGTTGGCATTAT
>DBVQ01000039.1:0-24157 GCA_002308155.1 Christensenella sp. UBA1260
TGGGGGCCGATGGGGTGCTTGACTGGCTTTTATATGATTGTCAAAGGGCGTCCCGCATCAAGCGAGCTCTACGATATCATTCTTGCCGCATTCCGCTATATGCGCGACTACGAGGGCGAAGTCCCAGGGGCAACGGCGGAAAACTGCGGCAACTATCTCTTGCACGACCTGAAGGCTGCAAAGGAAGAAGCGGCAAAATACGTTGACTATCTTGAAAAGGCAGACAAGTCGCAAATCTTCGAATACCCGAAGACGGAAAGACTGCAACTGGATAAAGACAGAACGTTCTTTGATTCTTAATCAAAGAAAAACATAAAAAAAAGGAGAAAACTATGATACACCTTGAAAAAATAACTTACAAAAACTATGATGCAATCATTGATTTGACAGTGAATAAAAAGCAAAAAAACTATGTGGCAAGAAACATCTACAGCCTTGCCGAGGCATACGCATTTCAAGCGGACGGCGGAAAGGTCTTTCCGCTTGCAATCTACAACGGCAAGCGCCCGGTAGGTTTTGCTATGGTCGGTTATGACTTTCCATACGCCGATGATGACGACAAAGAGAAATATTGGTTTTTTGCAAATAACTATATTATTTGGCGTTTTATGATTGACAAACGCTATCAAAATAGGGGCTTTGGCAAGGAAGCGTTCAAACAAGTGCTTGATTTTGTGCGATCAAAACCATGCGGAGATGCGGAATACGTTTGGCTGAGCTATGAGCCGGAAAACGAAGTGGCAAAAAAACTGTATGCTTCATTCGGCTTCGTCGAAGAGCCAAAGGGATTTGACCCAACCGTTGAAGGGGACGAGATGCCCGCAATTCTCAAACTGTAAAACTAAAAATCGGAGATAGATTATGAAAAACCAAAAGAGAATTATAGCAATTTTTGCGGTTTTGATGATCGTTGCCGTGCTTGCGGCGACATTTGTCGGATGCAACAAGAAACAAGAGCAGGTTACTCCGCAACAAGAAGAGTTTAAGTTTGAGCTTTGGAACGATTGCGTGGCAATCAACTCGCTCAAGTCGTTTGTTACGGCGGCGACGGACGAGAAATCGCTCGATTTCATCCCTGTGGAAGACAGAATCGCGGTGTTTGATATGGACGGAACGCTTGTGTGCGAGACGTATTTCACCTATTACGACACGATGATGTTTATTGAATACTGCCTCGTTGATCATCCGGAGAGAGTATCGGAAGAGCTCAAAGACGTGGCAAGAGATCTTCGCCCGGGCTACGTTGCAGGCGAGGAGCTCGCAAGAAACTTCGCAAGGGCGTACGCGGGTTTGACTGTTGAAGAGTTCTACGCCTACGTTGTTTCATTTGGGCAGAAGTACACCAGTAGCTTCAACAATATGCGCTATATTGACAACTTCTATCTGCCTATGGTGGAAGTGGTACACTATCTCTATGAAAACGACTTCACAATCTATGTCATCAGCGGCACGGAGCGCACGACGACGCGTGCAATCATCGCCAATTCGCCAATCAAGGATTACGTGACGCCCAACCACGTCATCGGCACGGATTTTGAAATCAAGCAAAGAGGGCATGAGACGGAGTCCTCAAATATGAACTTCAAGTATGAAAACGGCGACGAACTTGTGCTGACGGGCGGATTCATCCAAAAGAATCTCAACGGCAACAAGTCTATCTATATAGAGCGCGAAATCGGTCAGCGTCCCGTGCTTGCGTTCGGCAACACGGGCAGCGATTCGAGTATGCTCAACTATACAATCGACTCGAGAAACGAGTATAAATCGCTCGCATTCATGGTTGTTGCAGACGATACGGTCAGAGAGTGGGGCAAGCAAAACTGGGATGAAAAATCCGCAGAATACACGGCAAAGGGTTGGCTGTCTATCTCTATGAAAAACGATTTTGTCAAGATTTATCCCGACGGCGTCACCATTGCGGAGCATCAATATCAAGAGTGAAATGCAAACAGATAGGCTGATTATCGACAAAATACAAGAGAGCGACAAGGCGGATTATTTCGCCAACATTTCGCATGACAAGAAAGTGCTTGAAACTTTCATCTGTCGCTATGCGGAGACGCTTGAAGAGTTTGATTTTTCCATTTATCTCGGTCGCGACGACCTGTTTGCCATACGCTTGAAAGATACGGGCAGGCTCATTGGCATTATCCTGTATTTCCCGTATGAAAACGATCCTGGCGCCTGCGAAATCGGCTATGGCATCGGCTCTGCATATTGGAACAACGGCTACGTGACGGAAGCTGTGAAATGTTTTGTGGATTTTCTTTTCAAAGAAAAGAAAGTGAACAAGATTTATGCATCCTTCTTCACGGGCAACGAGGCGTCCAAGCGTGTTATGGAAAAGTGTGGAATGGTATACGACCATTTCAATGAGAAAGAACTTGAATACTTGGGCATAGAGCGCGACCTCACGTATTATTCGATAACAAGCAAATGATGAAACTTATTGAACCGACAATTGAATACGACAAGCAGATACAAGCCTACAAAAATGAGTGTGTCTTGGCGGGAAGTCCTATGGACGGAACAGGATCTTTTATGCGCTATGAGACGACGGCGCAGTGGCTTGACAAAGTCAATGCCTACAAAAATCCTGAAACCGTGCCAGAGGGCAAGGTGCAAGCAACGCAGTTTATTTTCGTGCGCGAAGAGGACGGCAAGATTGTCGGGATGTTGCAAATAAGGCACTGCCTCAATGATCTGCTACGTGAGTTTGGCGGGCATATCGGCTATTCGGTCGTGCCGAGCGAGAGGCGCAAAGGCTATGCCACGCAGATGCTGGCGCTTGGACTTGACAAGTGCAGAGAACTCGGTCTTGACAAAGTGCTCGTCACTTGCAAAACGAGCAACGAAGGCAGCCGCAAGGTCATTTTGAAAAACGGCGGGAAGTATGACTCCACCGTCTATTGGCCCGAGCGCGAAGAAAACCTTGAAAGATACTGGATCGATCTGACGTGACAATGAACAAAGACAAGATGACAAACGTTATTGAGACCGAGAGGCTCGTGCTGTTTCCTTATACAAAGGAAAATCTTGCCATGTTCAACAATGACCTCGCGGGGTTTGAAAAAGAGTTTGGCGTGGTATATCAAGGGGAGGAGCTCGACCACTTGCTCACGAACTTTCTCAAAGGACTTGAGAAAGAGATTGCGGCGGATGAGGAAAACTTCCTGTTCTTCACAGAGTTTCTTATCGTGCTCAAAGAAAACAGCCATGTCATCGGCTCAATAGATTTCAAATATGTGCCGAGGGACGGTCTCACCGAAGTCGGTTATGGGTTGAACGAGAAGTATTCCGGCAACGGCTATATGACCGAGGCGCTTGGTGCGTTTTTAAAGTGGGGCAAGTCGCTCGGCGTGAAAGCAGTGCAAGCGGACACGCTCAAAGATAACTTGAAGTCTCAAAACGTACTCAAACGCTGTGGGTTTTCCTTCCTCAAAGAAGATGGGAATCTTTGGTGGAAAAAGGTGCTTTGAGAGCATATTGAATTGAATATATAAATTTGTTGACATAGATTGCACACAAATGCAAAACACACGAAGTGTGCAACAAGGAGTAAAAATGATTTCATTTGAAAGCGATTATGTTCAAGGCGCACATCCTGAGATTTTGAGGCGTTTTGCCGAGACTAACCTTGTGCCGCAACCGGGCTATGGCTTTGACGAGTATTCTGCAAGCGCAAAAGAGAAGATCCGTGCGGCAGTTGGACTTGACAATGCAGATGTGGAGTTTATCGTGGGCGGAACGCAGACGAATATGGTGGTCATCTCCACCATGCTTGCTGACTACGAGGCGGTCATCGCGGCAAAGACGGGGCATATCAGCACGCATGAGGCGGGCGCGATTGAGTATTCCGGCCACAAGGTCATTGAATTGCCTTCCAAGGATGGCAAACTTTCAGCTGACGATGTGAGACGTTATCTCGTTCAGTTCAACGCAGATGAGAGTCGTGTACACATGGCAATCCCGGGCATGGTGTATATCTCCTATCCAACCGAATACGGCACGCTTTATACAAAGGAAGAGCTCAAAGCACTTGCGGACGTCTGCCATGAGTTTGACATTCCGTTGTTTGTGGACGGAGCGAGACTAGGCTATGGACTTGCAAGCAGAAGTTGCGACATTACGCTCAAAGAACTTGCAAGTCTTGTGGACGTCTTTTATATCGGCGGCACAAAGGTCGGCGCACTCTGCGGCGAGGCAATCGTCTTTTGCAAGGTCAACAAGCCGGTGCACTTCTTGACATCTATCAAGCGTCGCGGTGCGCTTGTGGCAAAGGGCAGACTGCTCGGCATCCAATTTGACACGCTGTTCACAAACGGCTTGTATTTTGAAATAAGCCGTCACGCAATTGATATGGCAGAAAAGCTCAAATCAATATTTGCAGAACATGGCATCAAGTTTTTTATTGACTCGCCAACCAATCAACAGTTTGTCGTGCTTGACAATACGTTTATTGAAAAATTGCATGGGAAAGTCAGATTTGAGTTTTGGGAGAAGTTTGACGATAATCACACTGTTGTCCGTTTTGCAACAAGTTGGGCAACCCAAGACGACGACCTCAAAGTGCTTGAAATGGCACTTGACGAAATACGATAAAACGTTAAGGAGATATAAATATGAGTAAAGAACATGTGAGAATCCAAGACGATTTGTTTCAAGCTGTAAACGGCGAGTGGCTCAAAACAGCCAAAATCCCAAGCGATTTGCCGTCAACGGGTGGATTTACGTCCTTGCATCTTGACGTTGAAAAGACGCTTATGCAAGACTTTGCCGATTTTTCAAAAGGCAAAAAGGAGCATGGACTTCCTGTGCTCGACAACGCCGTGCGTCTCTATGAAAAGGCGCTTGACGTCAAGGCAAGAGAGCAGGCGGGCATGAAGCCGCTTTATCCGTTGCTTGACAGAATCAAGAGCATCAAGAGTATTGCAGAGTTCAACGCGCAAAACAAGGAACTCTTCCTTGACAGAGTGGATTGGCTCTTTGACATTGACGTGTCCGAAGATCCTGTTAATGACACGTCCAAACAGGCGCTCATGATCATGGATCCAAACACGATTTTGCCGGACAAGAGCCTCTATGAAAACAAGCTCGTGAGTGCAGTGCTCATTAAGTCATTCAAAAAGATGGCGGCAAAACTTTTGAAGTTCTCGCCGCTCACAAAGGAAGAGCAAAAGAAATACCTTGACGACACGGTTGCGTTTGACGATATATTGCGCAAACACGTAAAGAGCAACGAGGAACTTGCTGACTATGTCAAACTCATCAACCCAATGAGCGTTGAAGAGGTGGACAAGCTCGTCGCTCCATACGAGGTTGGCGGATTGCTTCAAAAGATTTACGGCGACAAAGCTCCGAAAGAGATTGCCGTCGGCAACCCTGCGTTCCTCAATGATTTCAAAGATATCTTGAATGACAAGACGTTTGAACTCTTCATCCATTGGACATACGTTGGCACGGTGCTTGCGTATGCGCCGGCACTTTCGCTCAAAATTAAGGACATCTCAAACGAATATAGAAACTCGCTCATGGGCGTCAAAAAGAATTCGCCTATCGTCAAGCAGGCATATCGCCTCGTTTCTGCGCTTTATAGCGAGCCGATCGGCGTGTACTATGGCAGAAAGTATTTCGGCGAGGAAGCAAAAGCGGACGTCGTCAAGATGACGAAGAAAATCATCGAGACCTACAAGGTGCGCATCAAAGCCAACAACTTCCTTGAAGAGGCAACAAAGAAGAAGGCAATCGTCAAACTCGACGCTATGAAGATCAAGATGGGTTATCCTGACGGCTACGACGAGTTTTACGACACGCTTGAAGTAAAAAAGGAAGACTCCTATTTTGATGCAATGACGAGGATTCAAAAGCGCAATCTTGAGCGCAAGCTTGAAAAACTTTTGAAACCGACCAACTTCAACGATTGGGCAATGCCGGGGCATATGGTCAACGCGTGCTATGATCCATTCAAAAACGACATCACTTTCCCTGCGGCAATCTTGCAAAAGCCGTTTTACAGTTTGAATCAATCTTATGAGGAGAACTTGGGCGGCATCGGCGCAGTCATAGGCCACGAGATTTCTCACGCCTTTGACAACAACGGCGCGCACTTTGACGAGAGAGGTATGCTCAAAGATTGGTGGACAGAAGAGGATCTCAAACGGTTTGAGGCTCTCACGAAGAATATGATTGAGCAATGGGACGGCATCCCGTTCCACGGCGGCAAGGTCAACGGCACGCTCGTCGTGTCCGAAAACATCGCGGACAACGGCGGCATGGCGGTCACGATTCAAATCGCCAACGAGCTTGAAAACCCCGATTTCAAAGCATACTTTGTCAACTGGGCAAAGGTGTGGTGCATCAAGGCAAAAGAGAAGTTTATTCGCCTCTTGTTGACAAGAGACGTACATTCTCCTGCCGAACTTCGTGCAAACATGAATCCGCGCAACTTCAAAGAGTGGTATGAGGCATATGACGTGAAAGACACGGACAATATGTTCATCCCTGAAGACAAGCGCGTCGTTATTTGGTAAAAATGGAAAACAGCAAACTTACAATCGTCCCATACACCAATGACGAAATCCCCGCAGTCGTTCAATTTGAAAAGGACTTGAGAGCGGAGGAGGACGTTTGGGGTTGGGAAATAGACGACGCATACGTCAAAAACGTGCAAGAGAGTTTTGACAATCCCGCGTTTGATGGCGCGGTGTCTCTTCTTGCCTATATGGACGACAAAATAGTGGGCAGAATTGACGCGTCAATAATATGTAGTCGTTTCGCAGGCGAACAAAGTGCGTATCTTGATTGGATTTGCGTGCTCAAAAGTTATCGCCACAAGGGCGTGGCTCAAACTCTACTTGAGGAACTAAAAAAAGTGCTCAAAGAGAGAGGCATAACTTCGATTGTTGCGCTCACAGCCGCGAACGATGAGGCTCAGAGATTTTACAAGTCAATCCCTGACTCCGAGATGCACGACGTCGGCATTTGGATTGAAATAAAATAGGCAGAATATGAAGAGGGTTTTGGTTGTTGGATGCCCGGGAGCGGGCAAAAGCACATTTGCAAGAAAACTCCGTGAAAAGACGGGGCTGCCTCTTCATTATCTCGATATGCTTTGGTGGAAGCCGGACAAGTCGCATATTCCGCGCGAGGAGTTTGACGCAAAACTCAAAGATATAGTGGCGGGGGACGAGTGGATCATAGACGGAAATTACAGCCGCACACTTGCTATGCGCTTGGAGCGTGCAGATACGGTGTTCATGCTTGATTTTCCGCTGGACATCTGTCTTGCGGGCGCAAAGTCCCGCGTGGGCACAAATCGCGTCGATTTGCCATGGGTTGAGGATGAATTTGACAGCATAGAACTTGCCAATTGGATTGTGGATTTTCCAAAGCAGGAATTGCCAAAAGTCTATCAACTGGTAGCCGAATACGGCAAGGGCAAAGACATCCATATTTTCCACACGCGCGCGGAGGCGGACGCGTATATTCAAAACATGGACAGACTGCTCAGCATTTGCGTTGATATGTACGGTTGCCCAAACCGCTGCAAACATTGTTGGCTCGGGCATATGCCAAACAAAAAGATGGAGGACGGCGCGGATGAGTTTGTCGTGAACTATTTCTCGCTGTACTTTGACAAAATCGACTTTTACAGTTGGCTTAGAGAACCTGACTTTTCAGACGACTATAGGGCGCGTTGGCAAAAGGACGTTGAACTCTCCAAAAACGCAAAACCCGAAAGATTTGAACTCGCGAGTTTTTGGCGCATCGTCCGCGACAAAGATTATATTCCATTCTTAAAGGAAGTGGGTGTCAAGAAGGTGCAACTGACTTTCTTTGGCAAAAAAGACACGCAGGACAAATACGTGGGCAGAAAAGGGGCATACGAGGAAGCTTTGAAAGCTACGGACTTGCTCATGGATGCGGGGATTATTCCGCGCTGGCAATGCTTTATCAACGAGGAAAACAAGGGCGAAATCGTCGAGCTCTATCGTCTTGCTATGGAGATAAAAAACACCAAGTGCAAAGAGTTTGAGTTCTTTGTACACGAGGGCACTTGCGATGGCGAAAACCGCAAACTTTATTCTATAAGGATAAACAAGGGAGACATTCCAAGTGAACTTGCGCCTGTTTTTTTGAACTATGATGGACTTTTGACGGAAAGAGAGTGTTGTGAAATACTCAAAAACGACACGTCGCATCCGGACTTTGATTTGTCGGGCGACCTCGTATTCTACGTGTCCAACACATTTGACGTATATTACAACTTCACAAACATGACGGAAGAGTGGATCTCGGGCAATCTCAAAAAGGATAAGCCCGAAGAACTCGTCCCAAGATTGCTCGCAGGCGACACTTATGCTTTGAAAAGAGCAAAAGAAGTGACGCTCAAAGAGCTCGTTGAGAGATACGGAGATTTTTCCTCCGATAAGGTCTTTGACCTTGACGACTACAAAATCTATCTTTTCAACAACTATTTGAAAGACGCAAAGGAATAGAGTTATGGCAATGAGAGAAATTGAAACCAAACGACTGAAACTGAGATATTTCAGACTCGACGACGCTCGTGCTTATTTTGACAACTGGGCGAGCGACCCTGAAGTCACAAGGTTTTTGAGCTGGAATCCTTATCAAAATTTTGAGGACGCCGCGGAATATATTGCCGAGATCGTTGAAGAATACAAAAAGCCGGACACCTATCGTTGGGCGATTGAAAACAAAGAAACCGGAGAACTTATGGGCGTCATTGACGTTGTTGGCTATCATCACGGCAATCCTGTCATCGGCTATTGCTCCGGCAAACAGTTTTGGGGCAACGGCTATATGACCGAGGCACTCGGGGCAGTTGTTGACGCTCTTAAAGCGGACGGATTTGGCACAATCGTCATTGAGGCGGCGGACGAGAACAAGCGTTCAAACGCCGTCATCAAGAAGTGTGGATTTGAGCTCGTCGGCACGTGGGAAGAGCCAATCAGTGAGATAAAGCCCGAACCAATCCTCAAAAACAGCTACCGAATCTTCCCTGAAAAACGCAAGAGCGGCACGTATGCTGACATCAACTCCGAGACTATCGACCGTTGGGTTGAAGAAGGCTGGGAGTGGGGCAAGGCTATCAGCCATGAGGAATACGTCGAAGCGCAAAAAGGCAACTGGGACGTCGGGCTTACGCCGACGAAAAAAGTGCCTCATGAGTGGTTTGGCGATTTGAAGGGCAAACGCGTGCTTGGGCTTGCATCGGGCGGAGGACAGCAGATGCCTATCTTCGCTAGCCAAGGTGCAAATTGCTGGGTGCTTGATTTCTCCGAAAAGCAGATCGAGAGCGAAAAGATGGTCGCAAAGAGAGAGGACTATGAAATCCACGCAATCCGCGCGGATATGACAAAGCCTTTGCCGTTTTCTGACGAAATGTTTGATGTTATATTCCACCCCGTGTCCAACTGCTACATCAAAGATGTAGAGCCTGTGTGGAAAGAGTGCGCTCGCGTGCTGAAAAAGGGCGGCAGATTGCTTGCGGGACTGGACAACGGCGTCAACTTCCTGTTTGACGAGGACGAAATGAAGGTTGTCAACACTTTGCCGTTTGACCCGCTCGTCAACGAAGAGCAGAAAAGACAACTTGAAAAAGACGACTGCGGCGTGCAGTTTTCACACGATATATCAGAGCAAATCGGTGGACAGTTGAGAGCCGGCTTCAAACTTGTGGATGTCTATGACGACACGAACGGCGAGGGCGACCTTCACGAACACGGTGTTCCGACCTTCTGGGCAACGCTTGCCGTCAAGGAATGAAAAGACAAGGTTTTTGGAGATAAAATATGGTTAGAAGAAGAGGCACAATACTCGTGCTCGCAACGGGTGGAACAATCGCAGGCGTTGGAGAGCAAGGCAATATCGCGGGGTATAGACCGGGCAGACTCACAGCAGACGAGCTGCTCAAAGAGATCCCCAACATCGAAGATGTTGCGCCGATTGAAACGGTGCAGATTTGCAACGTCAACTCGGACGACATTACGGCGGATATTTGGCTTCAACTTGCAGCAATAATCAACCGTGAGAGCAAGGACGACAACGTCAAGGGCTTTGTCATCACACACGGCACGGATACGCTTGAAGAGACGGCGTACTTTTTGAACCTTACGGTCAAGACAAAAAAGAGTGTCATCATCACGGGCGCAATGCGTCCTGCGACGGCAATCTCGGCGGACGGACCTATGAACCTCTATCAAGCGGTATGCGCGGCGGCGGCTCCCGAAACTGAAGGGCAAGGCGTGCTTGCCGTGTTTGCGGACAGGATTTACACCGCGCGCTCAGTGACAAAGACGAGCACATATCAGCTTACTGCAATATCGGCAGGACGTATGGGCGCAATCGGCGTGATAAGAGACGGCAAAGTGTATCTGTATGAAACGACTTTCAAGACTCACACACACAAGAGCGAGTTTGACGTGTCAAGGCTTGACAAACTGCCAAGCGTGTCAATACTCTATTTTCACGTGGACGCTTCCGCTGAGTTTTTGAAGTTTGCAATCGAGCACTCGGACGGCATAGTCATCGCCGGCGCGGGAGCAGGGGAAGTCAGCCTTGAATATGGCAAAATCATTGAGAGTGCAGACGTGCCAGTTGTCATCAGCTCGCGCGTGGACGATGGGCTCATAACAGAAGATATGTTGCTCTTTGAGGGCACGATTGCGGCAAACAATCTTTCGCCTCAAAAGGCGGCAGTCCTCTTGCGCCTTGCGCTCACTGTCACCAAGGACAAAGAGCACATTGCAAATATGTTTGCAAAATACTGATATGCAAAACATCTTGACAGTAAAAAACAGAAATGAGTTTAGAGAGTGGCTCCAAGTACACGCTGCAGAAGAAAAAGAATGCTGGGTGGCGTTGAAGCGCAGAAGGCCGAAAGACGACGGAGCGTTCTACTACCTTGATGCGGTGGAAGAGGCGTTGTGTTTTGGGTGGATCGACAGTACTCAAAAACTTGCGGATGGAGTGAGATATTAACGCTTTTCGCCAAGAAAGAAAAACGGGCTTTGGACGGAACTCAACAAAGAGCGGGTGCGTAGGCTTGAAAAACTCGGGCTTATGACGGAAGCGGGGAGAAAAGTGCTGCCCGATATGGCTTTTACACCCGATGAAGATGTGGTGAATGCGCTGAAATCCGCGGGCGTCTTTGAAAAATTGGGTGAGTTTCATCCGCTTTATGTTAGGGTGCGCCTATACAATGTGGCGTTCTACAAGAGCAGAGACGCGCAGGCGTATGAAAGAGCACTCGCACACCTCATTGACAAGACAAGAAAGGGCAAGATGTTCGGCGAGTGGAACGACTACGGCAGACTTTTGGATTATTGAGTATGTTGCGGATTAGAAAGGCAGATAAGAATGATGTTGAAACTGTTTGGAACTTGTACCTTGGCGCACAAGATTTTATGGCGCGCACAGGCAACCCAAATCAATGGAGCAACACCTATCCGCCAAGAGATATGATTGAAGAGGATTTGACGGACAGTGGCACGAGCTACGTTGTGTATGACGAGCAGGGAATACACGGTGTTTTTGTATTCTTGTTTGGTGAAGATCCTTGCTACAAAGTGATTGAAAACGGCGAGTGGAAAAACAATGAGCCGTATGTCACGATACACCGTATCGCGAGCGATTTCAAGGTGAAAGGCATCTTGAAAGCGGCGGTGGAATTTGCGCTTGCTTTTGAAAACAACGTGAGAATCGACACTCACCAAGACAACTTTGTCATGCAAAAAGCAGTCACAAAATGCGGGTTTGAAAAGTGCGGAACGATATATGTCAGAGATCACTCACCGCGCATAGCGTATCAGCTGACAAAACGCACAAATGACAGTTTATCATTACAAAATGACAAGATAAAAGTTGTGTTCATTGATATAGACAACACGCTCTTGTCGTTTGAAGAATATGTCAAATGGGCGATGAAACACGGGTTTGAACGGTTTGGGTTTGTGACATACGAGCCTTATATGTTTGACGTGTTTCAAAGAATCAACACCGGCTTTTGGCTCAGACATGAGAGAGGTGAAATAACGTTTGACCATATTCAAAACGAGCGCTGGGGCAAAGTGTTCGAGGCGCTTGGAATAGACGACGACGGGCATGCGTTTGAAGAATACTTCAGGACGCAGATTTTTGACAACGCAATACTTGAACCGCATGCTGAAGAGATGCTTGAATATCTGCACGGCAAATATGTTCTTGCGACCGCAAGCAATGGGCCTTATGAGCAACAAAAGCATAGACTTGCAGTCGGCGGTATTGACAAATATTTTGACTTTGTGTTTATATCCGAAGATATCGGCGTGCAAAAACCTGAAAAGGAGTTTTTCTCGCGCTGTTTTGACAAAATGAAATCTGCTGGCGTCTATTGCAAGCCTGAAGAAGCAATCATCATCGGCGACTCTCTTACGTCGGATATGACGGGTGGCATAAACGCAGGCATGCACACGTGCTATTTTACGCGCGGACAACAAATTGACAACAAGCCGAGCGGTGTAGAACACGTTGTTCGCACTCTCGATGAAATCAAAAATATATTGTAATCAACTTTAAGGAGATATATTATGGCAAGAAAGAACTTTGGAGCAAAACCTTTATCCCTTCCGCAACCTGTGTGGATCATCGCAACCTACGACGAAAACGGAGTTCCTGATGCAATGAATGCGGCGTGGGGCGGAATAAGCGAGGAGAACGAGATTTCCGTCTGTCTCTCCCCGGGACACAAGACCTGCAAAAACTTTGCGCATACGGGCGCGTTTACCGTTAGTATGGCAGATAGAGAGCACGTGGCGGCTTGCGACTATGTTGGACTTGCAAGCGCCAACAAGACGGCGGACAAGTTTGCTCGCGCTGGATTTACCGCGACAAAGAGTGAACTCGTCAATGCGCCAATCATCAACGAACTTGCAGTGTGCATTGAGTGCAAGGTCAAAGAGTACGATCTTGACACCTGCATTTTGAAGGGCGAGATTGTCAACGTCAGCGTGGATGAGTCCGCACTCACGGACGGCAAGGTGGATCTCAAGAAGGTCGCGCCAATCGCTTTTGATCCGTTCAATAACGCATACAACGTGCTTGGCGAGAAAGTCGCAGATGCTTTTAAAGTCGGGAAACAGTTATTCTAATCAGCTAAAATGACAAAAGATCGGGCGAGAGACTTCTTTGAAGTCGTAAAAAAGGATGCAATGGTTTGGGTGGCAATTCTTGCCGCTCTTGTCGTCGTGTGCATCGTTCGCCCGAGCGCAAGCATATTGAAAGACCTTGACTGGCACACGCTTGCGATGCTGTTTTTGATGCTGACAGTGCTTGAAGGCTTCAAAAAGGAGAAGATTTTCAATCCAATCATACGCCTTGCGGGCAAAATCAAGTCCGCGGTGGGGCTTGGGTTGTTCCTTGTATTTGCAGTGTTTTTCACGTCAATGTTTGTCACGAATGACGTGTCGCTCATTATTTTTGTGCCGCTCACGATATTCCTTTTTCGTGCGGCAAAGAAAGAGAAGTACATTTTGCCAATCCTTGCGATGCAAAATATTGCTGCGATACGCGGCTCACTTCTCACACCGTTTGGAAGCCCGCAAAATCTGTTTATATTTGGGCAATCCGGCGTGAGTGTGTGGGAGTTTGTCGGCTATATGTCGCCGATTTGGGTGATTTCCGGCGCACTGCTCGTCGTGTTTGTCATCGTGCTGTTTTCAAAGAACTTGAAACAAAAGACGGACATCCCGATTGAGGCATATCCGTCCGACTCAGTTGAGGACAACACGCCAAAGAGATTGACATATCTCTTCTTGTTCCTCATCATCATTTGGCTCATCGTGTCGCGTTTTGAAGCGTGGTACTGGGTTGGGCTTATGATACTTGTCGCCGTCGTCATATTTGACCCAAAGGTGCTCCTCAAGACGGATTACGTGCTGCTTATCACATTCTTCTGCTTCTTCCTTTTCTCGTCATCTATTGCGTCCAATCAGACCGTTTCAGAGTTCTTGAGCCGTGTCGTGGCGGGAAGAGAGTATTGGGTGTCAATTCTGCTCAGCCAAGTCATTTCCAACGTGCCGGCGGCAATCGTGCTCTATCCGTTCTCAACGAGCACGGGCGCATTGCTCTACGGGCTTGACTCCGCAGGGCTTGTGTCAATTATCGGTAGCCTTGCATCAGTCATCAACTATCGCATTTACGTCCGCGAATATCCAAAGGGCGGGCTCAAGTTTTTGGCGGTGTTTGAAATCGTGAGCCTTATCTTCTTTGCGATTATCGTTGCACCGACGTACTTCCTCGGATTGCGTCAAATGTGAGATTAAAAGCAACTAAGTTGCTTTTAAAATTATTAAATACGCTTGCAATTTTTTGGATTGTACGGTATGATACAAATAGAAATCAATTATTTGGAGATAGATTATGAAACCAACAGTTTATTTTTCAAGAGAAATCACGCCGGAAAAAGTCGTAGAACTCTATGACCTTTTGGGCATCAAGCTTGAAGGCAAAGTCGCCGTCAAACTTCACTCGGGCGAGAAGGGCAATCAAAACTACCTCAGACCTGAGTTTTGGAAACCTATGGTTGAGCACGTCGGCGGCACGGTTGTCGAGTGCAACACAGCATACGGCGGAGCAAGAAATACGACAAAAAAGCATTTCCGCCTCATGCACGAACACAAGTGGGACGAGTTTTTTGACATAGACATCATGGACGACTATGACGAGGACCTCGTGCTCCCAATTGAAAACGGCAGAATCCTCAAAGAGAACAGAGTGGGCAGACACATGGAAAACTATGACAGTATGCTCGTGCTCTCTCACTTCAAGGGACACCCGATGGGTGGCTACGGCGGAGCACTCAAACAACTCTCAATCGGCTGTGCATCCTCAAAGGGCAAATCTCTCATCCACAGCGCAGGCAAGACGGACGACCAATATTCGCTTTGGGCAAGATGCGCCAAACAAGACGAGTTTTTGGAAGGTATGGCAGAAGCTGCAAGCACCGTCGTCAAATACTTTGAAGGCAAAATCGCGTTTATCAACGTCATGAAAAACATCTCGGTTGACTGCGACTGCGTTGCCAAGGCGGAAGACCCTTGCATGCAGGATATTGGCATACTTGCATCGCTTGACCCGATTGCAATTGACCAAGCCTGCATAGACCTTGTCTATGCAAGGACAGACGACCCGGGGCAAAAGCACTTCTTGGAGCGCGTGGAGTCAAGACACGGCATACACACGATTGAAAGAGCTGCGGAACTCGGCTACGGCTCAAGAGAATACGAACTCGTTGAAGTGAAATAAGACTTATGAATTATCTCTTTTTTGACATAGAATGCTCGGATGGCAGACACATGTGCAGTTTTGGCTATGTGCTCTGCGATGCCGATTTTAACGTACTCAAAAAAGAGGACATTCTCATCAATCCGGAAGCACCTTTCAGACTTTCAAGATATGGCAGTGAGCCGCAAATCCAGCTTGGCTATCCAAAAGAAAAGTTTTACGGCTCGCCCAATTTTGTCGCGAGATACGAAAAAATCAAGCGCATTTTGGAGAAGAAAAACCAACTTGTCGTGGGGCACTCCGTGCTCAATGACGTCAACTTCTTGCAAATTGCGTGCGAGAGATACGGCAAGCCGCATTTTGAGTATTCCTTTTTTGACGAGCAACAAATCTACAAGACGCTCAACGAAGGCAAATCCGTGAGCACGGCGCTTGAAAAGATTGCCGAGACCTATGGCATTGAGCCCGAGAGCCTGCACAGAAGCGACGACGACTCTTTGACAACGATGGAGATTGTTGAGCGTATGTGCAAGGACTTGAATATGACGCCCGCCGAGCTTGCCGAGGCATATCCACTCTCAAAAGGCAAGGTGGAGAACGGCATTGTCAAGCGTTTTGTGACCGACCCGTACAAGTGGTTTTGCTCTGCGGCTCTGGAGGTCAAGGACAAGGGGCAAAAACCTGCAAAAGACTCCGCACCCGTCGGCGCGAAAAAGGTGTATGCGGGCAAAAAAGTGTGTTTCTCAACAAAGCTTGAAAAGACCATACCGCTCAAAATCTACACGCTCGTTGAAAAGCTTACGGACCTCGGGGCAGAGTATACGGACAATCCTGCCGAGTGCAACGTGTTTATCAAGCACAAGACGAGCAAGTGCTATCGCTTCATCTATGCGTCTCAGCACAAGGGCATACGCATAGTGCCGTTTGAGACGCTGCTCGGCGATTTGCACATCAAATATGATGAGATTGTGCCTTATGACTTCAAAGGCGACTACGTCGGCAAAAAGCCGAAGGTAATTGAAACTGGTGTTTCGCATCTTGAAAGCACACCGTCCTCAATCGGCGACCACTTGAAGTCAAAGCCGGACAAGCCTGCGCAAGGACACAAGAAAAAGAAGGGCAGAAACAGATACAAAAAGCAGTTTTACGCCAAGCAACACAAGGCGCAGAAGGGAGAAAACAATGAAAGCGGAACTCATAAAAACGACGCCAAAGGGAACTAACGTTTTTGCAATAGAAAACGATTTTGGTATGCGCGCGGAATTGTTGTCATACGGGGCGATAATCTCCAAACTCCTTGTCAAAGACAAGAGCGGTAGTTTGATTGACGTTGTTGCCGGCTATCAAGAGGAGGACGAGTTTAGACAAGACACGTGCTATTTCAACGCTTTTATCGGCAGAGTGTGCAACCGTATTGGTGGTGCTCAATTTGAGCTTGAAGGCAAAGGATACGAGCTCTTCAAAAACGACGGCAACAATCATTTGCACGGCGGAAAGCAGGGTTTTGACAAGCATGAATATCACGCGGAAATCGTGGGAGCATCGTCTGTGCGTTTCAGCCGCATTTCTCCGGACGGCGAAGAGGGCTATCCCGGCAACTTGATCGTCAGCGTCACATATACGCTCACAAATGAAAACGCGCTTGAAATCGTCTATGAGGCGACGAGCGACAAGACGACTGTGTGTTCGCTCACCAATCACGCCTATTTCAATCTTGACGGCGACTTTGAGAGCGTGCTTGATCACGAGCTCTATATCGGGGCTTCGCGCCTCACAAACATTGATGACGAGCTCATACCGCACGGCGATATTCTTGACGTCAAGGGCACGCCGCACGATTTTACCTCGCCAAAGAGGATTGGCAGAGATATAAAGGCGGACGACAGGCTCCTCAAAATCGCGCGCGGGTACGATTTCAATTTTGTGCTTGACAGCAACGATTTGCAAGAAGTCAAGGCGTGGGCAAGAAGCGCAAAGAGCGGAGTGCGTCTTGATGTCTATACAGATAGACCTTGCATTCAGCTCTACACTGGCAATTTTTTGGACGGCGTGAAAGGAAAGAAAACATACGGCTATCAATCAGCATTTTGCCTTGAAACGCAGGGCTATCCAAATGCAGTGAACGTACCTTCGTTTGACAGTATTGTGCTCAAAGCGGGCAATCATTATCATGCAAAGACGAAGTACGTTTTTTCCGTCCGCGAATAAAAAATTGAGTTTAAGTGTCAAAATGAACACATAAACATCGTTTTTGATATTAAAATTTGTGAAAATGTGCACATGAGCATATAAAAGGATTGGCTATGACAACAAAAGAAAGACTTGAACAAATGAACAATCTTATAAATGCAGGCTTGAACTCAAAGCACGCAGTGCAAGCGCTTGCACTCATTGGATTTGACGGATTTGACGCGGACGAACTTGCGTCTTTCAAACTGTGGACGGATTATTTGCCTATCGCACGCGAGTACCCGTATTCGGAGGAACAACGCAATCTTCACATTCTTTGGGAGTGCCTTGACAAAACTCCGTACGGCATGAACTGCGAGTTTGCAATTCCGCTTCGTCAAGCGATTGCAAAGAAACTCTTCAAAAAATGCGGGGATGGTTTTGTGGCAAATGAGAACTGCAAGTTCAATCTCGGCACAAACATTGAAATTGGCGAGAATGTATCTTGGAACTCGGGCTGCTATATTGATGCAAAGGGCGGAGTCAAGATGGGCGACTTTGCCATGCTCACAGAAAACGTGACAATCTTCACGCACACGCACAGCGAGCACGACCATATGGTGCGCACGTATAACGGCGTTGAGATTGGCGACTATGCCAAGATTTACACAGCCGCCACGATTTTGCCGGGAGTGCATATCGGCAAGGGTGGCATCGTTGCAACGGGCGCAATTGTCACGCACGACGTTGAAGAGTTTACGCTCGTCGCCGGCATCCCAGCAAAGCCTTTGAGAAAGCGCAATTTTGACGGCGAAAATCTTGAAGAAATGAATCAATTTATGATGGGCAACAAAGAGTTTCAAAAGCATTAAAGATAAGCGCATTTGAGAATAAAAAAACAGGGCAGAGCCCTGTTTTATTTTTGCAATTATTTAAAACTAATCAAAGCGACGGAAGCCGTTGCCACGCACCTCGTGCGCCTTTGTGATAAATGTGAATGCGTTCGGGTCCGTCTCGGCAATAATGTCCTTGACTTTGTTGATTTGACGTTTTGAGGTGACGCAGGTGAGCACTTCGTGCTCCTTGCCTGTGTAGAAACCAATGCCGTGCGAAATCGTGACGCCGCGATGCAGACGCTTGACAAGTTGCTCTGCAATCTCGTTTGGATGGTCTGAAATGATGTTGAACACGAGTGAGGATTGCAGACCTGCGGTGATTTGGTCAGCGATTTGCGAGGACACAAGCATTGAAATGATTGAATATATGATTGGTTTGAGCACGAGTGTCAAACCTTCGGATGCGCTTATACCTTCAGTGAGTTTCAAGATGCCGAGAGTACCTGAGGCGATTGAAACCATCATATCAAGGCCAAATATAATCCAGTGAGTTTCAATGGCAGGGTTGTGTTTGTAGATGAGTTTTCCGATGATGTCCGTACCGCCCATTGACATATTGTTTTTGAGCATGAGACCACAGATGACGCCGTTGATGACGCCGCCTGTCAAGGAAGCAAGCAAGAGCATGCCTGAATCGTCAGCAATAAACTTTGGGAAGTTTACCGCACCAAACAGATACATAAAGCCTGAATAGACGAGGACGACTAACATTGTATGGAGAGCAAAACGCTTGTTGAGGAGGAACATCGCGACAATGAGAAGCGGGATGTTCATAAGAAGCGTCGTGATGCCCGGGTCCAAAATGGTCGCTGCGAGGTCAGGACGATATGACAATACTGCGTTGTAGATTATTGAAGAAATGCCTCCGACTCCGCCCGGCGCAAATCCGTTTGAAATGATAAAAACGTATGCGATAAGCGATCTCGAAAACGCCAATACGACGAGAAGGAGATAGAAGAGTGTATAATCTTTGGCTTTTGATTTTGAGATTGGTTTTGCCATATTTTACCGATTTTTTGTGCTTGCTATACTATACGTAAATATGCGTACGCCAATAAAGTAAAATCAGCCGCACGAAAAGTCAAGTGTTTTTGATGCTTTGCGAAATATTTTTTGAAACAATTGCTCAAAAAACGAAAAAAAATATTTTTGATATTTTTTATTTTTTCACGATTCTTGACAGTTCTCAAAGTTTGTGAGATACTTACTTATATTATTTAATTTTTTATAATGCATATGAAAAACACAGCGAGCGCAAAACAACAGAATATGCAAGACGGCTTCCTCATGCTGATGTCAAGGTCTTTGATTGGCAAATTCAAAGACTCTATTGTCAGCATTATTCCTATTGTCATCATTTTTCTTGTGCTTGTGCTCACGCCAATCACGGATTTCTCCACAACGGAGATTGTGACGTTTGTGCTCTCAGCATTGTTTCTCATTTTGGGAATAGGGCTCTTCAATCTTGGGGCGGATATGGCAATGACGCCAATGGGCGAGATGGTTGGTTCAGGGCTTACAAAGTCAAGAAAACTCAGCCTGTTGCTCATTATATGCTTTGTTATGGGTGTGCTCATCACAATTGCAGAGCCTGACCTCAGCGTGCTCGCAAATCAAGTGCCAGGGGAGCCTTACGTTTTGATTGCGGTTGTGGGCATTGGTGTTGCAATCTTGCTCGTGGTCGCAATCGTAAAAATTGTTTTCAAAAAAGACTTGTCCCTCATCCTCATATTCTTCTATATGGTGATGTTTGCGTTGGCGGCACTCTTGCTTGAAACGGGGAAGAACAGTTTTTTGCCGCTCTCATTTGACGCAGGCGGGGTCACGACTGGTCCTATCACGGTGCCGTTTATCATGGCACTTGGCGTTGGCGTAGCATTGACAATCGGCGGTAAAAACGCCAATGAAAACAGTTTCGGTCTTATAGCCCTTTGCTCGGTTGGCCCGATTTTGGCTGTCATGATATTGTCGCTCTTTAAAGATGGCAACATAAATTATGTTATTCAGCCTGACCAAGATTATTCGACGGTTGCCAATCTCAACAACTTCGGGCGTCTCTTTGGCGAGACAGTGAAGGAAGTGTCAATTGCACTTGGGTTTATTGTCGTATTCTTCCTCATTTTGCACTTTGCGATATTGAAGGTATCAAAAAAGAAGCTCATTCAAATCTTTATCGGCATTGTCTTTACGTTTGTCGGGCTCATCATTTTCCTTACCGCTGTCAAGGTTGGGTTTATCCCGATAGGCTTTAAGCTCGGCACAGAACTTGCCGAACAGCACAAGGCGATAGTGATCATCTTTGCATTTGTAATTGGTATGATTGTCGTCCTTGCGGAGCCTGCGGTGCATATCTTGAACAGACAGGTTGAAGACATCACGGAAGGGGCAATTTCAAAGCGTTCAATGCTTATAGCATTGTCAATCGGCGTAGGCATCTCAATCGGGCTCTCCGTGCTCAGAATCATTTTCAAGTTCTCATTGCTCTATTATTTGATTCCGGGCTACATTATTTCGTTGGGACTCAGCTTGCTTGTGCCAAAGATTTATACGGCAATCGCGTTTGACTCAGGCGGAGTCGCAAGCGGACCACTGACGTCAAGTTTCATTTTGCCGTTTGCAATCGGTGTCTGCTGGGCAATAAGCGGGCATGATTCAAATGCTGTGCTTGAATCGGCGTTTGGCATTGTGGCAATGGTCGCAATGACCCCACTCATCACGATTCAGGTGCTTGGCTTCAGAGCAATAGCGGCGGCAAAGGTCAAAGAACGTGCCGTTATGACAAGACTTCTCGGCGCAGACGACGAGCAGATTATTGATTTTATGTGAGGTGATTGTATGGCAGAAGAAAAGAGTAGAAAAAAGAAATCATCCTCGCAAAAGGCCGTGCAGAAGACAACGCAAAAGGTCTCAAGCAATCGCCTTGAATTGCTCATCACGATTGTCAACAGACAAAAAGCAGAGTTTTTTGTTGACCTTATTCAATCCTATGACGTGAATATGCAACTTATCGCGAGAGCAGAGGGCACGGCAAATGCTGAGATGCTCAGAGCCCTCGGGCTTGATGACGCACAAAAGGTTGTAATTTTCAGCGTAATAAAAGAAGAAAAAGTCAAGGAAGCACTTACAGATATAGAGCACAAGTTTAAGACTATAAAGAGTGGCAAGGGCATTGCATATACTGTTCCTATGACAAGCATTATTGGCGTTGCAGTGTATGGATTTTTGAGCAACAACGAGAGAGCCGCAAAGGAGGAGAAAAAATGAAAAAGTTTGATTTTGAACTCGTGATTTGCATTGTGAACAGCGGGTTTAGTGAGTCCGTAATGGACACTGCACGCAGTGTCGGTGCAAGAGGCGGAACGGTCATCAATGCAAAGGGAACGGCAAACAAAGAGGCGGAAACATTTTTCAAAATCTTCATCCAACCAGAAAAAGAGTTGGTTATGATTTTGGTGCCGACATCAATCAAAGAAAAACTCCTTCATGCGCTCTACAAGGCAGTAGGCCTTGATACACCAGGACAGGGCATAGCATTTGCCTTGCCGGTTGACAACGTCGTCGGCTTGACTGATAAAAAATCTCAAGAAGAAGAGGGCGAAACTCAAAACGAACAACCGGTTGAAGAATAATTATGGGCAAAAAGAAAGAATTGACAATTGAACAAAATATTGACGAGCAAATCGTTGAACAACAAGCTGCGGACGAACCTGTTGAAACACAGCAGGTGCTTGACGACGCTCCTGCTCAAGAGCTTGAACTTGTTGAGCAAGAAGTTGCAGACGAGGCGCAGGATGCAGAGACGCCGGCAAGTGAAGAGTCTAATGACGAACAAGCTGTTGTTGCCTCTGAAAACGTTTCTGAAGATGCGGCTCAAAAGCCGGTGGGAAAGGCAAAAAGAAAGAGACGCAAAATCTACGAGTTTGACCTCCACAAAGATATACGATATCGCGGGCCGTTTTCATATAGATGGCTCAGGATTTTTGCATGGGTTTCCATCGTTGCGGCGCAGGCGGCACTTATTTTGTCGCTGGGCATAAAGGTTGATGCAAATCTTGCCAAAAACTTCACGGGCTTTGCGGGATTTTTGCAGATTGTTGGCACAATGTCCGTTCCGCTTTTCTTGATGGCAAACTTTGCGCTCATCATAAATGCGAAAAACGGCTACAAGCGTTTGATTGCTGCATATGCGTTTATGTCGCTTGTGATATTCTCGCTGTTTATGCTCATCTATCAACGCTATTTGCTGGGCATAATGAAGATGCTCACCGAAGGGTCGGACAAGTCCCCGCAGGAATACTTCCAAATGCTGTTCTCGGCATTCTCAACGAGCGGCTTCTTGTCATTCAACATCTTTATAGATTTGTTTTTGTGCACGTTGTTTACATTCTTTGTCAACTACAATCCAAAAAAGGTGTTTGTCGGCAAGAAAATCATTATTTTCAGATTGTTTGCATTGTTGCCGGTGGCGTATGAGATTGTTTCGTTTACACTTAAAGCCCTTTGCGTTTTGAAGGATGGATTTACATTGCCGCTCTATGTGGCGCCGTTCCTCACAACAAAACCGCCGCTTACGTTTGTTGTGTTTATCGTCCTTGCTTTCTTCATTAAGGGCAGAGAAAGGATGTTCTTGAAACGTGGCAGAACGGATGAAGAATACGGAGTGTTTTTGAAGACGAACCTCAATTCGTTGCACTTCTCAATCGCGGCAAGCGTGTGCATGATTGTTGCGGCGATTCTTGATATCATTTTATTACTCATTGTGGGTGTGGCATTGATTCCGGATGGGACAACGGAAGAGGCTTTGGCTCAAGCATACCTTACCGGTCTCCAAATGGCAAATGAACTCGGGTTTGGAAAGAGCATTCCGCTTTTGCTTGTAGTCCCGTTTATCATGCTGTTCTCTTACACGCGTACACACGCGCCATCTGCAATCGATATGATAATCCCAAACATCGGTATGATTGCTTTTGTAATCTGCTATGTTGAAGGGTTCTACCAATTCATTTTGAGATTGCCGACTATAATTGGTGGCATGATTGGTGGTTAATTCAAGTTTTTGATTGACTATCAAAACATATATTGATAAAATACAGTTAATTATTTAAAAGGAGATATATTTATGAAAAATGCATCAAAAGCAATGTACACAATCGGTAGAATATTCAATATCATTGCGCTTATTGGTATGATTATCGTTTTGATTGTTGGCATCGTACTTATAGCAAAAGATGGAACAGCAGTTGTACAAGATGAAAACGGAGTTGACGTTGAAGTCTCCAGCAGAGCACTTGGCATCATACTGCTCAGTATCGGCTTAGCGTTCTCAGTGGTTTATGTTGTTCTTTTCCTCCTTGCAGGTCATGCAAGCAAGGCTCTAAACAATGGCAGGAAGGACAATGTTCCACACGTCATTATGATTATCATCGGCGTGTTTGGAGATATCTTCTATTTGCTCGGCGGCATCTTCGGACTTGTCGCAGAACATGAAGAAGCTGATGCTCCAAAAGAAGACACCCCACAAGAATAATCAACAATTTACAAAAAACACGAACTCGCATCCCGAGTTCGTGTTTTTTATTGTTGCAAGTCTGTATCCGCAAAAAAACGAACCTCATGGGTTCGTATTATTTTTGTTTGGTGCAGATGACCGCAAGCGAAGGGAGTGGCAAGCGCAAAGCATTTGCCAAAACCGAGCGCAGAGGACGAGCCGCAACAGGCACACGCAATAGCGTGGTTTGTCTATGACAAATAAAAGAAGACTCGGGTTCGAGTCTTCTTTGCCTGGTGCGGATGACAGGACTTGAACC
>DBVQ01000039.1:24180-24367 GCA_002308155.1 Christensenella sp. UBA1260
GTGTATGCCAATTTCACCACATCCGCGTGTCCTATATTATATACGGCTTTTTTTGTGATGTAAAGCAATTGTTTTGTCTGCGAAATGAAAAAAATTGACATATAGATAAAAATTGCAAAAAAAGTTGTTGCATTTTCTCAATATGTTTGCTATTATATTTGGGCACGCGGGAGTGATTCAGTGGTAG
>DBVQ01000090.1:0-14729 GCA_002308155.1 Christensenella sp. UBA1260
TAGAGTGAGAATGATGCGCAGACTTCGTGTTGGCTGTTGGTGAACCAGATGTCAATGTCTGTGCCATCAATTTGTATTGCTGTGCCTGTGAAGCGAGTGCCGCCGAGACTTTCGTGGTCTGGGTCGCCGTCGCTGCGAATTGAGCCTAGAACAATTGGGAAGTTTGCTTCGCTGCCGTCCGCGTGCGGCTCATAATAGCGGATTTTGTGTCTGTGGCCTGCGAGCATAACATCTATGTTTGCGGCTTCAAGTTGTTGCATCATGCCACGGCTGACGTCGCCGAAGTACTTTTGCAGATTGATTGGGAAAGGTACGTGGCATACGGCAATGACGTGGTTCACTCCGTCCGCTTGCCATGTATTGTGCGCAACAAGGTTTTCAAGCCAGCTGCTTTCGGTGTGTCTATATTCGTCAAAATCGTAGGTTGTTGACATCACGGGGCTTGAGCTCTTTTGGTCATTGCCGAGGTCGAGGACGATAAACATCGTGTCTCCAAAGCGGACTGTATAATAGAACTTTCCGTCATAAGACCCGAAGTAGCGAGGAAGATTGGCAAGATCAGACCCGTAGGCTTCGTGATTGCCTCTTGAGATGATGACGGGGCGCGAACTCTCGGTAATTCTTGCAAGCACGTCGTACATATTTGCAATCTGCCATTCGTCGGACACGTCGTTTATGAGGTCGCCGTTTGCAATGAGCAGGTCAAGTTTGTCGCCCCAATATTGAGAGGCTCTGATTGCCGCACCTTTGAAGAGGTGATTGTCGCTCATATTGTAGATTTGAAAACCGTCTGATGTGTCAACCGGACGGAAGGAATACTGTTTTTGCACTGTTGATGTCTTTGAGATGAGATAGGCTCTGTTGATTGCAACGCCCGACGATACGACAGTATAGCTCTTTTGAATGTCCAAAGCTTCACGCGGGACAATGACCTTGTGGGTTTTTGCAACGTGCAACGCGCCAGCGTCTGAGTCAGAATATACTTTCTCGCCGATTTGCACATAGCCGGTCGTCGTGGTTGAGGTGCTCCAACAGATTTGATATTCGTCTTCAACGGCAAAAACGACGGCGTCGGATTTGTAGTAAACCGGTTGAAGATTGAATATGCCAAATATGGAAGTGAAGATTACCGCCAAAGTAAAAATGACGCAGAATACTGTATAGCCGATTTTGTTGAGGTGGAAGCGTATGCCGCCGCACCAAGCTATTATCACCAAGATGATGAGAAGCCCGCATACAAAGTATGGTGCTCCCGCAATAAAGAAATATGAGAACTTTGAGAGTGCCGTGGCAAGCAAGGCGAAAATGCCGAAAAATGACAGAGCGCCCCAAACAAGGCTGAACCACAGCATAAACTTCTTGCGCCAACACAACAGGTTTACTGTCCAAATTGCAAACGCCACAAAGACGCCTACGCCAACAAGGGCGGGCATATACGTTTCGGTGTAGTACATTTTTTCAAACAAGAAGAACCAACTCGCAAACAAAAAAACAGCAGGAGAAAGCGCAACGACAAGGCTCACAATTGACAGAACCTTGTTTGCTTTGAAAAACTCTCCGACTTTTTTCCAATACTCTTTCATTGACTTATCTTTCGCTTTGCGCGGCTGCGCGGAATTATTATAAAACAATTTTACTTTAATACAGTAAACAAGTCAATACAAAATTATATTTGCGTGAAAATATGCGGTTTTTGCTTGACTTATATATTTATATTTGTTAATATAGTCGAGCAAGCAAAGGTTCCGCCTTTCACCACAAACTTAGGTTAAGTGGTCACGAAGTCAAATAAATACTTGATTTTTGTGTGTCGGAGACTTTTTGTTTGCCGACATTTTTTTATGCTCGAAGGGGCAAAGGAGTAAGTTTGAAAGAACTACAAATCAACGAACAAATCAGAGAACGCGAAGTAAGACTCATCGGCGCCGATGGTCAACAATACGGCATCATCTCCATTCAGGAGGCGAGAAACATCGCAGACGAGCAAGGCTATGACCTCTGCAAGATGTCAGACTCAAAAAAGACTGACAACGGTTTTGTGCCTGCAACCTGCAAGCTTATGGACTATGGCAAATACCGCTATGAGCAACAAAAACGCGAAAAAGAAGCCAAGAAGAACCAACACATCGTTGAAATCAAAGAGATAAGATTGTCCGCGACAATTGATATCGGCGATACACAACGTCTTGCAAAGCAAACGGCGGAGTTTATTGCGGATTCCAACAAGGTCAAGGCTTCTATTCGCTTGAAAGGTCGCCAACAAGCGCACCCGGAAATCGCAGTCAAGATTGTTGAGGACTATATCGCAATGGTCGGAGAGAGAATCCCGGTCGCTGTTGAAAAGGCCCCAACGCAAGAAGGTAGGATGATTTTTGCAATCCTTGCCCCACAACCAAAAAAATAAAATACAAATAGCAAATATAGGAGGCAGTATTATGCCAAAGCAAAAAACACACAGCGGAGCAAAAAAACGTTTCCACGTCACTGCAAATGGTCTCTACAAGAGAGGACATTCTGCACACAGCCACATTCTTACCAAGAAGACCAGAAAGAGAAAAAGAGAACTTCGTTCAATCGACTATGTCGATAAGACAAGAGAAGGCGAAGTCAAGAAACTCTTGCCGTACAAATAAGGAGGACGTGACGTATGAGAATTAAAAGAGCAGTCAGCGCAATCAAAAAGCGTAGAAAAATAATGAAGCAAGCAAAGGGCTATTATGGCGGAAAGCATGCCCTTTATCGTGTTGCAAAGCAACAACTCTTGAAATCCGGCGTTTATGCTTACGTCGGCAGAAAGCAAAAGAAACGTGATTTCAGACGCCTTTGGATCGCACGTATTAACGCAGGTGCACGTCTCAATGGTTTGTCCTATTCAAGACTTATGCATGGTTTGAAACTTGCAGGCATCGATCTCAACCGCAAGGTTTTGAGCGAAATCGCAATCAGCGACCCGAAAGCATTCTCCGCTCTCTGCGAAGATGCAAAGAAGGCTCTTGCATAAGACATTTTGAGAGAAACGTGAAAGCGTTTCTCTCATAGTTTACGCAGTTTTGTATCGAAATGGAAATTATCTCTTCCGCAAAGAATCAATATGTAAAACTTGTCAAGTCTCTGAACGAGAAGAAATATCGCAAGGAGACAGGGCTGTTTTTTGCGGAGGGAAAGAACCTCATAAAAGACTTGCCAACAAGCGTTCAGGTTGCATATATATTTGCGACTGAACAAAGAGCGCAGGAAGCACAAAAGCTTGCTGACGCGCACAAAGAGGCGGAAACGTTCTTTGTGACGGAAAGCATCATGCAGACACTTGCAGACACAATGACGCCTTATGGCATCGTTGCGCTGTGCAAAATGCCAGCTCCTGAGTTCAAACTTCCAAACGGCAACGCATTGCTCCTTGACGGAGTGGCAGACCCGGGGAACGTTGGGACGATATTCAGGACGGCGGCGGCTTGCGGCTTTGAGGATATATATCTTGTTGATTCAGCAGATATATATTCGCCAAAAGTTGTGAGAGCGACGCTCGGCGGGCTCTTCAAAGTAAGAGCGTATGAAATTGACGCAGAGTGTGCAAAAGAGCTTTTGAAAAACACAAACAGCGCAGTGCTCGATATGGGTGGCAAAAATATTCTCAAAGAGAATATTTCAAAACCGATATTGTTTGTGGCAGGCAACGAAGCGCACGGGGGGCGTGAAGAGTTTAAAAAACTCGCAAAAGAGACTTATTCCTTGCCGATGCAAAACGGCGTAGAATCCTTGAACGTCGCAGTGGCAACATCCGTTGCGATGTACAAAACCGTATAGGAGAAATTATTATGAGTGGACACAGCAAGTGGCACAATATTCAACAAAAGAAAGGCAAGACCGATGCCGCACGTGCAAACGTCTTCACAAAAATAGGCAGAGAAATCGCAGTCGCAGTCAAGGAAGGCGGCGCAGACCCGAATAGCAACAGCAAACTCGCTCAAGTTATCGCAAAGGCAAAAGACAACAATATGCCAAACGACAACATCATGCGTTCAATCAAGAAGGCATCAGGCGAACTTGGCTCAATCAACTATGAAGAGATGATCTATGAAGGCTACGGCGTTGGCGGCACTGCAATCATCGTTGAAGCACTCACGGACAACAAAAACCGTACAGCCGGCGACGTCAGACATATCTTTGACAAGTTTGGCGGGTCAATGGGCACGACGGGTTGCGTATCCTTCATGTTCAAACGCAAAGGCGTCATCACAATCTCCAAAGAGGACGTCACCGAGGACGATCTTATGCTCTATGCACTCGATGCGGGCGCAGAAGATATCAACAGCGACGACGAGGAAGTTTTTGAGGTTTATACGGATTCTAATGCGGTCAATGAGGTGCGCAAATCACTTGAAGACGCAGGCGTAAAGGTGCTTTCGGCAGAGGCAACATTGCTTCCTGACAACTATGTCAATCCAACTCCTGAGCAACAAGCGACAATCGAGCGTATGCTTGAAATGCTTGACGAAAATGATGACGTGCAAAACGTCTATCACAACGCAGTGCTTGACATTGACGACGAAGAATAACAATTGAAAACATCTTTGAGCTCGAACGCTTGTTCGGGCTCAATTTTTATTTTTCAAAATAATCTATTATTTTGCCGCACAATTTGATGTTTATGCTTGACTTTGTTGGCGGTATGTGATATAACTATCTATGAAAATATGAAAAATGTTTCATATTTTTGCAAAAGAGTAATTTCAAATACGTTTGGAAAAACTATATTGAGGGACTATGCAAAGCATTTATCTTGACCATGCGGCAACCACTCCGTTGTCCGAAAAAGCGTTTGAGGCGATGAAGCCGTACTTCACGGAGGTTTTTGGCAACCCCAATTCTCAGCACGTATATGGCAGAGAGGGCGCAAAAGCCGTGAACGATGCGCGTCAGCTCATCGCAAGTTGTATTGGCGCAAAGCCGAGCGAGATTTATTTTACGTCTTGCGGCACTGAGGCGGACAACTGGGCTGTGAAAGGCGCGGCACTTCAATATCAATCCAAGGGCAAGCACATAATCACGAGCATTATTGAGCATCCGGCAGTATATACAACTTGCAAACAACTTGAAAAATACGGCTGGGAAGTGACATATCTTCCTGTTGACAACGAAGGGTTTGTAAATCCTTCGGATTTAGAGGCGGCAATCAGAGAAGACACGGTGCTTGTCAGCATCATGTTTGCAAACAACGAAATTGGCACGATAGAGCCAATAAAGGAACTTGCGGAGATTGCGCACAAGCACGGCGTTTTGTTCCACACAGACGCAGTTCAGGCAACTGGCGCAGTGAGATATGATGTCAAGGATTTGGGCGTTGATATGCTTTCTATGTCCGCGCACAAGTTCTACGGACCAAAGGGCATGGGCGTTTTGTACATCAGAAACGGCGTCAAGATGGAGAAGTTCTTGTCCGGTGGCGAGCAAGAACGTGCGCATAGGGGCGGAACTTCAAATACGCCCGGTATTGTTGGTATGTCAGTGGCGCTTGAAGAGGCTATGGCAAACCTTGAAGAGGATGCAAAATACGTTGCTTCGCTTCGCGACCACTTTGTAAGTCGCGTGTGTGCCGAGATTGACGACATTATGTACAACGGCGCAAAAGATACGTCAAAGCGTTTGCCAAACAATGCAAGTTTCAGTTTCCGCTATATTGAAGGAGAATCAATCCTTTTCTCACTTGATTTGGCAGGGATTTCCGCATCGTCAGGTTCCGCTTGCTCATCCGGCTCACTTGAACCGTCAAGAACGTTGCTTGCAATCGGCGTACCGGTTGGGACGGCTCACGGCTCAATAAGATTTACCTTTGGCAAACACAATACGATGGAACAAGTGGACTATACAGTGGACGAACTCGTCAAGATTGTAAAAAAATTGAGAGCGATGTCGCCGTTGTATAAAAAATGAGAGTATTGCAATAAATATTCGCGAAATAATATTATAGCAATAAAAGATAATACAAACACGAAGTGTTTTAGGAGAAAATAGATTATGTACAACGAAAAAGTTATGGAAGTTTTCAAAGACCCAAAGAATATGGGTGAAGTTGAAAACTACAACGGGATTGGCACTGTGGGCAACGAGGTTTGCGGAGATATCATGCAAATCACGCTTCGCATTGAAGACAATATTATAAAGGACGCAAAGTTCAAGACATTTGGTTGTGCTGCGGCAGTTGCATCAAGTTCAACTGCAACGGGCATGATAATCGGAAAAACTGTTGAAGAAGCCCTTGCGCTCACAAACAAAGAAGTCATTGAGGAGCTTCAAGGTTTGCCGCCACAAAAGATTCATTGCTCTGTGCTTGCAGAAGAGGCAATAAGAGAAGCAGTCAACGATTATCGTCGTCGTGTTGCAGAAGGCACAGCAAAATAACAATAATTAGCGCCTGAAACCAGGCGCTATATTTTTATTACTCAAAACACGATGCGTGTTCAAACATTTTTATGCTGATTTTGGCAAAATCGCACTATTTAGTGGATTATTCCAACAAATCGACAAATAGTTTCAATCTATATTTATATGTAGTCGCGCGATAGAAAACACGATACGTGTCGTATAAAATCTTTTATAAAACACGCATCGTGTTATTTTGGAGGTGAAGACTACATTATGGCGTCTTCAAGTTTGTGAATAAATGTGCGCTTCAATCTCTTTACTGAACTCTGAGACATACTGCAATATATTGCAGTGGCAGAGACAACTCCGATCAATGCGCCAATAAGCAATGACTTTTTCATAACTACTTCCTCCTGTCATTAATGTGTGCGGATTTTTGTGTGCTATGCCTTACAGTTTTTGGAAACAATGCCTGTGCTTGTTGCAAGTCTGCAAAAGTATTGATACTTTTGTGCCAAAGAAAACTATTGACAGATTTGTGTTTGGGATTTATTATTGAGTTATGAAAAACAAAAGATCTTTGATTTTGATTGTCGTTTCCGTTTTGCTCGTCGCTCTTTTGACGTGCACTTTTACTGCATGCCTCAAAATTGGGATGAAAGCCGAAAACATCAAAAAACGTTTGACGGAATATGGCGCAACCGTGTCTTATGAGAGGTCAAGCCCTGTTATTGTCGGCTGGCAATCAACAAGCACACGCATAAAGGACATTATGCTTGCTCAAATGCCTTTGGATGAAGAAGCCGTAGACGGAGCCGAGCTTGATGCTGATGTCGACGAAGAGGAAAGCGAGCCTGTCAATCCAAATGTTCTTTACATTTTCTTCTGCGAAGACAAAGACAGTATGAATTGGGTCAAAGGCAAATGCAAGTCCTTCAAGGAAGATGCTGACAATGCCGAATTGTGTGTGGACTGGAATATATATTCCTACGATGATGACTATATTGTGATGTTTGGACACAAGGACCTTTTGAAGGTTGCAAGACAGTATTAATAAGATGATCTTTATATGAATAATGTTTGAAAATTAAAACGCACTCTTTGAGTGCGTTTTAACATTATTAAAATCTATTTTGGAGTTTGGATTTTTATTTGAGTGCCAATGTGAGGTTTTCGCCGAGTTCATTGTGTGCGGCTTGTGATGCCCAGTCAAGGAAATCTCTTAACGTGCTTGCGGAAAGTGCAAAACCCATGTTTTCAATGCCGTCACTTACAAGTTTTGATTCAACCACACCTACAACTACGCCTAAGCCATTTATCATAGGACCGCCGGAGTTACCACCATTGATTGCTGCGTCCGTCATAATGAATGTGCCTGATCCCCAGCTTGAAATTGTTATGCCAGTTTGTGATATAACGCCAACAGAAATGCTGTTTTGTACACCTTGTGGGCTTCCCACAAGTGCAACTTCCATGCCGCGGGAAATAACACTATCGCTATAAGCGATTTCAAGTGATGGATGGTCTTCGTTTGAAGGTTGTGTGCCAACTATACGCAGGATTGCGAGGTCGGGCTCGTCGTTTTCGGCTTTAAGGTTGTCGCCAGCATATGCGCCGTAAGCGACTATCTCAAGTTCATAAACATTTGAATCATTTTCAAACACACATTTGATTGTTGAATAGCTTGCCCATGAATAGGTTGTTGTTCCAAAGAATCCTCCCCAACCGCCACCGGAAGAACGAGTTTGCTTTTCATATCTTACACAGTGTGCATTGGTTATAAGATATCTTTGTTTTGTGCCTGTACTGTCTGTGTCTGTGATGAGGAAACCACTTGCTGTGCCTGATGTGCCGTCTGTTGCGGACATCGAGAGTTTTGCCACGGATTTTGCGACTTTATTATTTGCTACATTGCCGACTGATGACTCTATTTCCAAAACAGCATTCGCGGTTGCCTGTTCTACTACGTCGTCAACAATATCTGAGTTTTCAAGTGCTTCATTGATTGCTGCCGCATATTGTTCTTTCATGCTTTGCTCAAGCGATTCAGCATATTGGTTTGCAATGGATTGTTTGAGAGTTGCAAGCACGAGTACGTTTACGATGACAACAAGGCACATAACAGCGCTGAGCACCACACTGACAATAACCGCAACGTTTGGGGTTTTGCGTTTTGGCTCTGGTGTATGATAGATTGGTGTTTCTGGTTGTTCGCTTGGTCTTTGGTCATCAAAGAAGTTGTCGAAATCGTCGCTCATAAAAAACCTCTGCATTTCTTGTTCATTTTATGCCTTCATATTATGGGGCAATTCTTAAACGAATATTAAAAGTTTAAACTTTTTCAATTTTTTTGAATATTTTTTCTTCATTTTTTTCGCCTAAAAACAGATAGGCGGCTAAGTTATTGACAAAAGTTTTTATTTATAATAAAATTAAACAGTATTAGGCGTGTGCATACACGTATAAAAGGAGAAATAAAATGGCAGTTTTGTTTTGTGATACCGATTGCGAACTTTGGTACACCCACGCAAATAAATATGATCTTAAAGTTATAAGAATGCCGTACTTCATTGACGGCGAAGAAAAATATGCCGACCTCGGCGAAGAGACGGACACCGACGACTTTTTCAACAGAATGAAAAACGGTGCAAGCGCTTCAACCGCGGGCCTCAACCAACAAAACTATTATGATATCTTCAAGCCATACTTTGAAAAGGGCGAAGATATCCTTTATATGACTTTTTCAAATGCAATGTCAGGCACGTTCAACTATCTTGCACTTGCAATCAACGAGTTGAAAGCGGAATATCCAAAAGTCAAGTATTTGCAATTTGACACAAAGAACATCTGTGTCGGCGCAGGACTTGTCGTATACATGGGCGCAAAGTATTGCCGCGAACATGGCGACGATATTGAAGCAACCTACAAATATCTTGAAAGCATCGTTGACCATATCGGCGTCTATTTTGTGGTTGAAGATATGAAATATCTTGCCCGCGGCGGAAGAATCTCGCCGGCAAAGGCGGCGATTGGCAACTTAATGCAAATCAAGCCCGTTTTGTCTGTTGACCATAGCGGCAAACTTGACCTTTGCTCCAAGCAAAACGGTATGAAAAAAGCAATCCGCTATATGCTTGAAAGATTTGACACCGAATACAAAAATATTGACGATGCTCCAATCTGTATCCTTGATGCAATCAACGGCGACGTCGCCGAAGATATGCTTGCAAAGCTCAAAGAGAATCATCCTGAACTCAATGTTGAGATATGGCGTCAACCTGTCGGTCCTGTCATCGGCGCACACGCCGGTCCCGGCACTGTCGGTATAATCTTCACAAAGGCATAATTTTGATTCGTCCGTTTGAACCCGCACTTGGTGAAGACGGGCGAAGTTTTTATTAAAGTGAAATACGCAAGAATACTTGTTGTCTTAATAATTTTGGCAGTATGCGTCGCCTCGTTTACGGCTTGTTCGTCAACGAGGTATTATACTGTATTCAACACAAACCTCACTATAGACGTCAAATCCTCGTCAACGCCAACCAAGGACGCCGAGAATGTGTATGAGTATATGAGCGGCTTGGAGAGCATCCTTTCTCCAACGGTGGAGGGCAGTGATATATGGCGCATAAACGCGGCGGAAGTCGGCGTCCCGACCTCTTGCCACCAAGAGACTATGGAGATTATGCGCGTTGCGGAATATGTGTTTGAAATGTCTGCTGGCGCGTACGACCCAAGCGTCTATCCGCTTGTTTTGTTGTGGCAGTTTGGCGGCGGACAATACAAGAGCGCGGAGATTGGTGGTTTTGTGCTTCCGACAGACGAACAAATTGCAAGCAATTTGGCACTTGTTGGGCTCAACCGCGCGTTTAGGGTAGATTATGACAACAACACAATAACAAAGCTCATATCCGGTGCAAAACTTGATTTTGGAGGTATTGCAAAGGGCTATGCAAGTGATTTTGCAAGGGACAAAGTCAGTGCAAAAAAGATACTCATAAACCTCGGCGGCAATATATCCGTCAAAGGCAAAGACTTTGTTGTTGGCGTTGCAAATCCTGCAAGACGCTCAAGACAATTGTTTGGCACGGCATATTTTGGCACAGTTCCTCTTCACGATGGTGAGTGCATATCCACAAGTGGGGACTATGAGAGATACTATTTTTTGACAACGGAAAGCGGAGAAGAGTATTATCACCATATCATTGACACAAGGACGGGACGCCCAGCAGATACGTCGGGCGCGAACGGAATCGTGTCTGCAACGGTCATATCAACAAATGGGGCTTTTGCCGATGCTGTTGCAACGGCGATTGTCGTGCTCGGAAAAGAGAAGGGACTTGAACTTTTGAACAGGTTGAAAGAGGATGGAAGATACTCGTTGTCTGCGATACTCATTGACGGCAATTTTGCTTATACAACCTTTGACGCCGAGGGCTTCAAAAAAGAATAAAGATTAAGATTGAAAACATAGTTTTCAAAAGGCAATATGAAACAGGCAAAATCATCAAACGGCAAGGGCAAAGCTATGCTCAAATCAATGTTCAAATGGGGGGACGTGTTGCTCCTCCTCATTGTCATTGTTGCGGTCGTTTTGACGATTGTGCTTGCAACCGGAAACAAGGCACAATATGCAGAGGTCTATATTGACGGCGAGCTCAAATATCAACTCAATTTGAATGAGGACACAACGCTTGATATCCTTGACGGCAAGATGACAATCAAGGTGCATGACGGCAAAATCTTTGTTGAGCACAGCGACTGCGCGGAGCAACTATGCGTGCACTCGTCGCCGATAGGGAAGGACGGAGGCATGATTGTCTGCTTGCCCAACAAGGTCGTCATCAAAACATCATCCAAAAAGGTGGACGCAATCACATGAGAAACGCAGAAAAACGACAAATGCGGCTGTCTTCGTTCACCGCCAAAAGGATTGCCCTGTCCGGATTGTTCCTTGCGCTCGCGCTAATAGTTGGGCTGATTGAAAATATGCTCCCACCGATTGTGCCTGCGCTCCCTTATGCAAAATTGGGGCTTGGCAACGTGGTGTTGCTTGCGTGTTTTTTGCTTGTGGGCGTATGGCAGGGCTATATTGTGCTCATTTTGAGATGTTTCTTGATAGCAGCATTTTCTGGCAATTTTGCATCAATGCTTTGGTCTGTGCCTGCATCAATTGTTGCATACACTGCAATGGTGCTGCTTGCAAAAAGCGGATTTTTCAGCACTATCGGCATATCAGTCGCGGGGGCAATGCTCCACAACGCAATGCAGATACTTGTCGCTACGCTGATAATAGGGCAGAGCGTGCTTGTGTATTTGCCGTATATGCTTGTCGCGGGCGCGATTGCAGGCTTTGTGACGGGCATTGTGTGCCACTTTGTAGTTGAGGCATTAAAAAATAAAACAAATCTTCCGTCCCTGAAAAACGAGGAGTATTTCAGAGAAGTTGAGGAAGTCCAAGAGCAAGAGGAAAATTGAAAAGATTAGATTAAAGGCATAAAAAAAGGCGCACAGTTGTGCGCCTTTTGAATTGCCAAATTATATTAGCATTGATATTGCTTCCGCAGCTTCTCCTCCCGAAAGACGTTCAAGTGCAGGGAGTGGGAGCACTGTTTTGAAGAACAGGCAGATGACAAGAATTGCCGCGCCGACGATAAATGATACAGTGCCAAGGAAAAACGCTAGACGAGCAAGGCTCTTCATTGTATTTGCTCCTGCAACCGCAAACACTACACCGACAAAGCACGCAACGAGGCCTGCCGACAATAAGTATATGATTTGCATGATTGGCGTGTAGCCCTTTATCACATCAAGGTTTGGCACAAACAAAACGAGCGCGCCAAGCAGCACGGCAAGGAAGCCGATAACCGTGATTGCGAGCCCGACAAGAAGGACTATCTTTCTTGCAAACATATTGGAGTATGGTTGTTTGTCTGTATTTTTTGTTTTCTTGCCCATACAAACATTATAGCTCCAAAATGCAGGCGTGTCAACAAGCAATCTCACATGCTTGCGAGGATGATATCGTAGCCCCCAAACGCCATATAAGTCAAGACGTCGTTGTTTTTGCCCTCATAGATGATTTGAGTTTTGCCGCCGGCGTCTTTGTCCACGCAGACGTTTTTCCCTTTTGCGGCAAAAAGCATGTCAAAATTGTCGTCAATGATTTGAAAGGTTATTCCGTCCGTTGCGACAAACATATTTGTCCCGTCCACGTTTTTGAGTGAGGCGCCTTTTACAAACAGCGATGTGTCAAACGAGCAAGGTTTTGTTGCCACCAATTCTAGGTGAGAACAAAACTGATAGGCAGTGTCAAAAGAATATAGCATGATTGTTTCATCAACCTGTTTCAAGACGCCATTTTCAACGCCTTGCAAGACGTATATATCAAGCATATTTCCTTGCGTATCAAAGGTGCAAATGCGGCTGGATTTTGTGCCGTTTTGACTGACTGATACGAGGGTTGCAAACGCGAAGTTTGAGCCAAGCGAATTGGGAAGTATTTGAATGAAAGTGGAGTTTATATCACGATATTTACAGATAAACCCGCTTTTTGATGAAAAACTGACAATTTCAAAGGCATTGTCATTTTGCAAAAATATGAGTTGATAATCCTTGAAACAGACGACGGTTTTTATGTTTGCATTTTGTGTGGAATAGACAAAAGCGGAGCGTGATACAGCAAGCGAATCGTCAATCGTCATTGCCCTCAAAACCGAGCCACCCACAAAGAAAGCGCACANNGGTGTGGTTTGATCAATCGTCAAATTGGCGTTTTCAAATCGTTCAAACGATGCTTCCGCTTTCAGTTCGCCCGAAGATGACGCAAGTCTCAAGATAGTTTTTGTTGGCGCTTTCGTTGCTATCACGACACCTGTTTTTGAGATTGTTGAAGATAAGTATTCTTCGTCTGTGTCAGCGATTTTTTGCACGCTCAAAAGATAGTTGCCGACAAAAGTGGCAATATGCAATCCGCTTTCTCTTTGGTCGTACTCATTTGATAATGAGCTGTAAATCACAAGCAGGTTTTCGCCGATTTTGTGAGATGCAACAAAGTGCTCGTCGTTTTCTCCGCCCACGTGCTGGATTGATACTTTGCCAATCTGTTCGGCTTGGCGCGGGAAAGTTGAATAGACGGGAGTATGCTCCTGTTTGCCCTCGTCAAAGTTTTGTGATGCAATTGCGTCTTGCTGTGTTTCTGTCGCTGTCGCCGTTGCGGGAGCGGATGAAGTGTCCTTTTTGAGAATTGCGCTGAGCGCGACGTAGCAGGCGATTGCCACCATTAAAAGAAGCGCGACCGCCAGCCATTTTGCCATAGTTTTTTGATTGTGCATAGTCCACCTACGTGGCAAGACTATCACACACTAGTTTTACAATCTTTCCGTTGGTGTCGTTTGAGATTGGCTGCATTGGCGGATTTTTTGTGGCGCTGTCGATTGCAAGGAGAAGATTGTCGCAAAACGTCTTTTCGTCTGCCGATTGCTCCACAACCTTTGCGCCGTACTCTTTGGCGAGCAGTGCGTTGTATATTTGGTCGCCCCTTGACGCACCTTTGGGCAGGGGGACGAATACTGCACGCTTTTTGAGCGCGGAGATTTCCGCGACAGCCGTCGCACCTGCACGCGACAGAATTATATCGCTTGCATGATAAAAGTCGGCAATGTTTTCCGCATAGTCAAACGCAAGATAGTCTGCGTGCGACAACTGTTGGTTTTTGCCTTTGCCCGCTATATGCAAAACGAAATATCGTTTTGTGAGCTCGTGAAGTTCCGCTTTCACAAAGTTATTCAAAGCTGTTGCGCCCGACGAGCCGCCGAGCACGAGGAGCACCTTCTTTTTTGTGTTTATGCCGAGTGTTTGCCTTGCCGATTGCTTTGTGCCTTCAAACAGTTCTTTGCGAAGTGGTATGCCCACATATTCGCCTTCAAAAGTTGACTTTTTGTTGCCTTTCAAAATTGTAGCACAATAGAGTTTGGCGATTTTGTTTGCAAGTCCGAGCGTTATGTCCGACTCGTGCGCAAAGACGGGTATGCCGAGTTTGTGGGCGGCAATGACTACGGGCAAAGACACAAATCCGCCCTTTGAAAACACAAAAGCGGGGGAGAGGTTTTCAAGGATGTGTTTTGCCTCAACTATGCCACGTTTCAAAGTGGCGGGAATTGTCAAATTGTTTTTGATTGATTTTTGGTCAAACGACCTTGCAAACTTGACGACAGGCACGGCAAAATAGGGAATATCGTGCTCCTTTGCAAGTTGCCTCTCCTGCGTGTCGCCTGCGCCTCCAATATAGACGGGCGAGAACCCTGCGTCCTTGAAATCGGGGATGAGCGCGAGATTGGGATATATGTGTCCGCCCGTGCCTCCGC
>DBVQ01000090.1:14845-15082 GCA_002308155.1 Christensenella sp. UBA1260
TTTTGTTTTTTGTGTGTTAAACTTGATTTATATTGAAAATAAATCGCTTCGGCGACACGGGAGAAGTATTATGAAAAATGAACAATTCACCAGTTTTGACGGTACAGTGCTCGCTTGCTATCTTTGGGACGATGTAAAGAGCCCAAAGGGTGTCGTTCAAATCGCACACGGCATGGCAGAGCACGCAACTCGTTATGACGATTTTGCAAAGTTTTTGAACGCAAACGGATTTATCGT
>DBVQ01000090.1:15168-15401 GCA_002308155.1 Christensenella sp. UBA1260
GACACAGTTCGCGACGAAGTTGAAATCACAAAGATGTTGAAAGAAAAATACGGTTTGCCGGTTGTCTATCTCGGACACAGCTATGGCAGTATGGTCGGTCAAAGATACATTGAAGAGAGCGTTGACCACGTTGGCGCAATCCTCTGCGGCTCTGCTTGCCAAAAGGGTGCACTTCTTTCTGTTGGCTGCATGCTTGCAAATTGCTTGTTCGGCAAGGACGGCGACAAGAGAGC
>DBVQ01000090.1:15422-15791 GCA_002308155.1 Christensenella sp. UBA1260
CAACAAGCCATATGTTGAAGAGGGTGACTTCGGCTGGCTCTCAAGAGATAGAAAGCAAGTTGAAAAATACATCGCAGACGACGAGTGCGGATATGTTATGTCAGTTGCATTCTTCAAGTTTTTCCTTAACGGCTTGAAAGCAAGCTACAACAAAAAGAACCTTGCCAAGATTGACGTCAAAAAGCCAATCGCACTCTTCTCAGGCGACCATGATCCAGTCGGTGGCAACGGCAAACTCGTTGAAAAACTCTATGAGCAATATCACAAACTCGGTGTTGAAAACCTCAGCATCACGCTCTATGAGGGTGCAAGACACGAGATCCTCAACGAAGTCAACAATCAAGATGTGTATGCTGACTTCCTTGAGAA
>DBVQ01000090.1:15815-28182 GCA_002308155.1 Christensenella sp. UBA1260
AACAAATACACCCCGTCATGTACGCTTTAGTACATTGGGCGGGGTGTTTTTTTTTGTTTTCTTGCATCTCATCCCGCTCACGCAGTTTTAAAAAGCGTTGTAATGAGCATGAAGTATGCCCATATTTTTTTGTCAAAAAAACCTAGAAATTGTGTTTGGAAAGACTTGAAAAAAACAAGATATTGTGTTAAAATTGATTTGTTATAGTTTTATAACAAATTATTTATAATATTCGGGCATGCACGCATGTGCGCACAGGCGAAGATTTGTCCCAAAATCAGTGCAGAAGTTGTGATATGGTGCTTTAGAGCCCGAACTCAATTTGAAAAATAAAAAGGCATAAAGGTACAAAATGGCAAAACAAGAATACGGAGCGGAAAAAATCAAAGTTCTTGAAGGACTTGACGCCGTAAGAAAACGTCCCGGTATGTACATCGGTACAACGGGCAGCAAAGGTATGCACCACATACTTTGGGAAATCATTGACAACGCTATTGACGAAGCCGCCAACGGCTATGGCGACAATGTCAAGATTGAGCTTTTGGACGACAATGTTGCGCGCGTCACGGACAGCGGACGCGGCGTACCTGTTGACAAGCATCCAAAGCTCAAAATCAGCGGCGTTGAAGTCGTTTACACTCAGTTGCACGCAGGCGCAAAGTTTGACAACGGCGAATACACTTTCTCCGGCGGTCTGCACGGCGTCGGCGCATCGGTCACAAACGCACTTTCAGAGTGGCTCACCGTTGACGTAAGACGCGACGGCAACCTCTATCGCACGGAGTTTTGGTCTCCGCAAGTTGGCACGAAAATCAAGAGCGGCATCGTCAAGACTCCGCTCAGAGTTATTGGCAAGGCAAAGGGCACGGGCACAACGGTCACTTTCAAGCCGGACGAGAGAGTTTTTGGCAAAGAGAGATTTGACTATTCCGTCATCGCAGAGCGTATGCGCGACGTGGCGTATCTCAACAAGGGCGTCACAATCGTGATTGACGACAATCGTATGCCACTCGACGGCGGCACGGACAGGCACGATGTGTTCTGCTACAAGGGCGGCATAGCTGACTACGTGTGCTATCTCAACGAGGGCAGAGCAGTGCTCTATGACAAGCCGCTCTACGTTGAGGCAAAGGATGACCGCTTTGAAGTGGAAGTTGCAATCCAGCACACGACCGCTTATACGGAGAACATTTATTCCTATGTCAACAACATCCCAACCGCCGAAGGCGGCACTCACGAGATGGGCTTCAAGAGCGCGGTGACGAGAGTGTTCAACGACTATGCTCGCAAAAACAATATTTTGAAAGAAAAGCAAGCCAACCTGCTCGGCGAAGATTTCAGAGAAGGTATGGTTGCGGTCATAACCGTCAAGATGCAAAACGTTCAGTTTGAAGGTCAAACAAAGGGCAAACTCGGCAACCCCGAAGTGCGTCCGAAAGTTGAAAACCTCGTCACAGAAAAACTCTCTGAACTCTTGCTTCAACGCGGCTACAAGGCTACGGCGGAGAAGATTATCGCCAAAGCTATGGGCGCGGCAAAGACGAGAGAGGCGACAAAGCGCGCAAAGGACATCAGCCGCAAACAAAATCAACTCAGCAGTTTGAACCTCGTGGGCAAACTTGCAAGCTGCTCGGGCAGAAACGCTTCTATAAACGAACTGTTTATCGTTGAAGGCGACTCTGCAGGCGGCAGCGCAAAGCAGGCAAGAGACAGAGGTTTTCAAGCGATATTGCCACTTCGTGGCAAACCGCTCAACGTGGAGAAAGCGAGCCTTGAAAAAATCCTTGCCAATGAAGAGTTTGCGACGCTCATCAGCGCACTCGGCACGGGCATTGACCCTGACTTTGACCTTGCGAGCCTAAAATATGACAAAGTCATAATTTTGGCGGACGCGGACCAAGACGGCGCGCACATAAGAGCACTTCTTCTCACATTCTTCTTCCGCTATATGCGTCAACTCATAACGGAGGGACACGTGTATATCGGTATGCCACCTCTTTATCGTCTGCAAAAGAAGGACGAAATCCTCTATTGCTACGACGATGCGGCGCTCGTTGAAGGGCAGAAGAAGATGGGCAAGAACGCACTTCTTCAACGTTTCAAAGGTCTCGGCGAAATGAATCCGGAGCAACTTTGGGACACGACTATGAATCCGGCAAAACGCACGCTCACGCGCGTTGAAATCGACGATGCGGCAATGGCGGACAAGCGTATCACAATCCTTATGGGCGACGACAGCAACATAAGAAAGGACTATATTTACAAGTATGCTGACTTCAACAAGATTGACGACTTCAAAATCAGCAAGAATACTGAGGACTAAGGCGGGGAGAGAATATGGCAAAGAAACAAACTCAAGAAATTGAATACAATTCCGTAGTGCTAAACACCGTCTTTGAAGAGGTCATGCACAACTCGATGATGCCTTATTCCGAGAGCGTCATTTTGGACCGCGCAATTCCGCGCGTTGAGGACGGACTCAAACCTGTTCAGCGCAGAGTGCTGTTCTCCATGCATGAGATGGGGCTCACGCCTGACAAGCCGCACAAAAAGTGCGCAAAGATTGTCGGCGACTGCCTTGGCAAATACCATCCACACGGCGACAGCTCAGTGTATGGTGCACTGGTTAGACTTGCACAACCATTCGCTATGCGAATGAAACTTGTTGACGGCCACGGCAACTTCGGCTCTGTGGACGGCGATTCGGCGGCGGCATATCGTTATACCGAAGCAAGAATGAGTCCGTTAGCCCTTGAAATGCTCCGCGACATTGACAAGGAGACAGTCATTTGGCAACCCAACTTTGACGACAGTGCAGAGGAGCCTACGACACTTCCGGGACGCTTCCCGAACTTGCTTGTCAACGGTGCAAACGGCATCGCAGTCGGTCTTGCGACAAACATCCCGACTCACAATATGGGCGAGTGCATTGACGCAGTCGTCATGCAGATAGACAATCCAAATTGCACGACGAAGGAACTGCTTGAAGTTTTCCATGGACCTGACTTCCCAACGGGCGGATTTATCATCCCGGTTGACAGCATGGAGAGCATATACGAGACGGGCAAGGGCAAGATTATCATCCGTTCTCGTCTGCATATTGAAAAGGACGACAACGGCAAGAAGAATATCGTCATAACCGAAATCCCGTATCAAGTGTCAAAAGCAGAGCTTTTGCAACGCATTGCAGACCTCAAAGAGCAGAACAAAGAATTGCTCTCCGGCATCGCGGATGTCGTGGACGAAAGCGACAAGACGGGTACGCGTGCGGTCATCAAACTAAAACGTGATGCGGACGCAAACAAGATTGTTGCCTTCCTCATGAAGAAGAGCAATCTTGAAATGGGCTACTCAATCAATATGGTTGCAATCGCAAACGGCAAGCCAGAGCAATTGAGCCTCAAAGCATATCTCAAATATTACGTAGAGTATCAACGTCAAATCATTGTCAAGCGCGCAACCTACGATCTTAAAGCCGCAAAGGCAAGGGCGGAGATTGTGAGAGGTCTTCTCATTGCAATCCGCAACATTGACGAAGTTATCCGCATAATAAAGGAGAGCGAATCCACGGCAAAGGCAAAAGAGACTTTGCGTCAACGCTATGACCTAAGCGACGTTCAGGCGCAAGCAATCCTTGATATGCGCCTTAAGAGCCTTGCCAAACTTGAAGTCGGCAAACTTGAAGACGAACTCGCAACTCTTGAAAAGACGATTGCACACTTGCAAGCAATCCTCGACAGCAAGCGCAGACAACTATCCGTCGTCAAAGAAGAGTTGCTTGAGATAAAGAAGAATCAAAGCTCTGCACGTATGTCTGTTATCGTGGCAAACGACGAGCAGGCTGACAACTATCAAGCTCCATCCGAAGCGGAGGCAATCCCATACCGCGACGGCGTCATTTGCTTGAACAACGAAGGTCAGTTGAGATTTATGTCGCAAAAGAGCTTCTCAATGGCGGGGAAGGATTTTGCGTCCATTGACAAAGATGCGCTTCCTTTGCAGGCGATTTCCGTCAACAACAAGGGCAACCTCTATGCGTTCACCAACTTTGGCAATCTTATAAAGATTGACGTCACCAATCTCCCGGAAAAACGCTTCAAAGAGAAGGCATACAAGGTGGGCACGCTCAATCAAGACGTCAAGACGGGCGAGAGAGTGGTCAAGCTCATATTCTTTGACGGCGCACCTGTTGGCGAACTCATTTTGTTCACCAAACTCGGAGCAGTCAAGCGCGTTGACCTTGGCGAGTTTACTGAGACGAACAAGTCGTATCTGCAAGCAATCATAATTTCGGACGGCGACGAGCTCATAAACGTTGAAGTTGTAAACGACGACCTCTACGTTATGGAAGTCTCAACCGACGGACAAGTGCTCCTGTACGGCGCAGTTGAAGTGCCAATCCAAGGCAGAAAGGCGGCGGGCGTCAAGGGTATGAAACTCAATGACGGAGCAACAATCGCATTTGGCGGGCAAGTGGAAGAAGAGGGCGAAATCGTCGTCGCAACGAGCAACGGCTATTTGAAGAGAGTTATCACTTCAACGATTGACGTGTCGTCAAGATATTTGAAGGGCGTCAAACTCGTCGAGCTTGAAAAGTCCTACGTCAAATATATCGCAACCGTCAAGATGCCGTATGATATTGCGTTTGCGGCAGGGGACGAAACGACGATTATCAACACCGAAAATATCCGCCTTGACACGCGCACGACAAAGGGTAAACAAATCTTCAAATCCGCACCGATAGATTTTGCGGTCCGCGTGCCGGATTAAAAATCTCAAACACAATTTGTGTTTAGTGTTGACAAACAAAATAAATGAAATAAAATAGTAGCGTTGCAAGTATCACAAGTGATACTTCGCGCGAGAAATTATACACGAGAGGAAAACTATGGACAGGATAGGTTTTGACAGCAATCTGTATATGGAAAAGCAGTCCGAGCACATACTCGAGCGCATCAGCCACTTTGACAAACTCTATTTGGAGTTTGGCGGAAAGCTCTTTGACGACTTGCACGCAGCGAGAGTTTTGCCGGGCTTTGACAAGGCGGCAAAAATCAAACTTTTGCAAAAGCTCAAAGACGAAGCGGAGCTCATCATCTGCATAAACGCCAACGCAATCGAGCGCAACAAGATTCGCGCCGACTACGGCATCACTTATGGCAGTGAAGTGGAGAGAATGATTGACAACATCTCCGCGATGGGCATCTACATCAACTGCGTGGTTATCACGATGTTCACGGATCAACAAGGCGCACTTGCCTACAAGCAGAAACTTGAAAACCGCGGCATCAAGGTGTATATCCACCGTCCGACAAAGGGCTATCCTCACGAGATTGACACAATCGTCTCCGACGAGGGCTATGGTGCCAACCCATATATTGAAACCTCACGTCGTCTTGTCGTTCTCACCGCCCCGGGACCGGGCAGTGGAAAGCTCGCCACCTGTCTCAGCCAGCTTTATCACGAGAACAAACACGGAGTCGAAGCAGGCTACGCAAAATTTGAAACCTTCCCAATCTGGAACCTTCCTCTCAACCATCCTGTCAACGTGGCGTACGAGGCGGCAACGGCAGACCTTAAAGACGTCAACAAAGTGGACAACTTCCATCTTGACGCATACGGCGTTGTCACAGTCAACTACAACCGCGATATTGAGGTTTTCCCAGTGGTCAGCAGCATCCTTGCAAAAATTACGGGCAAGGAGTGCATCTACAAATCGCCGACAGATATGGGCGTCAATATGGCGGGCTATTGCATCACGGACGACGAAGCGTGCCAAGATGCTTCAAAGCAAGAAGTGTTGAGAAGATATTTCAAAGCACTCTGCGACTTGAAGACAGGTGCAGGAAATGAGGACACAGTCAAACGTCTTGAATATCTCATGTCGCGTCTCGGCATCAGCCCTTCAGACAGAAAGGTTGCTCTTGCGGCACGTGAAAAGAGCGCAAAAAACAACGACTGCGGCGCGGTTGCGATTGAACTTCCAAACGGACAAATCGTCACGGGCAAGCACAGTGACAGAATGAGCGCATCCGCCGCTTGCGTTTTCAACGCAGTCAAGGCACTTGCGGAAATCAAGGACAGACAAAAGCTCATTTCGCCATACGTAATCGGCCCTATCCTTGACCTCAAATCTTCAATCCTCAATGAGCACAACAGCACGTTGACACTTGAAGAGGCGCTTATGGCACTGTCTATCTGCGCGGCGAGTGATGCCAACGCATCAACAGCAATGGAGCAACTCAAGAACTTGCAAAACTGCGAGGCGCACTCAACACATATGCTCTACAAGGCGGATGAAAATCCGTTTAGAAAGCTCGGCGTGCGTTTGACTTGTGACCCTGAGTTTTTGGACGATACGCTGTTTATTGAGTAAAAACCGCAAGATAAACAGCCTGTTTTGAAAAACGAAACAACTTTTTGGAGATAGATTATGATTTTTGAAAGAGACAAGGTTGAAGCCAAGTATAAGTGGAAACTTGAAGATATCTTTGCAACCGACGACGCTTGGGAAGAGTGCTATTTTGCAACCGACGAGCGTATTCCGCACCTCGCACAATATCAAGATAAACTCAAAGACGATGACAACATCTTTGATTGCTTGGAGCTCACGACAAGACTTACGCACGACATCATGCGCCTCTTGTGCTATGCAAGAATGCGCCACGATGAAGATGCAAAAGTTGAGAAGTATCAAGCACTTGCAGACAGAGTGCAGATGCTCATTGTCAAGTATTCTTCCGTCGCTTCTTTCATAACACCTGAACTCTGTGAACTTTCAAAGGAAAGACTTGAAGAACTCAAAAACAAAAAGAGATTCAAAAACTATTCCGTTGAGTTTGAAAAACTCATCCGCGACAAGGAGATCGTGCTTTCAAAGAAAGAGGAGAAGCTCCTCAGTGAAATGCAAATCTTTGCGGACACGAACGAAGAAGTTTACAGCATGTTCGACAACGCGGACATCAAGTTCACGCCTGTCGAGGACGAAAACGGCGAGAAGATTGAGCTCAGCCACGGCATGTATGGGCTCTTGCTTCAAAACCCAAATCAAGGTGTGAGAGCAAGAGCGTTTGACAGTATGTTCACAGCCTACAAGGACCACATCAATATGATTGCTGCCAACTACGCTGGCAATGTCAAAAAAGATTGGTTCTTTGCAAAGGTTCGCGGATTCAAGAGCGCGCTTGACTACTCTATGTACAGAGAGAACGTTCCGCCGACTTGCTACAGAAAACTTTTGGAAGCAGTTGACAAGGGGACTGCGCCACTTCACAGATATATTGCACTTCGCAAGAAGGTTTTGGGGCTTGATACCCTCAATATGTACGACCTCTATCTCCCAATCGTCAAGGAGCAAAAGGTTGCAATGCCATATCCGGACGCTGTGAAGACAGTGAAGGAAGCGCTTTCCGTCATGGGCAAGGACTATCAAGAGACATTGGCATCCGCATTTGAAGACGGTTGGGTGGATGTCTATGAGAACAAGGGCAAACGCAGTGGCGCATATTCTTGGGGCTGCTACGGTGTGCACCCGTTTGTACTCCTCAACTATCAGGAGACAGTGCATGATGTCTTCACGATTGCGCACGAGCTCGGGCACGCGATGCACAGCTTCTATTCCAACTCAAATCAGCCAGAGCAGAAGGCGGGCTATGAGATTTTCGTCGCGGAGATTGCATCCACAGTCAACGAAGTGTTGCTCCTCAAGCATCTTTTGAAAACAGCAACGGGCGAACTTAGAAAGTATCTTTTGAGCTACTATCTTGATATGTTCCGCACGACGCTCTTCAGGCAGACGATGTTCAGCGAGTTTGAAGTCATTGCGCACACAAAGGTTGAAAACGGAGAGCCAATCACCGCCGACAACCTCTGCGCCGAATATCTTGCACTCAACAAGAAGTATTATGGCGAGGCAGTTGAGCACAACGACCTCATCAAATATGAGTGGGCAAGGATTCCGCACTTCTATTCCAGTTATTATGTCTACAAATATGCAACAGGCATCACGACCGCTGTGTCTATTGCAAGCAATATTTTGGAGAAGGGCGAGGCATACTTTGACAAGTACAGACAATTCTTGTCTGCGGGCGGAAGTATGGCACCTCTTGATATCATTCGTCTTGCTGACGTTGATCTTGAAACAGACGCTCCGTATGAGAAGGCAATGAAAGAGTTTGCCGATACGCTTTTAGAGCTTGAAAAATCTTTTGAATAAGACTTTTTTGCAAGGAGAGATTATGATTGCAAAGAGAGCTAAAACAATAGTTTTTGTTTTATTGACGCTTGTCGTCATAATTTCGTCTTGCGTTTTTTTGTGTGCGTGCGACAACAAGGAGGAGACGAAAGGTGATATTGCATACGGGATGTATGTCAAGCGTTTCACCTATGACGCGGATGCAGACACGATGACTGCATACGTCGCGATAACCAACGATGAAAGTTTGAAACTTGCGGGCGCACAAGCAAATTGGCATTATGACAGAACGGCGGAAAATATATTCTACGACAGATATGATTATGTCGTGAGTTTTGACCCTTCAACGATATTTAGTGTTGTGGAGAGCAGCTTGACACAAGAACAGCGAATTGTTGATGAAGTTGAATATCACAACTTGAAAGTTGTGTTTGAGTATGCTACAATTTATAAATCTTTGGAAGGGGGAGTTGAAGCCACCAAATCAGGCGACAATTATATCTTTGATTATCCCCTCAACGAGACGGATAGCAGTTTTGAAGCACCATTGTCCCTCCGCGTTCAAAACTCCGCCACTTGGTATGGTATCTTGGTCGGCGCAGCAATTTTGATTGTCGGGATTATTATCACAATAGTGCGTGTCAGAAGGAAGAAATATGGCAGATAAAAACGAAAGAATTATAAACAGGGGCATGCCCAACAACATCAACGCCGAAAACGCTGTGCTCGGTGCAATTCTTATCGACGACAAAGCCGCCGATATGCTTATCCCTGCACTCAAAAAGGATGATTTCTATCTCGCCGCAAATCGCACGATCTTTGACGTGATGAAAGATTTGCAGGAGAGGAGTGTGCCGATTGACACAGTTTCTGTGTCCGACGCGCTTGACAAAATCGGCAAACTTGACGAAGTTGGCTCAATCTCCTATCTCAGTGAACTCGCTGAGGGCATTCCTTCTGCCGCAAACTGCGAATACTATGCTGACATTGTGAGACGCGACAGCCTTTCAAGAAAGGTTATTGAAGCGGGCAACGAAATCGCAAAGCATGGTTATGAAAGCGAAAACGGTGCTGCCGCACTTGAAAAGGCAGAGCAAATCGTCTATGGCATTGCAGAGCAAAACTCGCAAAAGGCTCTCACGCCTGCAAGCGAAGCACTTGTCATGGCAATCAACAATATTCAAGATTTGCAACAAGGGCACGTTGTCAAAAATATCATCAACACAGATTTCCCGCACTTTGACCACATGACACACGGCTTGAAACCGGGCGAAATTGTCTTGCTTGCCGCACGTCCGTCTGTTGGTAAAACTGCTCTTGCTTTGAACATTGCCGCAAACTCGGCACTCAATCATGGCAAGAAGGTTGCAGTGTTCTCGCTGGAAATGCCTGCGGACTTGCTTGCAAAACGTATGCTAGCCTATGTTTCAAAGGTAGAGTTTGACCGCATGAACACGGTTGGCGGTATGTCATCCGGCGACTTTGCCAAACTCTTCAAGGCGTACAACGCACTCCTTGCCGCAGATATCTATATTGACGATTATTCTTTGAATAGTCCAAGCGACATTTTGTCAAAGTGCCGCCGTATGAAACGTGAAAAAGGGCTTGACTTTGTCATTATTGACTATTTGCAACTCATGTCAAGCGGTGGCTCTACGGAGAGCCGTCAAGTTGAAGTTAGCTCTATGTCAAGAAAGCTCAAAGTCTATGCAAAGGAACTCGGCTGCCCAATCCTCGTGCTTTCACAGATGTCCCGTGATATTGAAAAGAGAGAATCACATACGCCGCAACTCAGCGACCTTCGTGAATCGGGCGCAATCGAGCAAGACGCGGACGTCGTCGCATTTTTGAGCAATCCGTCCAAATACAACAGTGCGCTTCCTGCCGACCAAGTCATCCTTGACGTCAAGAAAAACAGAAACGGTGCTATCGGCGAAGTCAAACTCAAATGGGATTCAAACACCACTTCGTTTATGGAATATGAGGACCAAGACGTTGAGTTTGGCAAACCAAATGAGGAATACGTTGCAAGCGAAGACGCAGAGAAGAAAGCCAAGAAAGCAGCTGAAAAGGGTGCAAAAGAGGCTGGCGTCAAGCTCAATGACGGTATGGTTGAAGCCCCAAAGAAGCCGGTGCCACAAGCTCCTGCACCTGAAAAACTCGTTGACGGAAACAACTTTGAAAATGACAGCAAGCTTGAAAAGCTTGAAAATGTCGCAAGTGATTTGCAAGATGTGTTGGGAGCAGAGGAATTGCCGTTTGGTGATTTTGACGATATTCCTGCTCCGAGCGACGATGATGTTCCGTTTGATGAGGAATACGTTGACGATGGCGACGGCGATATAGAGTATTGATAAAAACAAACAGTTTTGCGACCTGCTTTGTCAGGTCGCTTTTTTTGTGCAAAACTTCATAGCATTAAACATTTTTTTAAAACATAAGTTTTAATATGTTCGTTGATGAAATAAAAGAAAAGCTCAAATTGGAGGACGGCAATTTGCCGTTTGTTTGCACTTTGCTTGGGAGCGGCAATATTGTGGTCAGTGGAGTCAAAAACGTCATTCTAACCACTCAAAATGAGGTGAAAATCAAGGTCAAAAAAGGCATTTTGAGAGTGGTTGGAGAGGGGCTTTGGGTTGTGCAAATGGGCGGAGGAGATATGTTTTTGAAGGGGGATATATCGTGTGTTGAAATCCAAAAAATCTGAGATTGTATCACGTGCCGAAAAAGAGTCGGTTGACGTTGTTGACGAGAGAAACAACAGCGCAAATATCAACAAGAAAAAGGCAAGAAAGCGTCTTGAAAAACCTATTGAGACAAAAACAAGAAAAAGGGCAAAACACCTGAATAGATTGCGAGTTTTTGCAAATAAGTTCGGCAAAACGCTTGTCAAAATCAACTCAAAAAACGCCTTCAAAGCGCTTGCGGCTCTGCCAAACGACATCTCCGTTAAAATTGTTGAACAGGGCGACAGCTTTGTCATAATTAAGGTTTTGTCAAAACATTTGGACGAAGTTATTGCAATATTAAATAGATTATGCTATGATTATATAATAATTAAGATAATAGGGGTAGTGCCGTCTTTTTTTGGTTTACTCTCTCGTTTGGGGATAGTGGTAGGGCTTGCCCTTGCCACAGTAGCCTGCTTGATATGCACCTCTTTCATCACGCGCGTGAGCGTCTCGGGCGCAAGCGATGCATCACTCAAAATGCAGGTTGCCGCTATGCTTGAAGAGCATGGCGTCAAGCGGGGTGGAAAGGTTGCGGACGTGGACTGCGATGCGATTTCAAAGCAGATTTTGTCCCTTGACGGCGTGGCATTTGCGTCTGTCAGTAAAAACGGCGGGCAGATTGCCGTCTATATCAAAGAGGAATTGCCCCGCGCAGAGTTTGAAGAGATTTTAGGCTCTACTGTCAAAGCGACAAAGCGCGCGGTTGTCACAAGGGTTATTGTTGATGGTGGCACAGCGGTCGTAAAATACGGCGACGTTGTAAACGTCGGGGACTTGCTCATTGACGGCTACACGGAGTACGGCGAGGACAAAATTCCCGTGCAAGCGAGCGGAGAAGTCTGGGGCAAGGTCTATTATCAAAAAAAGTTGTATTTTGCAAATACTACTTTGAAAAAGGTGTACGGCAAGACGAAGCGGGTGACAAAGCTCTCCTTCTTTGGCAAAAAGCCCAAGACGCCGACCTGCAAGTTTGAAAAATACGAGCTTGAAGTCAGCGTGGCAAAAAACGAGTTTTTTGTGCCGTATGAGGTGTACACGTATGAGTTCAGAGAGATTGCGAGCGTCAGCGAGTCGCGCGCGCTCACAGACGAAGAAATGAAACTTTGTGCCTATTCCCAAGTGCTTGGCGAGATAGGCACGGCGGTTAAGGTGCTTGACACCTACTATGAAATCAAAGAGTCGGCGGATGGCAAATACGTGACAGTCACCGTTGAAGCGGAGGAAAAAATAAGTTGAGAACCACAGTTGAAAAACAATTTGAAAGCTACGAAACACTCATGGGCGTTTTTGGAGAATTGGACTCCAATATTGACAAAATCAAGGCGGCATTTTTCGTGGAGATTTTTGCTTCGGGCAACAGCGTGAAAATAGTCGGTCAAGAAGAGGATGTCAAAAAGGCGTTGAATGCGCTTGACGCACTTGAAACACTTGCAAAAAAAGA
>DBVQ01000090.1:28232-28408 GCA_002308155.1 Christensenella sp. UBA1260
GCAAAGAGCGGCGAAAAGTTTGACGTGAGCGATTTGCTCAGTACGGTTGCGGTCACGGCGCGCGGCAAGATAATCCGAGCCAAGACATTTGGACAAAAGTCCTATGTTGACGCAATCAAAAAGAACAGCATCGTCTTTGGCGTAGGACCTGCGGGCACGGGCAAGACGTATCTTGC
>DBVQ01000057.1:0-9564 GCA_002308155.1 Christensenella sp. UBA1260
AGTGTTTAAGCTTGAACAAAACTATCGCAGTACGACTTCAATCTTGAAGGCGGCAAACTCTGTAATTAAACACAACGCAAACCGCAACGAAAAGAACCTTTGGAGTGAGAATCAGCAAGAAAACTCTGTTGAGTACTACGAGGCGTACAGCGACCGTGAGGAAGCGAGCCAAGTCGCACGCACGATTGACTATCTCTGCCGCGGCGAATCATCCTACAAAGATATGGCGGTTTTGGTGNNCGCAAACTCGCTCACACGTACATTTGAAGAGGAGTTCAATTTGCACGGAATACCTTATAAGGTATTCGGCGGCTTCCGCTTCTTTGAAAGAAAGGAAATCAAGGACGCTCTCGCATATGCGCGCCTTGCTCTCAATCCGAGCGACAACGACTGCATTTTGCGTATTGTCAACTATCCAAAACGCGGCGTCGGAGTAAGCACTGTTGAGGAGCTCAAATCTGTTGCGCAAGCGCACAATATGACGTTCTTCTCCGTGCTCATAAATCCGCAGCTTTTGTCGGCAAACTCTCAAAAGAAACTTGCACCTTTTACTGAAATTGCAATGAAACTCGTTGAGAGCGTCAAAAATATGAAGCCGACCGACTTCTTTACGTATATGGTGGAGACAAGCGGACTTGAAGCGGCTTTGAAGGCGAGCGGCGACAAGGAAGATGAGAATAGACTTGAAAACATTCACGAACTCGTAAACGCCGTCAAGGAGTTTGAAATCGACAATATCGACGCAACTGTCAGCGACTTTATGCAATCCGTTGCACTCGTGTCCGACACGGACGAAATGGACGACGACAACTACGTCACAATCGCAACTATTCATGCTGTGAAGGGGCTCGAGTTTGACAACGTGTTCATTGCGGGGTGTGACGAAGGGATTTTTCCAACTCAACGCGCAATTGTCAACTGTGACATTGAAGAAGAGCGACGTTTGATGTATGTTGCAATTACGCGCGCACGCAAACACTTGTTTGTGCTCAACTCCAAACAGCGCTATAGATTTGGAAAAATGGAATCCTTCAACAAGAGCAGATTTGTTGGCGAGATGAGAGGAGTGCAATCAACCGTTCGCTTTGCCAATTCCTCATACGGCGCAGGTTACGATGCTCCAAAACGCACGACGTTTGGCACGAATGACGCAAAAAATATCTATTCTTCATCCTATCAAACAAAGACCGGAATCGGTGGATTTGCAAAGCAAACGCCTGCCAAGAAATCCACGTCAGGCATCAACTATGACGCGTACAGAAAGGACGTCATTGTGGAGCACTCAAAGTTTGGCAGAGGGCTCATAATTTCAACGAGCGGAGAGGGCGAAGACAAGATTGCGTCAATCGCTTTCAAGGGGCTCGGAGTAAAGCGTTTTTCGCTTGCGGTTGCCGCTCCGCTACTCAAAATAATTGAAGACAAATAGGATTGTATCAAACAAGCTATCAATGGCAAAAATCAAAAAAGTGATATTCTAACGACATATATTTGGTGAATTATGGACAAGCTTCAAAGAATGAAAGAACTGGTTGACACGCTTAATGAGTGGGCAAGACTCTACTATGAAGAGGACGCTCCCGTTGTCGCCGATGCAGAGTATGACAAGCTCTATGACGAACTCCGCACGCTTGAAGCGGAGGAAGGTTTTTCACTCAAAAACAGTCCTACACACAGAGTTGGCGGTGCTCCGCAAAAGAAGTTTGAACAGTCCAAACATTTGCAAAGACTATACAGCCTTGACAAGTGCCAATCCAAAGAAGAGTTTTATGCTTGGTGCAATCGTATTGTCAAAGCTCTTGGCAATATGCCAAAACTCACCTGCGAATATAAGTTTGACGGACTCACACTCAATTTGCTGTATGAGGGCGGAACACTTGTCAAAGCAACGACGCGCGGCGATGGTACAGTTGGCGAAATTGTCACCGAACAAGTGAAGACAATCAAAAAATTGCCACAAACAATCTCATATCAAGGCGTAATTGAAATACAAGGCGAAGGTATATTGCGTCTCAGTCAACTTGAACGCTACAATCAAACCGCCGCTGAACCTCTCAAAAATGCAAGAAATGGTGCCGCGGGTGCAATCCGCAATCTCAATCCTGCTGTCACTGCTGAACGTGGGCTGAGTTTTATGGCGTACAACATTGGCTATAGCGACAAATCGTTTGCATCGCAAACGGATATGCGTGATTTTTTGAAGGCGGAAGGCTTTGAGGTTGAAGGAGACTTTGCTCTCGTTGACGATGCGGAAAAAGCAATGAATTACGCCGATATGACGGGGGAGAAACGTCCAAATCTTGACTATCTCATTGATGGTGTCGTCTTCAAAGTAAACGAGGTTTCACTTCGTGAAGAGTTGGGATTTACAGAAAAGTTCCCAAAATGGGCAATCGCATACAAGTTCAAAGCAGACGAGATGACAACCGAACTCAAAGACGTACTTTGGGAGGTTTCAAGAAGCGCAAAACTCAATCCTATTGCAATCCTTGAACCTGTTGATATCGGTGGTGTTACCGTGTCAAGAGCGACGCTCAACAACTTTGGAGATATTCAAAAGAAGAAGGTCAAAATCGGCGACAGAGTCTTTATTCGCCGCTCAAACGACGTCATACCTGAGATTATGGGCGTGGCGGTTGAAAACCCGAACGCAAAGGCGATAGAGAAGCCTCTCGTATGTCCTGCGTGCGGTGCGCCAGTGAAAGAAGTCGGTGCGTTTTTGTATTGCACAGGCGACTATTGTGCGCCGCAAATCGTGTCGTATCTTGACCATTTTGCATCAAAAGATGCAATGGACATTGACGGATTCTCCGAAAAGACGGCTGAACAACTCTACAACGAGACGCATCTTGAAACGGCTGTCGACCTTATGAACTTGACATCAACCGATCTCTTTGGATTGCAAGGTTTTGGCGATAAAAAGATTGCAAATCTGCTTGCATCAATTGAAAAATCCAAGCATACAACACTTGACAGATTTGTGTTTGCACTCGGCATTGACGGTATTGGCAAAAAGACCGCAAAAGACTTGATAAAGAAGTTCAGAACACTTGAAAATCTCATGAATGCAAGCTTTGAAGAATTGTCTTCGGTTGACGGAATCGGCGGAATACTTGCCAACAACATTTTTGACTATTTCCGTAATTCTAACAACGTTAAATATGTTGAAGATTTGCTTGCAAGCGGAATTGAGTTTGAAGAACAAGAGGAAAAAACAGGTGTATTTTCCGGGCTCAAAGTCGTGCTCACGGGCTCGCTCCCGACGTACAAGCGCGGAGAGGCGACAAAGCTCATTGAAGACAACGGTGGAGAGGTCGCCGCATCTGTGTCAAAAACTGTTGACATCGTACTTGTCGGTGAGGATGCAGGCTCTAAACTTGAGAAGGCTCAAAAGCTCGGAATAAAGATTATTGATGAGCCGGAGTTTAAGCGTATGCTCGGCATTGAGTGAGTTTTTGCTCTCATAATGATAAATATTGTATTTGCCCGAATATTTCGGGCATTTTTTGTTTTTTTAAAGAAATTGCGATTTTTGGGCATTTTGTGTTGTGCTCTAGATAAAAATATGCTATAATGCTAAAAATTATTTTTGTAGGTGCGCATATGTATAGCATGACAGGATACGGAAAAGGCGTCATAACCGATGGAAAAAAGACTATAACCGTCGAGATAAAGTCCGTCAATCATAGATATCTCGATTTGAGCCTCAAACTCCCGAGGACATTTTTGTTTTTGGAGGATGACTTCAAAAAGACGATTGAAAAGAAATTGTCAAGAGGACACGTAGACGTCTATTTGACCTATGAGCAAAAATCCGTTGACGAAGGAGCATTCTCGGTCGATTGCGACCTTGCAAGAAATTATCTCCACGCTATCAACGTTCTTTCAATGGAGACGGGAGTCGCAAATGACGTCACGGTGTCTATGCTCGCAAAAGTCCCTGACGTTATCGTGAGAGAAACGCCTGTTGAAAATGAGGATGTGCTCAAAAATCTTGCAATCTATGCGCTTACAGATGCACTTGAAAATCTTGCTGCTATGCGCAAGAAGGAAGGCGAAGCCTTAAAGCGTGATTTTGCCCTCAAACTTGACGCGATTGAAGCATCACTCAACGTGATAAAGGAATATGCGCCGAAAGTTGTTGAAGAATATCGCAATGCTTTGAACGCAAGGATTGCCGAAGTCGTCGAGCCAAATCTCATTGACCATCAACGTCTTGCAACCGAGGTTGCGCTCTATGCAGATCACTGTGCTATTGACGAGGAAATCACAAGGCTTTCCACACACATCAAAGCTATGCGTCGTCATCTCGAGGCGGAAGAGCCGGTCGGCAGAAAGATGGATTTCCTTGTGCAAGAGTTCTTGCGCGAGACAAACACAATCGGTTCAAAGGCAAACAATATCGCAATCACCGAGCAGGTGCTTCTCATAAAGAACGAAATTGAAAAGATGCGCGAACAAGCGCAAAATATAGAATAAGAGGCTACTATGGACAAAAAGGGTATGCTTATTGTCATTTCAGGTTTCAGTGGAGTCGGCAAGGGGACGGTTATGCAACTCGTCTTTGATTCGATTCCAAATCTCCAATTCTCCATTTCTTGCACTTCAAGAAAGCCGAGAGCTGGCGAGGAAAACGGCGTCAACTATTTCTTCATAACGGAAGAAGAGTTTGAAGAAAAAATCAAAAACGACGAGTTTATTGAGTACACAAAGACGTTCACAAATTACTACGGCACATTGAAGAGCGAGATTGACGGACCTTTGAGCCGTGGCGTTGACGTTCTGCTTGAACTCAACGTTGTCGGAGCAAGAAGGATAAAGGAACTTTATCCTGACTGCGTCACAATCTTCATAACGCCGCCGTCACTTGACGTTTTGAAAGCGCGTCTCATCGGACGTGGCACGGAGACGAAGGACAGCCTTAAACGTCGCCTTGCCGAAATTGAAAAGGAAGGCAAAGACATAGAAAATTACGACTACGCCGTGACAAACAACGTCGCGCGCACTTGTGCAGACGCAGTCGTGCATATAATCGAAAGCGAACACTTGAAAGTTTCGCGCCAAAATCTCAAAAACTTATTCGTATCGGAGGAATAATCTTATGATGATCGATCCACCTATTGACAAACTCATCACACGCGCAGAATGCAGATACGCACTCACTTGCGCAGTTGCAAAGCGCACGCGTGAGCTCGTGACATCGGAAAGCGCCTATCTTGAAAAGAGCGGTGAAAAGCCGATCACACTTGCCTGCAAAGAGATCTACGAAGGCAAAATCAAAATAATCCACGACTAATATGCTTTACGGAAAGAACGTCGTGCTCGGCGTGAGCGGAGGGATTGCCGTCTATAAGGCGTGCGAAATCGTTTCCCGTCTCAAAAAACTCGGCGCAAACGTTGACGTCATTATGACCGACCATGCCCAAGAGTTCGTCACGCCGCTCACGTTTCAGACGCTTGCAAAATCAGCAGTCGTCACCAATCCTTTCGAACCTGTAAAAGAGTTCGACATCAACCACATTTCGCTTGCAAAAAAGGCGGATGTTTTGCTTGTTGCTCCGGCGACTGCAAATGTGATTGCCAAGTTTGCACAGGGGATTGCGGATGATATGCTGTCCACGACTTATCTTGCAAGCACGGCGCACAAAATCGTGTGTCCTGCAATGAACGTCAATATGTATGAGGACGTCCAAACGCAAGAGAATATGCGCATTTTGCGTGAAAGAGGCGTGGAGTTTGTGGATGCAACGGTTGGAATGCTTGCGTGCGGCGATATTGGCAAGGGGCGTATGGCTGAACCTGTTGACATTGTCAAAGCGGTTGAAAACTATCTTACGCCAAACCAAGATTTTGCAGGCAAAACCGTGCTTATCACTGCGGGCGGAACAGAAGAAGCTATTGACGGGGTGAGAGTGCTCACCAATCGTTCAAGCGGAAAAATGGGTGCGGCGCTGTGCCAAGCCGTTGCGGATAGGGGCGGAAAAGTCCTGTTTGTGCATGGCAATATGACTGTCACTGTGCCAAACTCCGTGGCGGAGGAGGCAAAAGTCAAAACGACAGACGATATGCTTGCCGCTTGCAAAAGGTTTGCAGATGATGCTGACATCTATATCTTTGCCGCCGCTCCTGCCGACTATAAACTCAAAGACAAGTTTGCAAACAAAATCAAGGGCGATACTCTCACTCTTGACTTTGTCAAGAATCCGGATATTGCAAAGACTCTCGGCGAAAAGAAGGGTGACAAAAAGTCCGTTATTTTCTGTGCAGAGACTGAAAACCTTGTGAAATTTGCAAAAGAAAAACTCGTGCTCAAAAATGCCGATCTCGTCGTGGCAAACGACGTGTCCAGAAAGGATATCGGCTTTGAAGTTGACGAAAACGAAGTCGTCATTATTGATAGACACGGCAAGGAGTTTGCAAGCGGCAAACTGTCCAAGCGCAAACTTGCAGACCTTATCCTTGACAGAGTTTTGTTGATTTAATGGTTTTAGAAGTTATTGTTGACATTTCATCCAGCGAAGTTGACCGCGCCTTCGATTATGAAGGCGTCGATTGTCCTATCGGCAGTCGTGTCGTCGTTGAGTTTGGACGTCAGCATATGATCGGCTTTGTCATAGGAAAGAAAGAGAGGAGCGAATATGCAAATCTCAAAAAGGCGAAATACCTTGACACGCCGATAAACGAAGAGCAACTTGCGCTTATGGACTATATGCGCAAGGCTTACAATCTTCGCTATATAGACGTTTTACGTCTATTCGTTCCCGCAAAGCTCCGTGAAGAGAGAGACCCTGAGTTTACGAGAATATTCTTGACGGTGGACGATTCTCGTCCGCTTGAAGAACTTAAGAGCATTGTCGGGGACAGAGCAAAAAAGCAACTTGAAGCACTTGACTTCATCGCCGCAACTTCCGGGCAGTTTTTGACTTTGCTCGTCGGAAAGTTTGGTGCATCCGCAATAAATGGGCTGAGAGACAAGGGCGTTCTCGTTGAGAGCAAGGTGCACGAGCGTTCGGCACCTCTCGGCACACTCAAAAAGGACAAAAAGCCCGTTGTTCTTACTCCCGACCAGCAGATTGCCGTTGAAAAGATTGTAAACGGCAAAGGAGTGTTTTTGCTCCACGGTGTCACGGGTTCAGGCAAAACCGAAATCTATGAGACAGTTATTGAGAAGTTTTTGGAGCAGGGCAAGACGGCAATAATGCTCGTGCCCGAAATTTCGCTCACTCCTCAAATGCTTGGGCTGTTTCGTGCAAGATTTGGAGAGAATGTTGCGATTTTGCACAGCGGGCTCAACGCCGCCGAACGATATGACGAGTGGAAAAGACTGCACGATGGCGAGGCAAGAATCGCAATTGGCGCAAGGTCGGCAATCTTTGCTCCTCTAAAGAATATCGGCGCAATCATAATTGACGAGGAACACGATACTTCGTATCTCAGCGAGTCAAATCCACGTTATGACACAAAGGTCATTGCCAAGTTCAGAGCAAAAAACAACGATGCTGTGCTCGTGCTCGGCTCTGCAACGCCGGATATGGAGACGTATCTCAAGGCGACGGACGGCGAGTATGAACTCATAACTTTGAACAAACGCATATCCGCCTATGCGCTTCCCGAAATGGAAATCGTGGATATGACGCAGGAGTTTAGGCAGGGCAATAGAGGGTTGTTTTCAAAGACACTTGAAGAAGCGATCCGCGAAAAACTTGATAAGAAAGAACAAGTTATGCTCTTTTTAAACCGCCGAGGTTATGCCTCGTTTATCAGGTGCAAAGAGTGTGGCTATATTGCAAAATGTGAAGACTGCGACATATCGCTCACGTATCACAAAGAGGACAACGAGCTCAAATGCCACTACTGCGGAAGACGCTACCGTATGCTCACAAAATGCCCAAATTGCGGCAGCACTGAGATAAAACAGGGCCGCATCGGCACGGAAAAGGTGGTTGACGAACTCAAAAAACTTTTCCCAAACGTGCGCACGTTGCGTATGGACAACGATACAACCGTGAGAAAGGACGGCTACTTCAAGATCTTGAACGCCTTTTCAAACGGTGAAGCTGATGTGCTCGTGGGCACGCAAATGATTGCCAAAGGGCACGACTTTCCAAACGTCACACTCGTTGGCATACTTGAAGCCGACCAAGCGCTGTATTTCAGCGATTACCGTTCTAGTGAGAGGACTTTTCAGCTTATAACCCAAGTTGCAGGACGCGCGGGCAGAGCGGACAAAGAGGGCAGAGTTATTCTTCAAACCTATGCACCTAAACACTATGTGTTTAGATTTGGCAAATCCTACGACTATTTGGGATTTTGGAAGAAGGAAATCAACACGCGCCTTGTCACAAAGTTTCCACCATACACAAAGATTGTGAGGGTTCTTCTTACCTCTCTTGAAGAGGACGATGTCGTGAACAGCACGAGGAATATATATCGCGGCATACAGGCTCTGGAAAGGGAGCACGGCAAGTTTGTCTATCTTGGTGCGGCAAGGTCGCCTGTCACGCGTATGAACGGGCTCGTGCGCTATCAAGTCATGATGAGGCTTGTGCCCGAAGAGTTTGACATGATAATCAGTGACGTGTACAAGTTGTGCGACGAAAACAAACCGAAAAAAGGCAGCGGATTTGTGGAAATCAATCCGCAAAGTTTGATATAGAGGTAAAAATGGCAATACGTATTATTGTGAAAGTCCCAGACCCGATACTTTCAAAAAAGTGCCGAGTTGTAGAGAACTTCGACGAGAGACTTTGGATCTTGCTTGACGACATGAAAGATACTGTCAAAGCGGCAAACGGAGCAGGTCTCGCCGCTCCTCAAGTTGCGGTTTTGAAGCGCGTCTGTGTTGTTGACACAGAGGACGGCTATTTTGAGCTCGTCAATCCTGTTATCAAGTCCGCAAGTGGAGAGCAATCGGGGCTTGAAGGATGCTTGTCCGTGCCAAAGAAATACGGCACGGTCGTCCGTCCTGAAAAACTTACGGTTGAAGCGCAGGACAGATTCGGCAAAAAGCAGGTTTACAAAGTGCAGGGCTTTACAGCGCGCGCGTTTTGCCACGAAATTGACCACCTTGACGGTATAGTTTATACATCAAAAGCCAAAGATTTTGTTGATGACGAAGACTGATATGAAGATAGTGTTTATGGGCACGCCGGACTTTTCCGCAGTCGTGCTTGAAAAACTGAATAGTGCATATCCCATTTCAGCGGTGGTCACAGGACTCGACAAGCCGGTGGGGCGCGGATATCAACTGAGACCCTCTCCGCTCAAAGTAAAGGCGGAGGAACTTGGTATACCTGTTTTGCAGTATGAAAAGGTGTCAAGAGAGGGGATCGCGGACATAAAAGCACTTGAGCCGGACGTCATTGTCACTGCGGCGTTTGGGCAAATACTTTCTGATGCCTTTTTGCAAATCCCGAAGTTTGCAGTGCTCAACGTACACGCTTCTTTGCTCCCGAAATATCGCGGTTCTTCGCCGATACAGTGGGCAGTTTTGAACGGAGATGAAGAGACAGGCATCACGATTATGAAGACTGTCAAAGCCGTTGACGCAGGCGATATTTTGCTCCA
>DBVQ01000057.1:9669-15355 GCA_002308155.1 Christensenella sp. UBA1260
AACAAAATGAAAGTGAAGTTTCGCATTGCTCAATGATACAAAAAGAGGACGGCAAAATCTCATTTGACAAGACCGCAAGAGGTCTTGACTGCTTTGTGAGGGGCATGAATCCTTGGCCGTCCGCGTACACGGAGTACGACGGCAAAAAGCTCAAAGTTTTTGAAGTCAAAAAGGTTGACGACAACACCTCTCACAAAATCGGTGAAGTCGTCTTTGCCGACACGAGAAACGGACTTGTCGTGCAGGCGAATGACGGGCTTTTGAGACTTGCCGACATACAACTTGAAGGCGCAAAACGTATGAGCGATGTTGACTTCCTGCGCGGAAGAAAGATTGAGCTCGGCTATTTGTTTGAATAATATGAGAAGACACATAAGTTCAGCACTCAAAATACTCACAAAGGTGTTTTTGGAAAAGACGTATTCCAATATGGCTTTTCATGGCGAAAACGTGAGCGATATGACGACAAAACTCGTGCTCGGTGTGCTGGATGAAAATGTCAAAATTGAATACATACTCGGTAAACTCGTCAAAAAGAAACCGCAGAATATCATACATATTCTCCTCAAAATCGGCACGTACGCTTTGCTAAGCCTTACAGACGTTCCGGCGTTTGCAATTGTCAGCGAGTGCGTTGAGGTTGCAAAAATGAACGGAAAGAGCGCAAATGCAGGATTTGTAAATGCTGTGCTCAAAAAGGTTGCAAACAAAGAATATGGTTTGCCAAGTAAGGAAGACGAGAATTATCTTTCAGTTATATATTCCAAACCGCAGTGGTTTGTAAAAAAGCTCATAAATCAATACGGCAGGGAGAAGGCAGAGGAGATTCTTTCCGCATCGCCGTTTGAATATGAACACATAAGAGTCAATTCAAGACTCAGCACGCTTGAAGATGTCAAAAAGCGTCTTGACAAAGCGGGCGACAAGTATGTTGAGAGTGAGGTCGGCGGGCTCATTTTGAGGGCTACAAAGGCTGTGAGCGATATGTTCCGCGCTGGACTCATAACATATCAATCGCCGTCGTCAATTCTTGCAGTTTATTCCTTAGGAATAACTGACGGTAAAGACGCACTTGATTTGTGTTCTGCACCCGGTGGAAAAGCAGTGCTCATGAGCGAGCTCACGCCAAATGGCAATGTTGTTGCTTGCGACTTGCACGAGCATAGAGTGAAACTCATCGGAACATACAAAGACCGTATGCGCGCCGACAACGTCAAAACGCAAAAACTTGACGCAACCAAGTTTGAGTTAAGCTTTGAAAACGCATTTGACTATGTGCTTTTGGATGCACCGTGCTCTTGCTTTGGGACATTCAGAAAGCATCCGGATGTTTTTTTATCAAGGGATGAAAATGACATCGCAGAGATTGCAAAAACACAGAAAGAAATCTTGAAAAATGCCGTTAGATACCTGAAAATCGGCGGAACACTTGTTTATTCAACTTGCACAATATTTGATGAAGAGAACAGACAAGTGGTTGAAACAGTGCTTGAAGACGGCAAGTATGAACTTGAAAAAATCACATTTGAAACTGACGTGTTGAACAATATGTTCAAGCAAAATGATGGGACGATTGCACTTCTTCCGCATGAAGAATACGATGGTTTCTATATAGCAAGAATAAGGCGTAAATCATGATAGAAAAGACTGTTTTGCTCTCAAAATCCGTTGAAGAACTTGCCGAGATATTTGCTTCGCAGCCGAAATACGTTGCGAAACAGATATACGGGTTTCTTGCTGACGGCAAAAACTTTGACGAGATGACATCTTTGAAGAAGGATTTTCGCGAAGAACTCAAAGCAAATTATATTGCAAATCCCGTTGAGATACTTGAAGTTTTCAAAGGAAAACTCGGCACAAAGAAATATCTCTTCAAACTTGCGGACGGCAATCTCATTGAGGGCGTATATATGCCGCATGACTATGGTGATACGCTGTGCTTGTCGACACAGGTCGGGTGCCGTATGATGTGCACATTTTGTGCGTCCTGCCTGGATGGACTTTTGAGAAACTTGACTGCCGCAGAAATGCTGGGACAAGTGATTGCGGTAAACCGCGACAATGGTGGCATAGCAAAGCAAAGAGCGGTGACAAATCTTGTACTTATGGGAAGCGGTGAGCCGTTTGACAACTACGACAACGTGCTTGCATTTTTGGATGCGGTGTCAAATGAGGACGGCATAAATATCAGTGAGAGAAACATATCGCTTTCAACGTCCGGACTCGTTGACAAAATCAAAGATTTTGCGGACAGTGGACACAAGGTGACTTTGTCAATTAGTCTGCATGCGCCATTTGACGATTTGCGATCAAGCCTAATGCCTGTCAACAAGCGTTATCCTATTGCCGAACTTGTGAAAGCCGCAAGGTATTATTTTGAAAAGACGGGCAGAAGAGTCATCTTTGAATATACGCTTATCAAGGGCGAAAACGACTCAGATGCTTGCGCAAAAGAGCTTGCGAAACTGACAAAAGGATTTCCGTCTCACGTCAATCTCATACGCCTAAATGAGGTGAAAGAGCGCAATCATACTGCTCCGAGCGAGGATGCAACGCAGGAGTTTTTGAAAAAACTTGAAAAATACGGTGTTTCCGCAACGATAAGAAAGAGCCTTGGGGGCGACATTGAGGGCGCATGCGGACAGCTTCGCAGAAGATATATTGAGGAAAGCAGATGAAATTGGTTGACGGCAGAGTCATAAAAGCGGTTGCTTCAAAGTTTTTTGTTGACACTCCTGAAGGTGTCAAGGTTTGCTTTGCAAGAAAACGCTTGAAGAGCGACGGAATTATCTTCGTTGGCGACTTTGTCACGGTTGCAAAGGACAGAGGAGATTTTGTTGTTGAGGAAGTCAAACCGCGCAAAAATCAGCTCATTCGTCCGTATGTAAGCAACATAGATGTTTGCTTTATCGTCATTTCTCCTGAGCCGGAACCGGATTTTGTGCTCGTTGACAAAATCATAATCAACTGTCTTGAGCAGTGCATAACCCCTGTGCTTGTCAAAAACAAGGATGATTTAAGGCAAATTGACACAAGTGAATATGACGGAGTTGTCAAACAATTCATATGTTCCGCTTTGACTGGCGAGGGCGTTGGCGAACTCGTGGATTTTGCCAAAGGCAAAACTGTATGCTTTGCGGGACAATCTGCGGTTGGGAAAAGCTCACTCATAAATACAATTCTTGACAGCGATTTGCTTGAGGTCGGCGAGCTTGCAAAGAAAATCAAACGCGGCAAGAACACGACGAGAAAGACTGAAATCTTCAATTTGAACGGCACGTACTTTGTTGATACTTGCGGATTTTCCATGCTTGAAACCGTGGACGTTGAGCCAAAAGATCTGAGGCTCTACTACGATGATTTTGAGGCGTTTAGAAGGGAGTGCAGGTTCAACAGTTGCACGCATACCGATGAGCCGGATTGCGCCGTAAAAGCGCACGTGGGCAAGGAAATCGGCGAGGGAAGATATCAAAGATATCTTGAAATCTACAAAGAACTCGTTGAACGAAAAGAAAACAAATACGACTAGTAATAATCAAAGGATAAAGGTGGCAATATGACAATGAAAGTTGCACCGTCGATACTTTCGGCGGACTTTGGAAAAATGGCAGAGGCTGTACAAAATGTCAAAGACTGGGGCGCGGATTGGGTGCATTGCGACGTCATGGACGGCGTGTATGTGCCAAACATTACGTTTGGTATGCCAATGGTCAAGGCACTTCGCAAATATACCGATATGGTGCTTGACGTTCATCTTATGATAACCAAGCCTGAAAAATATGTGGGACAATTTTGCGATGCGGGTGCCGATCTTGTCACTTTTCATCCGGAAGCATCGGACGACGTGCAAGGTGCGCTTGACCTTATCAAATCAAAAGGCAAGAGGTGTGGGCTTGTAATAAATGCCGACCAACCGTTTGACATTGTTGACGGATATCTTGACCAAATCGATCTGCTTCTCATTATGACCGTGCAAGCGGGGTTTGGCGGACAAAGTTTCAAAGAAGATTGTGTTGAAAAGGCTAGAATGGGCGCTAGACTTCGTGCACAATACGGCTATGAATATGAAATTGAAATAGACGGTGGCGTATCTCCAAAGAATATTGAGCTTTTGAAAGATGCTGGTGCAGACGTTGTTGTTGCAGGCAATTCAGTCTTCAAGAGTGAAGATCCTGCTCTTACAATAAAACAGATGCAAATCTAAGATAAAAACACAAATAGTGCTAAAAACCGTGCTTTTTGCGCGGTTTTTTCTTTATTTCAATTACGCTAAAATACTTTTCGTGTTTCAATTAAGTGGTACACGAAAAGTGTTGTAAAGCATTTCATGAGTTGTTTTTGGGCTTTTTTACAAAGAGTTTAAGGATTACTTTGACAAACTTTGGGGGATTTATGCAGATAATTTTGTTCATTTTTGCCTCCATTTTTATCAGAATATGATTAATAACATGAAATTGTTAAACAATAGTAATATATCGAGTTGTAAACATAGTTTTTGGTTGCAATAATAGGTGTTTGAGTTGAAAAAACTCGCAAAAACGCGACTAAACAGTCACATTTGGGCAAAAAAAATCCTTCCTAAAAGGAAGGAGAAAGTGGAAAGATAGTTGACTTATGCTCTGTCAACTTTGCCTGAACGGAGGCAACGTGCGCAGACGTAAACTTCTTCAACACCACCGGTTGGGGTTTTGACTTTGACTTTTTGGACGTTTGGTGCCCAGCTGCGTCTTGTCTTTCTGTTGGAGTGGCTGACTGCATTGCCGCTCATTCTTCCTTTTCCACAAATACTGCATACTCTTGACATATATTTGTACCTCCTGATTGGATACTCGAAATCCGAACAGCGTAATTGTAGCAAATAATAAATCCTTTTGCAACCGATTTACAGCAAAATCTATCATTTAGTTGCAAAAAAGTTTTATATATAGTAATATTCTATAAGACAGGTGTATATTATGTTGCTGACAACATCCAACAAATTCGGAAAAATCTTCATAAATGCGGAGGCCGTAAAGATTATTGCGGCACATGCCGCACTTGATTGCTACGGCGTGGTAGATCTTGTTTCGCGCCGTTTTTCCGACAATTTTGGGCGCAATGGAGCTGAAAAAGAGCTTTCAAGAGGCGTCAACGTTCAAATAANNCAATCGACAACCTTGTGTATGTCGATTTGTCTGTCGTTCTCAAAGTTGGTGTCAACATTGAAGCCGTCAAGAAGTCATTGCAGGATGCAGTCAAGTTTTCACTTGAAACCTTCACGGGTATGAGGGTTAAGCGTATCCACATAGATGTGGTTGGCATCCGCGTTTAGTTGAGGAATAATGGATAAGATAGATGGATTAAAGTTTAAGGAAATGCTTGCCGGCGGTGTCAAGTGCTTGGAGCTCAATCGCGCCACCGTTGACGAGCTGAACGTATTCCCGGTCCCGGACGGCGACACGGGTACGAATATGTTTATGACGGTTTCAACCGCATTGAAAGAAGCAAATGCATGCGGTTCTTTGCTCATAGACGAAGTTTCACTTGCGTTTTCCAAAGGTGCACTCAAAGGTGCGAGAGGAAACTCAGGCGTCATTTCTTCACAAATATTCAAAGGATTTTCGGTTGCACTTGCAGGAAAAGCTGAACTCAATTGCAAGTCATTTGCGTCTTGCTTGCAAAAAGGTGCGGAGATTGCATACGGTGC
>DBVQ01000057.1:15401-19280 GCA_002308155.1 Christensenella sp. UBA1260
ACGGCTGTGTCAATGGCAAAGAGCAGAAGAAAAATTGAGTTTGACGAGTTCTTCAAAAAAGTGCTTGACGCCGGCGAAGAAATCTTGCAAAAGACTCCTGAGATGCTGCCGGTTCTTGCAAAGGCAGGCGTCGTTGACGCAGGTGGACGCGGACTCCTTACCATCTTTGATGGTATGTACAGGACGCTCATCGGCGAAGAGCTTGTGCTCATCAGCGGCGAGACGGTCAAATCTGCGTTCTCAGCTGATTATCAAGCGACAGTCACTGCAAGTGATGACGACATTCTTGAAAATGACTATGAGCATATCACTTTTCAATATTGCACAGAGTATTTCATCACTCATCTCAAAAATGAAGTCACAAGTGCCAAAATTGACAAATATCGTGAAAAACTCATGACAATCGGCGATTGTGTGCTCGTCATTGGCGATACAGACCTCGTCAAGACGCACGTGCATACAAATTATCCAAACATGGCTCTTGAAGCTGCACTTGAACTTGGCGAACTTGACGGAGTCAAGATTGAAAATATGCTTGAGCAATATCGCAAGATTCACGCAAATGACGAAGTCAAGGAGCAGGACCTCAAAGAGTACGCTATGGTTTCAATCTGCTGCGGCGACGGTATGGAGAGCATTTTCAAGGATTTGCTTGTTGACATCGTTGTTGAAGGCGGTCAGACAATGAATCCGTCTGTTGACGAAATCTTGCTCGCTGTCAATAAAGCCGGCGCAAGAAACGTCTTTGTGCTTCCAAACAATTCAAATATCATTCTTGCGGCAAATCAAGCAAGAGAACTTGCAAAATCCAATGTCTATGTTGTGCCGACGACAAATATGCCTGAAGGCGTGTCTGCGGCGCTCGCATTTGATCCCGAAGCAACTCCTGAAGACAACCTCGCCAATATGACAGAAGCATTTGGCGGTGTAAATTGCCTTGAAATCACTCACGCAGTGCGTTCAACAAGAATGAACGGGTTCAGTGTCAAAGAGGGCGATATAATTGGCATCAGCGGCAAGAAAATCATTGCAAAGAGCACAAATATTGACGATACAGTGCTCTCAGCGGTGAGAAAAATCGCAGAAGGCAAGGATATGCTCACGATGTACTTTGGCGAAGATGTGACTGAAACTGATGCCGCAAATCTCGCTGAAAAAATTGAAGCGGAAAATAAAGACCTTGAAGTTGCCTATTATTATGGCGGTCAACCGCATTATTACTATATTATTTCGGTTGAATGATTGTTTTCAAGCGCAGAAAACCACTTGAATTATGCTAAAACTCTCACAAATTAAAGGTGTTGGCAAAGCCAATGAGAAAAAACTCGAAGAACTGGGTATTAACTCGGTGTTCGGGCTTTTTTCGTTTTTGCCGAGAAAATATATTGATCTAGGCAAGCCTGTGTCGGTTTTGGATGCAGAACCGGGCGCTTTGTGTCTTTTGGAGGGCAGAGTTGAAAAGATAACTGAGCCTTCAAAGGGAGGAAAACACTCGTTTTCAGTGAGTTTTAGTGACAACCTTGCAAACAACAAGATATATTTCATTGCAAAGTTTTTCAATATGCCATTTTTGCATGACAGTTTTGAAATCGGTCAAAATTATCGCATGCTCACACGTTTGTCAAATGATTTGGGGGCGTTTACCGTTGTCAATCCACATCTTGAAAAGGTGGAAAAAATATCCAAACTTGAAGGCATATTCACTGTATATCCGCTCAGAGATGCTTTTCCTCAGGGGACATTTAAGAATATCGTAGCAAATGCGATAGAGCAGGTTGATGATGACAGAAAGAAAGGCGGATTTGACGGAATAAACGTTGATTTTATACGAGCATTCAAAGCAATTCACAAGCCAAACAGTGTTGAAGAGGCAGAACTTGCGCTCTCAAAGCTTGCATCAATAGATTTGGCGCTTGCACTTGAAATCTACAGAAAATCACGCAAACTCACGCAAAATTATCGTAGAGTATTCTACAAATTGCAAGATTTTAGAATAGATGAGTATCTTGATGCGCTTGATTTTGTTCCAACAAAGTCTCAGATGCAGGCTTTTTCGGAAATCTTTGACGATATGACGAGTGCTGAGTATATGTCAAGAATAGTTTCGGGAGACGTGGGCTCGGGCAAGACCGTTGTGGCGTTTTTTGCGATGTGGCTTGCAAAACTTGCACACGTTCAATCTGCGCTCATGTGTCCGACTGAAATCCTTGCTTCTCAACATGCGAACAAGTTTGAACCGATTGCAAAGAAACTCGGCATAAAATATGCATTGCTCACAAGCTCCACATCATCGAGCGAGAAGAAGAGAATATACGATGATTTGAAAACCGGTGAAATTGATGCGCTCATCGGCACGCAATCACTAGTAAGTGATGATATTGTTTATAACAATTTGAAACTTGCGATAATTGACGAACAGCACAAGTTTGGCGTCAATGACCGTGCAAAACTTGAAGGAAAGGGCGCAAAGGACGTGCTCAGTTTGACTGCAACGCCTATTCCGCGCTCTATGGCATTGACTTTTTATAATGATATAAAGATTTCGCATATTGACAAGAGAGACAGTGCAAAGACAAACGTGAAAACGACTTTAACTTATGACTTGAAAGAAGCCGTCGCAAAGATTGTTGAGGCGGCAAAGAGCGGAAAGCAGGCGTTTATTGTGTGTCCTGCAATTGAAGATGCCGAAGGTTTTGAGTGCTATTCAATTGAAAGCTTTGTAAAAGAGTTTTCAAAAGATTTCGGCAATCTAAGCCTGTCAATTTTGCACGGAAAGCTCTCAAATGAAGAAAAGTCTCAAGCAATTCAAGACTTCTATTTTGGCAAAACGAGCGTTCTTGTTGCAACGAGCGTCATTGAAGTCGGCATAGATACAAAGGCAAGCGATATTTTGATTGTCAATGCGGATAGGTTTGGACTTGCAAGCCTGCATCAACTGCGCGGAAGAGTTGGACGTGACGGAAGTCCTGCAAATTGCTATCTCCACTCGGGCAAGTCAACGGACAGAGCGATGCAAAGGCTTGAAACGCTTTGTAAGTCAAACGACGGACAATATCTTGCAGAAGTTGACTTTTCTATGCGTGGTGCGGGTGATTTTCTTGGAACAAAACAGAGCGGAGCGTCCTTGACACCTATTTTCGGCCTCAATATGAACGCCAATATTTTGATGGCAGCAAGATGTTATGCCGATGAAAACTTGAGCAGTGCAAACCTTGATTATCTTTTGGCATTAACGCGCGGGTCAAAGCAGCGCATACAAGAGTTTTTGGATTCGCTTGCACAAGTGACACTAAAAAGTTAACGTTTTATTGCAAAAATCTCAATAATCGTCCATAAATCTAAATATTTGTGCAGTTTCGGCGGCATTTTTGATGTACATTTGACATTTTTTAAACTATTGATATAATAATATATGTGGTGGCACAGTATTCTAGTCAGATTCCACTGCTCGGAGACGGGGTTAAAATATCGTCGAAGGGCATATCGATGAAGTTTCTGGTGATGGCTTCTTTTGCCCAAATTGGGGCTGTTGCTGGAAGTTAAGGATCTTGGGCGGCTTGCAACGGCATGCGAACCCCGACCCAATTTCCGTGGAGACTCAACTCGGTAGTAGGTTTAATACCCTTGCTACTGACTGGGATTTGAACCTGCGTTGCGGTGCAATTTGTGCTGTGGGCAGAGTAGCCTGCTTTGAGTGAAATGTAGGGATTAAGGAACACGCGACTTATCAATGGCCATTGAGATGTCACGATTGCCTTATGAAATTCATCCTGCAAAAAAAGATAAGGGTGGTAGGAATCTGTCAAGGAAATCTTCTAGACTGTTCTTTGAGACATCTTGGGGATTATAGTGTACTCTAAGTGGCGATTCGGTTCTTGT
>DBVQ01000053.1:0-4038 GCA_002308155.1 Christensenella sp. UBA1260
GCAGCATCCATAGCAACGTTTCCACCGCCAACTACAACGACTTTCTTCCCACGCATTATTGGAGTAATTGCATCTTCCTTATAGGCTTTCATAAGATTGACACGGGTCAAATATTCATTTGCTGAGTAAACACCATTAAGATTTTCGCCTTTAACTCTTAAGAAAGATGGCAATCCTGCGCCAGTTCCAATAAACACAGCATCATGTTCAAACAAGAGCTCATCTATAAATACCGTTTTACCACAAACTACGTTTGTTTCTAAATCAACACCGAGATTTTTAACATTATCTACTACTTTCCCAACTATTGATTTAGGAAGTCTGAACTCTGGAATGCCATATACAAGAACACCACCAGCTTTATGAAGAGCTTCATACATGACAACCTTTACGCCTGCACGTGCTAAATCGCTCGCACAAGATAAAGATGAAGGGCCAGATCCAATAACAGCAACACTCTTGCCTTCATATTGTGATTTATCGATTTCAGATTCTTCAGAAAGATTCTCTAATCCATTCTCTAATGCATAATCAGCCACAAAGCGCTCTAAGTTGCCTATAGCAACAGATCCACCCAGGTTGAGCTTTCTTACGCAATAGTTCTCACATTGGCTTTCTTGCGGGCATACACGGCCACAAATGGCAGATAAGTTATTATCTGTATTCAAGATACGCACAGCACCTTCCATATCACCAGCATGTACACGTGCAATGAAATCTGGGATACGAACACCAACTGGGCATCCATTCATGCATGGAGCATTTTTACAATGGAGACATCTCTCTGCTTCTTCTTTAGCAAGCTCTGGCGTATAGCCAAGTGCAACTTCTTTGAAGTTGTGAACTCTTTCATTAGCTGGTTGAGCTGGCATATTATGTCTATCAGTTTTTACCATAAGTCCCCCTCAAATTGCACAAATGAGCTTGTTCTTGCTCCTTGTAGATTTTGCTACGCAAAATTGCTTCATCAAAATCAACCGCATGACCATCAAACTCTGGACCATCAATGCATGCATATTTTGTTTTGCCATCAACTGTAAGTCTACAGCAACCACACATACCAGTACCATCCACCATCATGGAGTTCATACTAACAATTGTGTGAATGCCAAGTTCTTTTGTCAAATTACAAACGGCTCTCATCATTGGAAGTGGGCCAACTGCAAATACGCAATCATATTGTTTGCCACTCTCCACTAAGGATTTAAGCATATCCGTTACAAATCCTTTTCTTCCGTTAGAGCCATCGTCAGTTATAAGATAAAGATTATCTGAATTTGCTTTAAATTCATCTACATACATAAGTAGGCTCTCATTTCTTGCGCCTACAATTACATCGACGGCTTTGCCGTCGCGCTTAAGTTGCTTTGCTTGTGGATAAATAACAGCAGATCCAATTCCACCACCAACAAGCACAACATTCTTATATTCAGACAAATCTGTTGGATTCCCAAGTGGGCCTACGAAATCTTGAAGAGCATCACCAACATTGAGCATTGCAAGTTTTGCTGTTGTATAACCAATTTCTTGTACAAGAATAGACACTGTACCTTCACTACGCGAATAATCACAAATAGTAAAAGGGACACGCTCACCATCTGGTTCGACGATGAGGATTACAAACTGTCCAGCAAGACAATGCTTTGCTACAAGTGGAGCGTAAATGACATATTCATTCACGTTCGAAGCTAAAGCACGCTTTTTCAAAATCTCATATTTTTTCATAAGCACCATTTAATCAAAAATGCACTATTTTTGTGCGATTTTTGCCAAAAGTTTTATAAATTTTGCTGTTTTTTATAATACTTACACACATCTTTCACTGCGCACTCTTCACAATTTGGATGTTGAGAATGGCAAGTATATCTTCCATGAAAGATCAACAAATGATGCAATTGAGGCCAAAGTTCCTCATCAAATCCTTGCATCAATTGTTGCTCAACTTGCTCTGGCGTTTTAGCATCAGCGATGCCAATTCTGTTAGAAACTCTAAATACGTGAGTGTCTACAGCAATTGCATTGCCTTTAAATGCCTCTGCATAAACAACATTAGCTGTCTTACGCCCTACACCAGCTAATTGCATGAGACCTTCTTGCGTGTTTGGAACACCGCCTAGTCTTACTACATCTTCACTTAGTTCTTTAATGTGTTTCGCCTTGTTATGATAGAACCCACAAGAAAAAATACGTTTTTCTAGTTCATCTATAGGCATAGCAATAAAGTCTTCAGGTGTTGAAGCAACCTTGAAAAGCTCCTCTGTTACAGCATTTACACGCTTGTCTGTACATTGAGCAGACAAAACTACGGCAACAAGCAATTGAAAAGGTGTCCCAAAATTGAGCTCACAATGTGCGCCATAGTGCATCGTATTGAGTTTTTCGTAGATTTCAAGGTTTTCCTTTTTCATGTTAGTAATTATCGCATATATCCGTAATTTTGACAATATTAGTCGCAATTTACGGCATAATTTGCATTTGTGCTCTCTCCCAACAACACAATCACGCCATATTTCGCTATAAAACGCCTATTTTTCGCGCAATACACTTTAGAACGAGAAAATACACGTATTTTATCCTAATGTCGCTTAAATTGGCTTATACGGGCAATTTTGTATGTAAACTTTGCCCTGGAGCGTTAATGATAACGCTCAAAACGCGTCTGCGAGTGTGTATGCAATCAATTTAAAGAAAACGGCAAACCTTAGGACATAAGTCCAGTTGGCTTGCCGATCGTTCTCTATTTTGTTGACTATTTGCTAATTAAAGCAATGAGTCAAGGATGTCTGTGTATTCTTCTTTATCGGAAAGGCCAATAAGCTTATTAACTACTACACCATCCTTCAGAATGAACACTGTTGGGATTGAATAAACACCAAAACGAACTGCAAGTCCTTGGTTCTCGTCTACATCGACTTTGCAAACCTTAACTCTACCCTCATAATCCTCTGCAATTTCTTCAATTGTTGGGCCGAGCATTTTGCATGGGCCACACCATGTTGCCCAAAAATCAACGAGCACTACGCCATCTTTAACTGTTTGGTCGAAGTTTTCTGCCGTTAATGTCAAATATTTATGTGCCATACTATTCTCCTAAATTTTCTTCACTTGGTTGTGCTTCATCGTTTTCAGATTGTGGTTCAGTTTCACTTTCTTCAACGATTGGTTCTGCATTTGCAATATGTTCAGCGGCATTTTGCAAACAAATTGTTCTCATTTGTGGGCTGAAGCCCTTTTTCTTCTTGATTACGAATCTATCAAGCAAGAAAGCTATGACAAATCCTATAACCAATCCACCTACAGCCATTAGAACTTGAGCAAGTTCATTGATAACGGATCCTATGCCAATGCCAATAGCTACAAGGACTAATGGGATGAGATATACGATTACAGCAGCTGTAACGACGAATTTTTGTGCCATTTCGACCTCGACAAAGTCGCCGACGTGTGCATCGAGTGTATTTTCAATCACAACTTCGACTTTCATGCCGTCACGAGTAACAGCGCACATATGGCAACTATCACAAGCACTACGTCTGTCAAAACGCACCGTGGCGCGTTTTCCTTTAACTTTTACAACTACACCACGTTCAGTCATAAGCTTAAACTTTCAATAGATTTTTCTTCAGTTGAGCCATCAGCCATGTTTTTGACGACCACTACGCCTTTTTCGATTTCATCATCGCCAATAACTACTACGTATTTTGCGCCGATTTTATCAGCATATTTCATTTGTGCTTTAACGCTTCTGTCCATAATATCGGTTTCAGCGCTTACGCCTTTACGTCTAAGTCCAAATGCAAGTTTTCTGCAAAGTGCTTTTGCATTGTCTCCAAGTGGAGCAAAATAATACTCTACGTTTTCTTCTTCAGCCTTGAGGCTATTTGTGTTTTCAAGGACTAACAAGAGTCTTTCAAGACCAAGTCCAAAGCCTACAGCTGGAGTTGGTTTTCCACCAACTTCTTCAACGAGATTATTATATCTACCACCACCACAAACTGTGCCTTGTGCACCGATGTCTGTGGAAACAAACTCAAAAAC
>DBVQ01000053.1:4092-10060 GCA_002308155.1 Christensenella sp. UBA1260
ATGCCCAAATCGTTCAAAATGCGTTGAACTTCTTCAAAATGAGCCTTGCAATCATCACAAAGGAAATCAAGAATCTTTGGAGCATTCTTTGTTATAAGCTTGCATTTTTCTTCTTTGCAATCAAGAATGCGAAGTGGATTCTTCTCAAAACGTGCTTGGCATTGGCCACACATATTGTGCAAATTCTCACCGATGTATTCCTTGAGAGCTTTGTTATAAGCAGCACGGCAAGCTGGGCACCCAATGCTATTGAGATTGAGTTCCAAGCTTTCAAGACCAGCATTTCTAAGGAATGTATCAGCAAGTGCAATAACTTCAGCATCAGCAGCTGGGCTATCACTACCATAGCACTCTACGCCAAATTGATGATGCTCACGAAGTCTACCATTTTGTGGTTTTTCGTAACGGAAAACAGACCCAATATAGTACGCCTTGAGTGGCATAACTCCTTGCGCCAACCCATTTTCTATAAAGCATCTTGCAACGCCTGCTGTGCCTTCTGGACGGAGTGTCATAGATCTTCCACCTTTGTCATCAAAGGTATACATTTCTTTTGTCACGATGTCCGTTGTTTCGCCCACACCTCTTTGGAAAAGTTCGGTATGTTCAAACATAGGCGTACGAATTTCTTTGAAACCAAAGTTTTCAGCAGTTGTACGTGCTATTCTTTCAACATAGTGCCATTTGTATGCTTCGGCTGGAAGCATATCTTTTGTGCCTTTTGGAATGTTTATCATAATCCACCTTACATTCAGGATTGATTTTACAGGATGTATTTTTTGAGGTTACGTTCTTTAAGCGCGCCATCAAGATGTGCTACTACGTAATCCTTGTCAATGTTTACTTTCTTTGTTTCGTTGTCATCAGCTTCGTAAAGAATGTCTTTCAAGAGGTTCTCAAGTACAGCATGCAAACGTCTAGCACCAAGATTTTCACTATTTTCATTTTCAATGAAAGCAACTTTTGCTATTTCTCTTATAGCATCATCATCGAACTTAAGTTCTACGCCATCAACTCCTAAGAGCTCTCTATATTGCTTAAGANNTATATTGCTTGAGAACAGCATTATCTGGCTCTGTCAAGATCTTAACAAAATCATCTTCTGTCAAGTTATCAAGTTCAACACGAATTGGGAATCTACCAAGAAGTTCTGGGATAAGATCTTCAATACGTGAGATGTGGAATGCACCAGCAGCAATAAACAAGATGAAATCCGTACGAATAGAACCATATTTTGTTTGAACAGTGCTACCTTCAACTATTGGCAAGATGTCACGTTGTACACCTTCTCTTGAAACATCATGGCCTTGTGTATAACCACTCTTGTCGCCAACAATTTTATCAATTTCGTCGATAAATACTACGCCATCTTGTTCAGCTCTTTGCAAAGCTTCTTGGACAATAGCATCTTGATCTACCATCTTTTCAGCTTCTTGGCTTACGATGTAATCAATTGCTTGCTTTACAGTGAGTTTACGTTTCTTTACAGGCATTTTGCCACCGAACATACCACCAAAAATGTTGCCAAGATCAATTTCATTACCTGGAGCATTACCTGGTTGAATTTGAATTGGCTTTGGTTGTTGACGGATTTCCATCTCGATTGTGATACCATCGAGATGACCAGCTCTGATTTCGCTGAGCAATTCTTCTTTGAATTGTGCGTCACTCTTATCTGTTTCACCAGCAGCTTGCTTTCTTATAGGCAAAAGAATGTCAACGAGCTTTGTTTCAGCAATTTCTGTAGCTCTTGGCATAACTTCTTTGAACTTTTCATCTTTTACAAGGCGGATTGAAACTTCAACGAGATCGCGAATAATGCTTTCTACGTCACGTCCAACATAACCTACTTCAGAAAACTTTGTTGCTTCGACCTTAACAAAAGGTGCTTTAACAACTTTTGCAAGACGACGTGCAATTTCAGTCTTACCAACACCGGTAGGCCCTTTCATGATGATGTTCTTTGGCGTGATTTCTTCACGCATTTCTTCAGAAAGTTTGCTTCTTCTATATCTGTTGCGGAGTGCAATAGCAACAGCAACTTTTGCCTCATGTTGACCGATGATATATCTGTCAAGTTCGGCGACAATCTGTTTAGGGGTCAAAACGTTGTTGTCCATATTTCACCTCTTAGATAGTTTCGACCGTGATGTGGTCGTTTGTATAGACGCAGATTTCACTTGCGATTTTGAGCGCCTTCTCTGCGATTTCAGGTGCAGAAAGGTCGGTTGCCGCCGCAAGTGCACGTGCTGCTGCGAGCGCATAGTTGCCGCCGCTGCCGATTGCGCAGATGCCGTTTTCAGGCTCGATGACTTCGCCCGTGCCGGACACAACATAAGTTGAATTTGCGTCCGCAACGATGAGGAGCGCTTCAAGACGACGACCGCCCTTGTCACTTCTCCAAAGCTCTGCAAGTTCAACCGCCGAGCGCATGAGATTTCCGCTGTATTTTTGAAGCATCGCTTCAAACTTCTCGGACAATGCAAAAGCGTCGCTCACGCTTCCAGCAAATCCGACGATAACTTTGTCGTTGTATATTCTCTTGACTTTGACGGCGTTGCCCTTCATGATAACGCTCTCGCCCATAGTCACTTGTCCGTCGCCTGCAACTGCCACAACGCCGTTGCGTCTCACGGAACATATAGTAGTACCACGAAACTCCATTTTGTACCTCCATTGGTAGTTTTCGAGTTGATTTTAATCTCGATTGCTTAATCTTTTATTAAAGATTGAGCAGATTTTTGTGTGTTTTCAATATTTTAGCCGATATCTCGGTTGTTTTCAAAAGTTGCCGTATTGTTCTTCAAGCGATTTCATTGCCCTGTCATGATAGGCAAGTTTGCGCTTTTGCTTGTCGCGTATGCCGTCAATCTGAGGCAAAATGCCAAAATTGGCATTCATAGGCTTGAAATCAATCTGTTGAGCTGATATATATCTCGCAAGGCTTCCCGTTATTGTCAAGTCGCTCGGCACTTCAAAATGCTTGCCTTCAAGCTCGTGCGCGATTGAAATGCCCGCAATCATACCGCTCATTATGCTCTCAACGTAGCCCTCTACGCCGGAGAGTTGCCCCGCAATATAGATTGGCTTTCCACCTTTCAAACGGAAGTTTGCGTCAAGTACATTTGGCGAATTGATGTAGGTGTTGCGGTGCATCACCCCGTAGCGCACAAACTCCGCATCGTGAAGCGCAGGAATCATGCTGAACACGCGCTTTTGCTCGGGATACGTGAGGTTGGTTTGAAATCCCACGAGGTTGTAGCAGTCTCCCGCCACGTTTTCCTTTCTGAGTTGCACAACCGCATACGCCTTTTCGCCCGTCTTTGGGTTGCGAAGCCCAATAGGTTTCAACGGGCCAAAGCGGATTGTATCACTGCCACGCTTTGCCATCTCTTCAATCGGCATACAGCCGTCAAAGAGCTCTTTCTTTTCAAAATCGTGCAATACGACGGTTTCGGCGCCCACGAGAGCATTGTAAAACGCTTCGTATTCGTCCTTTTGCATGGGCAGATTGAGATAATCTTCTCCGCCCTTGCCGTAGCGCCCGCCGAAATAAGCATAGTTCATATCCACGCTTTCAAAACTCACGATAGGAGCGATTGCGTCATAGAAGAACAATCTGTCCTTGCCGGTGAGCTTTCCCACCGTCTCAGCCATTTTAGGCGACGTAAGCGGTCCGGTCGCAATAACTGTCGGGGCATCGTCCAGCGCGTCTATTTCCGCGCGTACGAGCGCGAAATCGGCATATTCGGCAAGTTTTTGCTCCACCGCGTCCGAAAATCTTTCTCTGTCAACGGCAAGAGCGCTTCCCGACGGCACTGCGCACTCTCTTGCCAAAGGCAAAAGCTCACAGCCCAAAAAGTCAAGTTCGTCTTTGAGTAGCCCCGACGCCGTTGACTGCTCGGTGGATTTGAGCGAATTGGAACACACAAGTTCTGCAAGTTTTGACGTCTTGTGTGCGCCTGTCGTCATATTTGGGCGCATCTCGTACATACAGACGGAAAAACCGCGCTTTAAGAGTTGAAGCGCGCACTCGCTCCCCGCGAGTCCTCCGCCTATGATTTTGACGAGTTTGCCGTTTGTCATATCAGTCTATCTTTTCAGGTTTGTCAACACTGACAAGTTCTCTGTGTTTGCAACCGGGTTTTGTGCAGACATAGAAAGTCTTGTCTTCGCGCTTTACGACCTTCATAACGCTGCCGCAATCCGGGCAGTAGTACGGAGCAGGCAAATCCCAGCTGATAAAGTCGCACTTTGGATAGTTTGCACATCCAAAGAACACTTTGCCGTTCTTTGAAGTGCGCTTGCTGATATCTCCGCCGCACTTTGGGCACTTGCCCACGACTTCAACAACTTTTTTGATGTTCTTGCAAGTCGGATAATTTGGGCAAGCAAGGAAAGGTCCGTATTTGCCTGTACGCATGACCATATATGCCCCGCACTTGTCGCACTTGACGTTTGTCTCTTCAGGAGGCATAATGCTTCCGCCCACCTGCTTTGCAGCGCGCTCCAAGAACTTTTCAAAGCGCGGATAGAACGCACCGATGAGTTCATGCCACTCTTCTTCGCCTTCGGCGACCTTGTCAAGAGCCCCCTCCATACGTGCGGTAAAGCTCAGGTTCATTATGTCCGGGAAGTTCTTTTCCATATATTCGCAGACCGCCTCGCCGAGTTTTGTCGGTGCAATGGCTTTTTGCTGTTTCTCGGTGTATTCACGCTTTGCGATGACCGAAATTATTGACGCATAGGTTGAAGGTCTGCCGATGCCGTTCTCTTCAAGTGCCTTAACAAGAGTTGCATCGTTGTATCTTGACGGCGGCTTTGTAAACTTTTGTTCCAAGACCACGTCGTCGAGGTTGAGATGCTCGTCTTTTTCAAGATTCGGCATCGTGTCGAGTTCTTTGTCGTCATCATCCTTTTCAACAGTGGCGGAATAAACAGCCGTAAATCCTTTGAACTTCACGCTCTTGCCCTTGACCACAAAGCCGAGATTCTTGTCTCCTCTCTCGCCCTTGATGTGCACGGTCATCGTGTAGTACTGCGCATTGGTCATTTGAGACGCCATAAAGCGCTCATATATGAGTTTGTACAGCCTAAACGCATCTCTATCCATTTTGCCTTCCAAAGACTTTGGAGTGCGGTTCAAATCAATTGGACGAATAGCTTCGTGCGCGTCCTGCGCATTCGCGCCCGTCTTATAGACGTTCGGCGTCTTTGGAGCAAACTCTGCACCATAGTTCTTTGCAATAAAGCCAAGAGCAAGTTTTGCAAAATCAGGCGATACGCGCACGCTGTCCGTACGTATATACGTGATGAGCGCGTGCTGACCTTCGCCCTCGATATTCACGCCTTCATAGAGCGTCTGTGCAACGCGCGATGTCTTTTCTGCGGTCATATTGAGCTTGTGGCTCGCTTCCTGTTGCATCGTGGACGTGGTAAACGGTGGTTGAGGTTTGGACACCGCAACACTGCGCTTTACGTCGTCAACAAAATAGTTGCAACCACGCATGAAGTTGTCCACCTTTTTGGCGTCCTCTTCGTTGGTGATTTTTATTTTATTTCCGTCGCTGTCATTTAATGACGCACTGAAGAAGTTTGCTTTTGTCGGTTTTGCTCCGTCTTTTAAGAGCTTTGCCGTGATGTTCCAATACTCTTCAGGCTTGAAATCGCGGATTTCTTTTTCTCTGTCCACAATCATTTTGAGTGCGGCGGATTGAACTCTGCCCGCGCTGAGGCTCGGCTTCAACTTTCTTGAAAGAATCGGCGAAATCTTGTAGCCGACAAGTCTGTCAAGAACACGTCTTGCCTGTTGACTGTTGACGAGATCCATGTTTATCTCGCGTGGATTTGCCATCGCTTCACGAACAGCCTTTGGCGAAATCTCGTTAAACTCAATTCTTACTTTGTCACCCGTGACGCCCAAAGTATTTTTCAGGTGCCAGGAAATCGCTTCACCCTCGCGGTCAGG
>DBVQ01000052.1 GCA_002308155.1 Christensenella sp. UBA1260
CACAATGACCTGCCTGTTTAGCTCAGTCGGTAGAGCATTCGGCTGTTAACCGAAGTGTCGGGGGTCCGAGTCCCTCAACAGGCGCCAAAAATTCTCGTCGCAAGGCGAGGATTTTTTTTGTCTATCTCGGTTGGACCCCCGCATTGCTTTGCAATGCTGATGCTTTGCATCACGACACTTCTTCCGAAGTGGACGCTTACGCTACTACACGGGGGTCTGTAAATAATGAGAACTCAAACGAGGTTTTGCAAAAACAAACACATGAAATGTGCGACTGTGAGGCGTACCACGCCGAGGCGCCATTAGAGAATAAAACGAACGCTTTATGCAATTATGCAAACGATGTTCGTTTTTTCTTTACTCGTAATTGTTTTGGGATTGCTTTCAAGCACATCCCACCGTTTCATCATTAAACTTGATTATGTCTTTGTTAAAATTCCGTCTGAACAATAGATTTTATATTCTCCAGTACTTGTGTTCCATTGGTTGCCCTTTTGAATTGCGTACCATTCGTCTATTGTGCCTGTATATACTATTTTTGTTAAATAAACATTTCCACCCAATGCATTGGCGCCAAAACATGTAACATTTTTGCTGATTGTAATTGTTTCCAAACGCCCTCCGACAAACATTCTTTCCGGCAAATATGTCATGCTGTCTGGGACAACAACGTTATATAAGTGGCACCTGGCAAACGCAGCTTTGCCGATATATGTTACACTACCTGGAATAGTAAGCGATTCCAACCCGGTGCACTCATAAAAGGCTTCTTCTCCAATTGAAACACAGTCAATAGGCAGGTTTATTGTTGTTAAGATATTGGCGCCATAAAAAGCCGCTTGATTGATGTTTCCTTTTGTAATTGTAACGGTTCTTAATGTCGCGGGAACATAAATAGAATCAATATTTGAATAAATTAAACTGCGCTGTTTAATTGCTACCGATCCCGTCCATGTCCCTGTAAAGATCAAACCAAACCTAACGTCGTCGCCCGTTGCATCTTGACTAATCCCAGCAAAAGGCAATGTTATGTCAACCAAGTATTTACATCCCGCAAATGCTCCTCTATCAATCTTTGTAACATAATTTGGAACAATGATTTCGGTTTTTGTTAGATCGTTGATTCTTACTATTTCACAAGTGGTCTCCGTTGCTAAGAATGTATAGTCTTTCATCTCGTCAGAAACGGACCATTTTGCTGTTATGATTGTATTTGATTCAGGCATTATAAAGCTATATGTTGATTGATTTGACAATAATACATCTTCTTCGTTATACCATCCTTCCCAGACATATCCCAAATATGTTGTTGCAGATATTGTTTCTTGGGCCCCAATGATTGCCCCTTTAAAGCTATTAATTGATCCTGCCCCCTCAATATTTTTTTCAAAACTCAATGGGCAAAGTTCCCATTTAGCCACAATAGTGCGTTCGTTATCCAACATAGTAAATGTGTATGATGTTTCATTGGAAAGAAGCGTTTCTCCGTCATACCAACCAAGCCAAGTATAACCTTGATTTGTGTTTGCGCGAATAGTTTCTTGAGAGCCGATTATTGTTCCATTAAAACCAACAATACTGCCGGCTTCTTGAATGTTCTTTTCTATATGAACCGGGCACGACTTATATTTTGCTGTATATGTAAGATTTTCTGCTGGCATTATAAATGAATATGACGTTCCATCGGTAAGAAGAGTTGCGCCATCATACCAACCGAGCCAAGTATAACCCGATTCAATTGTCGCTCGAATGGTTGTTTGGGTTTTGAATTTATGCAAGCCATCCCCAGATACCGTTCCCGCCGCAGAAACATTTTTATTTAAATATACCGAATAGTTTTTTGCTTCCCATTTGGCTGTTACGGCAATATCATCCGCAATATTCCAAATCAAAATTGCATTTTTATCACAAATAAGTTGATTGCTATATGTCCACCCAACAAATTCATATCCCAACAAGGCGGGGATTGGCAATTGCTCCCGTTTGTTATACTCGACTGTTTGTTGGCTTTGAGAAACCTCTCCTCCATTTGCATCAAAAGTTACACGATATGATAAAGGGGTCAAGTCGGCATAGAACGCATGTGCTCCAATTACTTTAAAACCATTGCAACCCCACCCATTAAAAGAGTATCCGGCGACGTTGCAGTCTGGGCCATCGTCTTCAATGGTAGAATTTATTTCAGCCATTCTAGTGCTAATAATTGTTTCTTGCGCCACAAATCTTATTTGCACATAATATTTTTTGAATATCAACAGTGTATATGTTTTTGAATCACCGTTTTTTTCATTAGAAACAACAACATAATATGTGTTTAAACCGTCTCTAAGATTGATCGTTTTTGTTACAATTGCTTCGCTTTCCGTTGCAGTATTTGACGCATATAATTTCCAAGAGCATTTTTTTGCGGTTGTTATAAGCTCGGAAAGGTCAAGAGCGGAGGTCTCCGAAGAAACTTCCATATTAATTGTAGCCCCATCAACAGTTGCATTTGCAACATTAATGATAGAGACATCTCCTTCACTAGCACACGCAGTCAAAACAAATAAACAACCAATAAAAATAGTAATTAAAAAAAGTATTATAAAATTCTTTTTCAACATGGTTCCTCTTATGCACAAAAATATAACAAGTGCATTTTGCTGATTTTGCTACAAATCCATAAGTTAGCCAAAAAGGAAACAATATGTTGCGAAACGCACCTGTTACCGAGATAAGAGGTGTTTCCTTTTTTAGCTTTTGAATTTGTAGCACTTTTATTCTACGATATTTTTGCCAATGTGTCAATATAGAATAGATTTCTATTCTAAACAATAACGATTTATAACTGCGCTTTAATATTTGGCATAAAAACTTGACTATCCGCATCTATTAGATATATTATATAATCAAATTGTTCCGTAAAAATTTTACGGCATAATTGAATTTTTTTTACATAGCCGTTGACAATTTTGATTATAATAGTATAAAATGAGTATGAACAAGGAGTGATATTATGCTTAAAGAATTTTCAGTTACAAATTTCAAAAATTATAAAAACAAAGCTGTTTTTAAATTGGATAATCCTAACAACTATGAATTTAATGATGAAATCATTAATAATGGCATCATTACTAAAGGGATCGTTTATGGAATAAATGGAAGTGGAAAGTCAAATTTAGCATTGGCACTATTTGACATAGTCGTCCATTTAACAGAAAAAGAAAAACTGTTTATTAAATATGCGCCTTATTTAAATCTAGATTCAAATAAACCATGTGCCGAATTTAAATATGTGTTTTGTTTCAACGGCATGGATGTTGTTTATACTTATGAGAAAAAAGATGTGATGACTTTATTAAGAGAAAAATTAACTATTAATGGCGAAGAGGTATTAGAGTACGATTTTTCATTAAACGGAGGATATACCTCATTAAAAGGAGTTGAAAACCTTGCGTTGACGGCAAAGAATGATTATATAACCAATAGAAACTCTAGAGTAAAATATGTGTTTGGCAATTCTGAACAACTAGAAGACAACCCTATTAATAAAACTTTTATTGATTTTATGAAATTTGTTGATGGAATGTTAATGTTTTATTGCTTAGATGAAAAAGGTTACCAAGGGTTTATGGTTGGCCCTGATAGTTACACACAGGGAATTATTAGAGAAAATAAATTGCAAGAGTTTGAAAACTTCTTGAGAGAGCAAGGTATTGATTATAACCTAGTTTCAGTTGATGTTAATGGCGTTAAAGAAATTTATTGTAAATTTGCAAAACAAACTGTCCCATTTATGTCAATTGCTTCTACGGGGACAAAATCATTGGCATTGTTTTATTATTGGTATCTAAAAATGTCAAAAGTCTCGTTTGCTTTTGTGGATGAGTTTGATGCTTTTTATCATTTTGAGCTTTCCCAAACGCTCATTTCTTTGATAAAAAAATTAAAAAACACGCAGATTTTCTTTTCAACCCACAACACAGACCTATTGTCAAACGATATTTTAAGACCAGATGCTTATTTTATCATTGCGAATAATAAAATCGAATCTATTAATGAGCTCTCTAAGGAAAGAGATTTAAGAAAAGCGCACAACATACAAAAAATGTACAAAGCAGGAACATTTAATGCAAAATAATACCATTGTTTTTGTTGTGGAAGGAGATTCTAGCGAATACAACCTTGTTGAAAATATGACAAGGCGATTTTTTGTTGGGAAATATGACTCCGTTGTTATACAATTGCCGATAGGTCAAAACTGTTATATGCTATGGCAAAAATTAAAGGCAGATAACTTTTACACAGATATTATAGAAATTATAAGAGAAATTATCCCTGGTGCTGATAAAAAATTGGAAGGGATTTCTCGTCAAAAAATAGACCAGGTGTTTATGTTTTTTGATTTGGAACCACAGCAGGATAATCTCCCCACAGGTGTTGACCAGTATGATGTATTAAAAGAAATGTTGGATGTCTTTAATAATGAAACAGAACACGGCAAATTGTATATAAGCTATCCAATGATAGAAGCAACGCGCGATTTTGTAGAAAATGATTGCACCCCATTTACATCATGTAATCTTAGCAAAAAAGATGTAGAAGATTATAAGAATAAATCTGGCGACAATAATCCTAATAGTGTTACAACACATTATACCATTGACACCTGGAAAAAGATACTAAATGTATTTAGCATGAGAATTGCTTGTTTATTTGATAAAAAAACACTCACTTATGAGGAATACAAAGGAATAGAACCAGTCGGTGTTTTTAATCAAGAGTTATTAATATACTTAAAAAATGATATGTGTTTTGTGCTTAGTGCATTGCCCGAATTTTTATTTGATTATTTTAATAATAGCTTTTGGAAAACTCACGCAAAACAATATAACAGAAAAAAAGAAAATTGTGATAATACAAAAAACTGTCCATAAGATGTGCCCTTGTCTTGAACAAGTCGCCATGGCTGTGTTGCAATTAAAAAGCGTGCCGGAGGGTGCGCTTTTGTTGTTCGTGAGAAGATTATAAAAGTCTGGTGTTGCAAAATGGGAGAGAGTTTTGTATAATTTGAAAAGAGGGTTTTATTATGGGAAAAGAGCTTAGCAAAAACAAAACAACGCCTTTGGGCTTTAGGATTTGGATTTCCGCCATAGTGTTTGGATTGGTGGGACAGATTGCTTGGGTTGTTGAGAACATGTATTTCTCAACGTTTGCTCAAGATATCTTTGCCAATTCAGGGCGCACGGATATGTCCTACGTCGTCACGACGCTCATGGTTTGGCTGTCCGCTGTCACCGCGACAATCACCGCTATATTTGCAGGCGGATGGTGCGATAAAACGGGCAAGAGAAAGCCGTTTGTCGCCTATGGCTATATCGGCTGGGGCGCAACGATTATGCTGTTTGCGGCAATCCCCATGCAGGCAAGCGCGAGCAAGGTTGCGGGAGTCGCGGCTATGCTCATCGTTTTTGACTGCGTCATGACGTTTGCGGGCTCGGTTGCCAATGACGCCGCTTTCAACACTTGGGTGACGGACGTCACGGACACAACAAACAGAGGCAAAATCAACACAATCCTGGCTTTAATGCCCGTTTTTGCAACGATAATCGTCTTTATTGGTCTCGGCAACCTCTATAACGCCTCTGCGACAAGCAACTGGTTGTTCTTTGTTGTCTTGGGCGCAATCCCTATGGTGGCGGGCGTGGGTGCCATATTCTTGATGAAGGACAGCAAGAATATCATCAAAAACACAAACCCGAATTTCCTCAAAGAAACTTTCTATGGTTTCAGACCAAGCGTTGCCAAAGAAAACAAGATGCTCTATGTGTGTCTTACAACATTTGCAATTTTGGGCATCTCGCAACAGACCTTCTTCTCTTACATCATCAACTTTGTGCAAAACACACTTGAACTTGGCGACTCCTACGTCATCCCGCTTGCGGTCATAATTCTGGGCGCTGCGGCTATCACTGGACTTACTGGATTTTTGAGCGACAAGTTTGGCAAAAAGCACATGATATACCCCCTGCTCATCGTGGCAATTGCGGGGACGCTTCTCATGTATCTTTTGAAGTTTATGGACAAGGCGGCTTGGCTGCCTCTCGTGTACGTCATTGGCATCTTTATGCTCGGCAGTTTGCTCGGTTTGAGCGGCATACTCATGTCCTCCTTCCAAGACTATATCCCAAAGGGATATGAGGGACGCTTCCAAGGCGTGCGTATGTGCTTCAGCGTGCTTATCCCAATGATAATCGGCCCACTCGTCACACTTATTCTTGGTCTCAAAGACGCGGACACCGGAGCCGCGGGATTCACTCCTCCGTTCAGCATGTTCCTTGCCGCGTCCATCATTGCGGCGCTAGCGGCTGTGCCTGCCTTCTTTGTGAGGAAGGACTCCGATAGGCTGCGCGACTCCTTGCTCAAAGAAGCCGCAAAAGAGAAAGCGGTCGAGGCTGAAGTTGAATCCAGTGTTCCTTGCCAAAACGAAGATCAACAATAACGCAATACATAGCATTCTTAAAAACAAAAGCTCTTGTCCACTGACAAGAGTTTTTATTATTTTATGTTTTTTGATTGCCAAAACGTTTTTTTGTGATAATATGTTTATGCTAAAAAGGAGCGATTATGTGGGATTGGGATGTAATTCTTGACGCGCTGGTTGACAGTTTGAAGATTTTGGCGGTGCTCGTCGTCTTCAATATCATCATTGCGCTCATAGAACCAAAAGTTTCAAAAAACGTCAAAATGAGAGGCAAACTTGCCCCTCTTATCGGCGTGAGCTTGTCCCTTTTGCCACAGTGCGGATTTTCGGTTGTCGCAACCGACCTCTACAAAAAACGCCACATAACGGTGGGCGCGCTCATAGGCGTATATCTTGCGTGCAGCGACGAGGCTCTGCCGATCTTCCTCAGCAATCCGGAAAGCGCGCTCGACGTCCTCCCTCTCATCGCATTAAAGTTTGCGCTCGGTCTTATCTTCGGCTACGCCATAGACCTCGTGTATTCAAAGAGCAGAAAGAAGGTTGAGCATCATCTCTCGCACTGCGACGATTCCTATCAAATCCGTCTCACACACTGCGAGGGCGCAGAACTTGTCAAAAACGAGCAAGTGGTTGAGCAGGTTGAAGGCGTCAAAATCATAACGGAAGCGCCGGAAATCCACGACCACGAGCATTTTGACCCGTCTCATCCATATTGCACTCACCAAAGCCACGACGTATGCCATTGCGAGGATTGCGAATCCAGCGATTGTCCTCACGTTCACAAAGAAAGCGAGGAAAAAATGGAAGTTGAAAAGGTTGCTCCTCTCACCACCCTGCAAAAATGGCAGAAGTTCTGCTTTAAGCCCGTCCTTCACTCGCTTGAAATCTTTGCCTACGTGCTTGTTGTCAACATATTATTCGGCATAATCATCTTCTATGTGGGCGAAGACAAGTTTGTGGACTTCCTCTCCACCAACAAATATATCGCACCTCTGTTTGCCGTGCTTGTGGGTGCAATCCCAAATTGCGTGTCGTCCGTTGTGCTCAGCGAGCTCTATATCATGGGCGGACTCGGTTTTGGAGCGACTTTGGGCGGACTCTGTATGAACGCAGGGCTTGGCTTCCTTGTCCTCTTTAAAGACAAGAACAAGGCTCACATAAAGGGCAACCTGCTTGTTCTTCTCACAATGTTTGTGATAAGCGTTGCGGTGTCATATATCTTCTCGTTGGCGTTCAATTTTGATGTTCTAAAGTTTTAGTTTTAACAAGATATAAATCTAATCCAAATATTTTAAAGCCACTCAGTTTTGATGAGATGCAAGAAAACAAAATAAATCACCCCGCCTAATGTACTAAAGCGTACATGACCGCGAGTCGTAAACAACTTGCTTGCAAGGATTGCGAACGACGATGCGGACGAAGTGCTAAGCACGAGACGGGGTGTATTTGTTGTAGTTGACGCCACAGGTCGCAAAAATGTGCGGCTTTTATCTCTTTAATAACATGTTGCGCAAATCATAAACAATAATTTTGATGCGCGGATTCTTTTTGATATCTTCGCTGATTTTGTCGCGTGCGTGGATGATTGTTGTGTGATCTCTGCCTCCAAACATCTCCCCTATCTGCACGAGCGGGATTGAAAGAAGCTCAGTGATGAGATAGATTGCAATCATACGCGGCTCAACGACGTTTTTGGTCTTCTTTTTGGAGAAGAGGTCTGCAGATGAAAGTTTGAAGTATTTGCAGACGGTGTCAATGATGTCGCTGGCATCAATTGTCTCCTTCTTCTCGTCAATAAAGTCGGCAAGTGCATCGTGTGCAAGTTCTTTTGTATCAATCCTTGTGTTGGAAAGCGAGCTGAAGAAGATTATTTTATTGAGAAGCCCTTCCATCTCGCGAATATTTGACGTAGAGTTTTCCGCAATAAACTCCGCAACTTCATCAGACAGTGCAAAGTTGGATTGAAGCGCCTTGTTTTTGAGGATTGCAACTCTCGTCTCCATATCCGGCGGTTGGATGTCCACAGTGAGTCCCCAACTGAAACGAGTGCTGAGCCTATCCGCCAACTTCTCCATCTCTTTTGGAGCGCGATCAGATGTGAGAATAATCTGTTTTTGTGATTGATACAGGTCGTTGAAGATGTTGAAGAACGCACTTTGCGTTGCATCTTTGCCATTGATTGCCTGAATATCATCAATCATCAACACGTCGCACGCACGATATTTCTCGCGGAAGTTGTTGTTTTGCTCATTTGACCCACTGCGAATGACTTGTATGATCTCTGTGACGAGATCGTCCGCTGTCACATAGAGCACGTTTGCACTCTTGTTCTTTTTGTACAAATGATTGCCTATTGCGTGCAAAAGGTGCGTTTTGCCAAGTCCAACGCCTGAATATATAAAAAGTGGATTGAACTTTGTCCCCGGCTCGTCTGCCACGGTCTTGCATGCGGCGAGAGCATAGGAATTGGATTTGCCTTCAATGAAGTTTTCAAAGGTGTATTTTGGCAAAAACGGATTTTTCTTTTTTGCAACCGGCGCAGGAACAGAAACGACAAAACCTTGATTTTCAATGAAATCGGTTTGGTTTTTGAGATATTCTTCCTTTTTGTCCGGCGTGATGATGATGACATCTGAAATTGCAGGGTTGATGGCTGACGCCACTTCCCTGATGGTATCAAGATATTTTGCGTCAATAGTCTTTTTTGCGGTAGCAGAAATTGTCGACAGCACAATCGCACCATCGACAAAGCAAATAGGCTCGAGTTTTTCTATCCAAACTTCATAGCTTATCGCCTGAATTGAGATAGACAATTCGTCCTTGCAATTTGACCAAAACTCCTCTATATTTACCATACCGACAATTATAGCAAATCGCAAAAATAATTCAAGCAAAAAATCAAAAAATAAAAGTAAATACAATATGTTGAAATATTTTGCTCAATAAGTTATACTTCTAGTATGAAAATCTTGTCTTTGGAACTGAAAAACTTCCGCAACTACACTCATACATCTGTAAATTTTACAGATGGACTCAATGTTTTGTATGGAGAAAATGCGAGCGGAAAAACAAATATGCTTGAAAGTATATATTTTTCTTCTGTCTTTTCAAGCCCTCGCACAACCAAAGACAAAGAGATGATTTTTATCGGCGAAAACACGGCAAATATCAAGCTTGTTTTGGAGAAAAAGTATCGCAAACACACAATAAATATTCAAATTGATTCCCAAGGAAAAAAGAAAGTTTTGGTTGATGGTGTTCCCGTCAATCGCGCAGCTGAACTTCTTGGTGTTTTGGGTGTTGTTTTCTTCTCTCCTGATGAGATGAAACTTGTCAAAGAATCTCCTCAAGAGCGCCGTAGATTTTTAGACATTGGGCTTTCTCAACAACAAAAAAATTATTTTGTCGCGCTTTCAAGATACAATCACACATTAAAGCAAAAAAACAATCTTCTAAAAGAATACAAACAATCTCAAAACGTTGACGACATGCTTGATGTTTGGGACAGTGTTCTTGCAAAAGAAGGCACAATTATTATTTCAAAAAGAATGGAATATATTGCCACTTTAAACGATTCCGCAAGAAAGTTTCATTATATTTTGTCAGGTCAAAAAGAGACTTTGTCTCTTTCTTATGAAAGTGGCTGCAAAACAGATTGCGAAACAAGTGAACTTGAACAAAATCTTCTTTCTGCTCTCCGCTCTTCAAGAGAAAAGGACAAAGAACTTGGTTTTTCTTCAGTTGGCCCACATCGTGATGATATAAAAATTGAAATAAACCAAAAAGACGCAAGAAAGTTTGCCTCTCAAGGTCAACAAAGAACGACTGCTCTTGCAATGAAAATCGGTCAAGTTGTGATATATAAAAACGAGATTGGCGAAGCCCCTGTTTTACTCCTTGACGATGTTCTGAGTGAACTTGACGAAACAAGACAACACATACTTTTGGATCTTGTAAACGGCTTTCAAACAATACTCACCTGCACTGAATACAAACTCAGCAATCCTGCAACTTTATTTGAAGTGAGCAACGGAACAATAAAAACACTATAGTTAGTGTTTTTTATTTATATTTTTGTTTTAAAAAGACAAAAATAATTGTTTGTGAACAACTTTTATGGTTTGTATACAACAATTCTTGTTTTTGTTGACAAATAAGCACAATTTTTCAACATTTGTTTTGAAACAAAATAACAATATATTGCGTTCAAAATAAAGAATAAATCATATTTATTGTGGTAAGAGTTTGTTTTTCCACTTGTCAACAGGCTATATTTATGTTATCATTATTAAAGATAAATACAAAATAATAAAAGAAGGTAAATTATGAAACTTATTTGCCAAGGAAATGAACTCAGCGATGCATTGTCAAAGGTTGTGAAAGCACTTCCGGTCAAGCGTACAAATCCTATTCTTGATGGTATTCGTCTTACGGCGAGCGGCGATACGCTTACGCTTTTTGCAACAGACCTTGAACTTGCAATCGAAAAGAAAATAAATGCAAACGTTTTGCTTGAGGGCGAGGCAGTCGTCCCCGGCAAGCTTTTTGCCGACTACGCAAAGAAAATTGAAGAGGAAGAGATTGAAATTGATGGCACTGACGAAGCCAAGCTCACTTTGAGATATTTGGACAGCGCTGTAAACATCAAATGCTTGAACAAGGATGAATATCCTGTTTTCAAAGAGGTTTCAACCGAGCACTCCTTTGTTGCACTGAGAAAAGACTTCAAAGAAGTCATTTCAAAAGTTATATTCAACGTGGCGGCGGATGATGCAAGACCTTCCCTTCGCGGCGTGTGTCTCAACATCAAGCCGGACGAGCTTGAAGCAGTCGCATCAGATGGTTATCGTCTCGCGCTTGCAAAAGCAACAATTCAAAACAACGGTATAGTTGAAAAAATTGTTGTGCCAGCAAAGAGCATGAACGAGCTCAATCGTCTTGTTGACGACGGCGAAGAAAGTGTTGCGGTCTATATTGAAAAGAACTATATAATGGTTGATCTCTTCCACACAAAGATTGTAACACGTCTTATCAGCGAAGATTATATCAATTATGAAAAGATCATTCCAGGCGTGTTTACAACAGAAGTGACAGTTGACAAGAATATCTTTGAAAAAGCAATTGACCGTGTCGCTCTCATGAATAGAATGGAAAAGAAGTCCTACGTCAAGATGGAAATCAAAGAGGACAACATCACTTTGAATGCTCATTCCGAAGACGGTGACGTCAATGAAAAAGTGACAATCGGGCTCAAAGGTAAAGACCTTGTGATCGGCTTTAATTCCAAATATATTATTGATGCAATGCACGCAATTGACGAGCCGTTTGTCACCCTCAACTTCACAACCTCCACTGCCCCGGGCATTATCAAAGGTTCAACGGAGAATTGGCTGTATCTTATTCTCCCGCTTAGAGTCATCGGTTAAAACTGTGCTATTTGGCGAAATACTGCGTCAACTACAACAAATACACCCCGACATGTACGAACTTGTACATTTGGCGGGGTGATTTATTTTGTTTCCTTGTCTTTCATCCAAATAATCCCAGTTTTTATAAATTTATTATTAAAAAAAACACCGCTTATGCGGTGTTTTAATTTTGCTTTTAATCAAAATTTATCAATCAATTTGATTGTAATAATATTCATATAAATCACATTCAAATTGAGAGTTAAGTTTTTCTCTAAGAGCATCACATCTCTCATTAAATTTCAAATCTCCTTCAGTTGTTTGCATTATTGTAAAGGTATAATCATGTGCATGTTCTATAACTTCACCTTCTTTTGTAAGTGCAGGCATTGGTGTCACGTTGCCCGGATTATTGAAACATGTTTCTATTGATCGTCTGACCTTATCTTCACAGTTTTCATCAATATGTAGAACGCGAATTGTGATTTGATAATCATGAAGTTGTGGGCCGCTTTCTTGACCTTGTTCGTTGCCCTGCTCATTTCCTTGCTCATTACCATACTCATTTCCTTGACCGGAATTATTACCTTTTATCAATGAATAAAGAGGAATGTCTTGATTATCACAAAGTACGATTGTGAAATCAACATAGTTGTATTCTATATCAATAGATTTCACGTACACTCTAACACTCATAACGTCGTCTGCGTGAGCCAATTCCCAGAGAGCAGAAATCGTCAAGTTTGCGTTTTCGCGTTTAGACAAATCAATAGTATAAGGAGTTTTTATATTCTCTTCATCATTCACATAGAAACTCATTTTTTCAACTGGAATCATTTCTATCATCGTATCGCTAGAGTCGTAAGAGTAGATTATTGGATTTTGAATCTGTCTCACGCCTCTTTCATCAGGATCGTATTCGTTGTGCAAATTACGCTCGGCGGTTTTATCATACGCAAAAAAGCTTTGAATTGTCACGTCGTCATATGCGTAAATAACTGGATCGCCAGCTCGTCCCAATTTAACGCTCAATCCCGCCACCGCACCGGTTTTTTGTTCGCCGCCTTGGCCATAATACATATTTGCCGTGAGAGAAGCGTCTCCGATTTTCATAACGAATATTGCTTGATAATTGCAGAATGACAAGATATTTTCCATGTTGCTTGTCAAAAATCCATCATAGTCCAAAGATATCGCAGGCATTGATTGATCTGCTTGGTCCATACCATAGAAATCAAATTGTGCGCCACTTAAGTCTGTGATTTGTTCTCTCCTGCTGCCGTTTATGTAGTAGAAGGTTGGGTGCGGCATTTCAGGTTGTCCCTCAGGGTGTTGATTGACAGTCAAATATTCAAGTCCCGTCATATCGTAGAAAACAGGCAGTGTACGAAGTTCTTCGTCATATCCTTCCAAAAATGCTCCGATTCTTGTGTCGTCGTCACCGTTTCCTTCCTCTCTTTTGCAAATAAGTTCATAAGAGACGTCTTTGCCAAACTTGTTGGATACGGTTTGATACAACCTTTGAATGACGTCAACTTGTTGTCCGCTCTTGCGCATAAACGCCGTTTCGTCAATGTTCGTGGAGTTCAAGCCCAAATCAAAGAAGGCGTTTGCAATGGCGCGCTCTTGAGCGTTGTTGGTTTTCTTGCGCAAGTCATTGTTTTTATACCACTTAACTGTGTCTGCGGTGTAGCACACTTGGTCACTGATATATGCATCAAATGTTTCGTGGTTTGCGTCCTTTCTCAAAACAGTGTCTGTTTCAAGCACGAACTTGCGCCATTCGTTTATACCACCGCCCTGCACTTTGACGTAGTCGTATTCATAGACGTGTCCAAGGTCCATAAACGGCAACTCACCTTCGCTGTTTGCGGTGAGCATCAACATCTCGTAGTTTGGCGTTTTGGACTGCATGTCGTAGTCAAGCGTCATTTCAACGTACCAATGCGTCGTCAACGATTGATCGCCATTTGAGAGTGTGATGTCAAATCCAACCTGTGCGTTGATCAAATCGTTTGCGTCAATTTCAATAGCAATTGCAAAGACAAAACTATACGCATACTTATTGGCTTCTTGCTGTGTTTTGTCTGCAAAACCCGTCTCCATATCAACGTAGATTTCGCCGGTGATCGTGTCGTAGTATTTTGTGCCAAACACGTATGATTCGCCGATATCTTCCAAGACCGCTTTCAAGCATTGGAATTGAATCATAGGCGGTTGATTGTATTCAAGCTCGTTGATTACGTCGCCTTGACTGTCCCCTGCCGTGTACAACGATTCGATTGTCACGAGAGGATCATCGTCGCTTGCCGTATATGCATCGGCAGAAGTCTCGGCACTGCTTGATAAGGACGACCTGCTTTCAAACGAACGCGCGACGCCGTTGAACGCAAATTTCACCTTTTCATATTGCGTAGTCGGCAAAGCGATATTGTCATCGTTGCCACCACCACTTGAGCCGCCCTTGTTGCCACACGCCGTCAAGACGAAAGTCCCGACGAGTGCAACCATAACGACGAGTGCAATCAAAATAAGTATATTTTTGTTTTTCATAAGCTCTACCACACAAACAAAGGTTATTCTACTTTAATAATATTATAATTGTTCAAATTGTCAACAAAAATATTCTTTAACAAACAAAAACAGCACAATAAAGTGCTGTTTTTGCGTTATTTCCGAGTTTTGTAAATTAAAGTTTGTCGTTATATTTGAGGATTTGAATGAGAGCATGAATACGTTCAAGGTCGTCCGCATTGAAATAGTCAATTGTGATTCTGCCCTTTTG
>DBVQ01000048.1:0-5615 GCA_002308155.1 Christensenella sp. UBA1260
GGAAAGACCACCACACTCAGAATGATAGCAGGATTTGAAGAACCGAGTACCGGATCGATCAAGGTGGAAGGGGTACCTGTAGAGGAGAAGGAACCGTATGAGAGAAACGTAAATACCGTGTTCCAGACCTACGCATTGTTTCCTCATAAAACGATCTTTGACAATATAGCCTACGGATTGAAGATGAAGAAGGTCCCCAAGCCGGAGATAAAGGAACGGGTGCTTGAGATGATGGAGATGGTACAGCTTACGGGATTTGAAAAAAGATATCCCTCACAGCTTTCCGGCGGACAGAAGCAGAGAGTGGCCATAGCCAGAGCGCTGATCAATCGCCCGCGGGTACTGCTTCTGGATGAGCCGCTGGGAGCGCTGGATCTGAAACTCAGGAAGCAGATGCAGCTGGAACTTAAAAGGCTTCAGAAAAAGCTGAACATCACATTCATATATGTAACTCACGACCAGGAAGAAGCTCTTACCATGTCTGATACCATCGTGGTCATGAACCAGGGATATATTCAGCAGATGGGCACGCCTGAGCAGATCTACAACGAGCCCGAGAACGCTTTCGTTGCGGACTTCATCGGCGAGAGCACAATCCTCTCCGGCGTCATGCTTGACGACTGCAAAGTTGAGTTTTGCGACCACGTCTTTGAGTGCGTGGACAAGGGCTTCAAAAAGAACGAGCCTATCGACGTTATCATCCGTCCGGAAGACCTAAAAATCAAACCGGTGGATGACAAAAAGACACTCATCACAGCAGAAGTCATCTCATCCGTGTTCAAGGGCGACCACTATCAAATCACATTGCTCGCAAACGACAACGAACTTATGGCGCATGACACCAACAACTACGCTGTCGGCGAAACGGTTGGTCTTTACATCAAGCCGTTTGACCTTCACATCATGCACAAGACTCGCCTTATGAACGAACTTGACACAGTCATCACGGGCGAAAATCTCGTAGAGATTTGCGGTGTTGATTTTGAGTGCAAAACTGACCTTCCTGAAGGCACACCTGTCAGAGTCGTCATCGACTTCGACGACGTGGAAATCACGGACGACGAAGAAGATGGTATGCTCTCCGCAACCGTTGTGTCCTCAATCTACAAGGGCAGCTATTATCAAGCAATTCTTTCAACAGACGACCACTACAACTTCTTTGCAGACACGGACTACGACTGGTTCAAGGGCGACCGCGTCGGCATCAAGATTGCGCCGGACAAGATTATCATTGAAAAGCGCGACGAAAACGAGGTTGTGGAGGAGCACGTCGTTGTTGACGAAACTTTGACCGCAGAAGAGCAAGCATACATCGAGGAAATCCGCGAGCAAGAACCTGAAGAGTTCAATGCCGTTGAAGAAATCCTCGTTGAAGCGGAATCCGCTCCTCTCCTTGCCGATGAGGTCTCTGACCTTGATGATAAGGCTGAGTCTGACGAAAAAGCTGAAAAGGAGGAAGAATAAGTTGGCAAAGATTAAGTTCAAAAAACTAAGGCTGACAAAAAAGGTGTTTAGCTTCCCCTACATCCTCTTTTTGCTGCTTTTCGTCGTTATCCCGCTCGTGTTGATTTTGGTCAATGCGTTTCTTGACAGCGACAACAATCTCACGCTCGAGAACTTCAAGACATTCTTCACTTCTCGCGCCAATTTGATTGTACTTGGCAACTCACTGCTTGTGGGCGTGATAACCACGGCGTTCTGCCTGCTTATAGGCTACCCCGTGGCGTATTTCTGCTCCAAGATGTCGAGCGGACGCATCCTCGTCTTGCTCTACATACTGCCGATGTTTGTCAACTTCCTCATCCGTACGCTCGCGACAAAGGCAATCTTCATCGCAATCGGCGTTGAGCTCGGCATGGGCACAGTGCTCTTCGGCATGGTTTACAACTATCTCCCGTTTATGATTCTTCCGCTCCACACAACGATTTCGTCAATTGACAAATCCTATGCAGAAGCGGCACAGGACCTTGGCGCATCCAAGGCAACGGTATTTTTTAAAACCACTCTCCCGCTCTCCACAAGCGGTATCATAAGCGGTATAACAATGGTGTTTATCCCAACAATCTCCACTTATGCGATTTCGCAACTCCTCTCAAACGGCAAAATCTTCCTTTTCGGTGATTCTATCCAATTAAGTTTTGAGCAAGGGTTGTACGGCGTCGGGTCTATTATGTCCCTCGTCATGCTCGTATTCGTGCTTGTTTCCAACCTTATTATGAACGCGTTCAACTCTAACGCCGACGCGGTGAGGAGGTCATTATGGTGAAGAAAATCAGAAGTTTCTTTGAGAAGTTTTATCTTCTTGTAATCCTCGTCATACTGTACGCTCCAATCGTGTTGCTCGTTGTGTACTCCTTCTCCAACAGCTCCAACTTCAACTTTGACCAAGGGTTCACGTTTGAGGCATACAGAGCGATATTCACGTCGGACAAATCTCCTGAGCTTTGGGCGGCAATCGGCAATACATTCCTTATTGCCGCAATCTCTTCGGTTGTTGCGACCGTCATGGGCACGTTCGCCGCAATCGGCATATTCAACCTCGGCAGACGCACAAGACGCATCGTTGAAAACGTCAACCAGTTCCCGATCATCAACAGCGAAATCGTCATGGCTGTATCACTCATGATATTCTTTGTGACGTTCGCCTTCCCTGAAGGATACTTGAGACTCATCATCGCGCACATCGCGTTCTGCACCCCGTACGTCGTTCTTTCGGTGCTCCCGAAGCTTGAATCTATGGATCCAAACATCTACGAAGCCGCACTCGATCTCGGCGCAAACCCAATGAAAGCCATGACCAAGGTCATGATCCCAATCATCACTCCGGGCATCTTCAGCGGATTTATCATGGCGTTCTTGATGTCTATGGACGACTTCATTATCACCCAAATCAACAAGGGCGCTGCAACCGGAATCAACACCCTGTCCACCTACATCTATTCGGATGCACGTGTGCAAGGGCTTGAGCCTTTCTGGTATGCGATATTCAGCATCATATTCATCATCATACTCGCCACCGTATTTGGCACAAACATCTACAAGGTGAGCAAGCAAAAGAAGAAACAGGAGGCGAAATAATGAAAAAATCAGTTAAACTCATTTTTGTCATCGCAATAATCGCCTGCCTGCTTCTCCCGCTTCTCTCCGCTTGCAACAAATCGGAAGACGGCACAAGCGTGACAGACGAGCTTGTCATCTATAACTGGGAAGATTATATTGACACTACACTCGTTGATGATAAGTATAAGAATGAAGAGAATAACTTCATAAATTACTATAAAAAAATAACAGGCAGAGACCTTCACATCACCTACACCACCTATGACACCAACGAAACCATGATGACAAAGGTGCTAAAAGGAGACGCCAACGTTGACCTCATCTGCCCGAGCGACTACGCCATTGAAAAACTCATGAAAGCAGGTTGCTTGCTAAGTCAAAAGGATATTTACAACGAGCTCAAACCAAAACTTGAAGAACTTGGCATTGACTTTGCAGGTATGTCCTCAATCGGCAATGGCGCAGGCAATATTGATGACGAAGTGCTGGCTGTAATTACTGAAACTTTCAGCGAAGTCAAAGTCGGCGACAAAGGCTATACGGAGTTTATGACACCGTATATGTGGGGCACTCTCGGCATACTTTACAACGTGAACGTTGTATCAGAAGAAGAACTTGAAGAAAAAGGCTGGGGCATCCTCTGGAACGTAGAGGGCAAAACAACAGGCAAGAACGAAAAGCTTGAAAACAAAATCCTCATGAAGGACAGCGTGCGTGACACCTATGCAGCCGCCGTGCTCTATATGAAGGAATACGAGCTCCTCCCTGAAGGCTACGAAGACTACTCTATCAGCCAGCTCATCAACTGCACGGACGACGAGATGCTCAAAGCCGCCGAAAAGGTGCTCACAGAGCAACGCGACCACATCTCCGGCTATGAAGTTGACTTCGGCAAGGATGATATGCTCAACGAAATCGTGTATGCGGACTTCGCATGGAGCGGCGACGCTCTCTGGGCAATTGAAGAGAGTTATGACGAGGAGACGGAAGAATATCTCCTTGGCTACTACGTCCCTGAAATCGGCAGCAATATTTGGTATGACGGCTGGTGCATCCCGACCTCTGTCAACAACAGACTTGCCGCAATGATGTTCATAGACTTCATGTGCGACCCAATGTCCGCCGCAAGAAACTCCATGGAAATCGGCTACACTTCCGCCGCAGACAAAGAACTCTTGCAAAACGATGACGAAGTCTGCGAGTTCCTTGAAGAAAACGACTATGACGTGGACGAATACTTTGAGGACGAAGGCAGATATCCCGAAATCAACGACAGCCTCGGCGTCATGCGCGACTTCGGCGCACGCAGCGAAGCACTTGTTGGTATGTGGCAACGCGCCAAATCCGGCAACGGCGTATCCCCTGTGCTTTGGTGGTGTCTCCTCGGCATCGTCGGTGGCGTCGGCTTGGCACTCTGCGTTTACTTTGTTGTACAAGCGCTTAGATACCGGTCAAGAAATCTTGGCAAAATTGCCGATAAATCCAACGACTCAACAAATGAATAAATCTTCAATCATCAATAAAAAAACCGACTCATCTGAGTCGGTTTTATTTTTTTATTTGTCACCCTGATAATTGTCATTATTAGGATTGCATTGATTTGCGTGATTATCATTGTTTGCTGCATGCGCCGAATTGTTTGGATTGCATTGATTTGCATAATCATCTCTTTGATGTTGTGTATGCGTATTCGATGACACTCCATGTCCCTTTGACATAATTATTTTCCTCCTTTTGCATAATATATTTCATTTATGGCTTCAATATAACAATTAAATGACGGATGATTATAATCTCTTCTTATTAAATAGAGATTTTTCTTTTCCAAATAAACTCGGCGAACTTCTTCCCAATAATAATTCTTTTTAATATATTCAACTTTTTTGTTTAAGTTTTGAGAATTAGCCCCCATATTCCAGATCCAAGAATCATTATCCACAACTCCTGTCTTATTATGAATCAATCTATACCATGCATCTTTATTGTCATAAATAATCCCTAAATCTATTTTAAAACATGTATTATTACCTGTTGTGAAATGGCGATATTCAGTTGATAACGCAAAAGTAGAATCTTGACAATCTCCCCAATTATTTCGTTTTAAAACCCTATTAAACTCCTTCCTTACATACTCCTTAATTTCTCTACAATTATTAATATCGAAATTGGCTTTAACTATGATAAGATTATAATCAAGATCAATAGGTTCTTGTTCATTTTGTGTTTCAAGATTTCTCGCTCCGCTTCCAACTAAGCACGCTTTTACTTTCATAGTGTTCTTACTGTTAATCTCTTGAACTAATTGATTAATCAAATCAGAACAAACATTGCGCATATTTTTCAAGAATGTTTTGTCTTCGACATAATGGTACATTTATTTATCTCCTTGCTCCTGTAAATCGGTATAGAATACAATGGATTTGTTGGTTTGTCAATATGTTTTTCAAAAATTGTAATAAAAACCGCTCGAGTGAGATGAGATGCGCGAAAGGACGTTTTCTTTTGGATGGGAGCGTACTTGGCATACGTGACCGACAAAAAAAGCGACCTGACAA
>DBVQ01000048.1:5644-6213 GCA_002308155.1 Christensenella sp. UBA1260
ACATCATCATATAACTCAAAGTATTTCTGCTTGAAGTTTTGAGTTTGCTGACGTTGGCGCTTCAATTCTTCCCTTGCGGCTTTCTCTGCAGGGGTTTCGTCCTTCTTAGGCTTAGGATCGTTGATTGGAGTTAAACGCTTCTTTTCGTAATCCATTCTCGAAAATTGTGTTTGTTTGTATCGCCTTTGCGAGCAAACGCGCCACTGATAAGCGCAATTTTCTCGCTACTTCCGCGCACCATATTTGCGCTAAACCGTACGAGAACAAAATTACTCAAATCGGTATTTCTCACAAATCTTGTGCTTGGAGTCAATGTGGAATGAAACTCAAAGAAGATGCTCAAAATCTTCTTTGTTGCTACGTTTGTAGATGACAATCTTGTTGCCGATTGCCGTCACAGGCTCTGCGCCCGTGCGCTCGCAGACTTCGTCAAGGACGAGCTTTGTTGGGGTCTCTGCGCTCTTGAGCACGGAGATTTTGATGAGTTCATGCGCGTTCAAAGCATCAAGTATGTCGTTCACTTGATTGTCCCCTACGCCGTTCTTTCCAATCTGAAAGATTGGATTTAT
>DBVQ01000048.1:6229-6726 GCA_002308155.1 Christensenella sp. UBA1260
CTGCTACTAATCATATTTTTTCCTTATCAACGTGAACTTCCAACTGCGGGAATGGAACAACAATACCGAGTTGGATGAACTTCTCGCGGATTTGCTCTTGAAGGTCAAAGTACACTCCCCAATATTCCGCTGTATCGCACCAAGCACGGACAGTGATGACGATTGCGCCGTTTTCCACTCTGTTCATACGGACAAACGGCTCCGGATCGCTGTGCACTTTTGCGTGAGCACCGCAGACGGACAAGATTGCGTTTTGGGCCTTGACNNAGGTCTGTGTCAACAGCAACATTGACGTCGATGTCAACTCTACGAGTTGGCATTGCTGAGAAGTTGGTGATGTTGGAGTTTGAAAGCAGTCCGTTTGGCACAACGACTTTCTTGTTGTCAAGTGTCAAGAGCACTGTATTGAAAAGGTTGATTGTCTGCACGATGCCCTCTACTCCGGCAGCGTTGATATAATCACCCTTCTTGAAAGGCTTGTTGACGATGATCATCAT
>DBVQ01000048.1:6731-20497 GCA_002308155.1 Christensenella sp. UBA1260
ACGTTGCCAAGGCTGTCCTTCAAAGCAAGACCGATTGCAACACCGCAAGTGCCAAGCACCGTGATGATTGACGCTGTGTTGACGCCCATCGTTGCAAGTGCCGCCACAAGCACGCAGACTTTCAGGATTATGTCAATGAGTGATGCAACAAAGTGCACAACTGCCTCATCCTTCTTTGTCCTGCGCATAATGCGAGTGATGATGACTTTTATAATCTTGCAGATTATAAGCCCNNACAATGATGATGAGAAGTCCAATGACAATATTGAGCCCCGCTCTTGTAAAGAACGCTCTCACATCCTCCAAAAACGCTTCAAAAAAGTTTTGCGCGACTGGAGTTTCCGCAGCTTCTGCCGCGACTTCGGTTGCTTCTTCTTCAAGCAAATCCAATAGCATAATTCACCTCAAAAAATATGTATATACAAAAATGTCAAAAATATTTTGACATATATATTTTATTATGATTTTTTTCCATTGTCAATTATCTCTTTATTTTGATTGCAAATATTGCAAAATTATTCTAATTTTGTGCAAAAATGATAATACTTGCCTTTCATTTGGCCGCTTTTTGTTAACAAAAAGCGCACAAATGCGCAATATAGGCAGGCACGTGCACACCCTCTCACATGCGCTATAATATAAAAATGGTTGAAAAATAAAAAAATAAGTGTTATAATTGCCACATCAATTTTTTATGAGGCAATATGGACATTATAATTACAGGTCTCGGATCAGTTGGTAGCACACTGGTCAAAGAGCTCACCGAAGAGGGACACAGCGTCGTCGTCATTGACAGAGACGCTACAAAGGTTGAAAATGCCGTAAACAACTTTGACGTCAAAGGCGTTGTCGGCAACGGCGCAAGCAACGACGTGCTTGAAGAGGCGGGAGTCGCTTCCGCTGATCTTTTTATTGCCGCGACAACCAGAGATGAAATGAACATCCTCTGCTGCATCATCGCAAAGAAGCACGGCGTCAAAAAGACAATCGCCCGCACATCGCAAGCGGTTTATGAAGATCTTTTCTCCGATGACAGCGAACTTGGACTCAACATGATGGTCAATCCGCAACAAGAAGCCGCACACGAAATCAGCCGTATGCTCCGCTTCCCTTCTGCAATCAAGGTTGACCAATTTTCTGAAGGCAAAGTTGAACTCATTGAGTTTAGGGTTGATGCAAACTCCAAACTCGTTGGTCTCGCACTCAAAAACATCCGCGAGAAGTTCAAATCCAAAGTTCTCATCTGCGCCGCTCAACGTGACGACAAGCCGATCATCCCAGACGGCAACTTTGTCATCCAAGCGGAAGACAGGCTCTTCCTCACCGCAACGACAAAAGATATCTCCGCGTTCTTCAAAGAGCTCGGCTGGAACAAAGCATCCAAGGACGTCATCATCGTCGGCGGTTCCACAACTGCAAGATATCTCTGCAAAGAGATTGCAAAAGCGGGCATTTCCATCAAACTTATTGAGCAAAACGAAGCAAGAGCAAGATTTTTGGGCGAAGAGCTTGACCACACCGAAGTTATTCACGGCGACGGCACAAATCAAGAGCTTCTTCTTGACGAAGGCATTGACTCTGCAGACGCATTTGTGGCACTTGGCAACATCGACGAGCAAAACATCATCATGAGTATGTTTGCAAACTCAAGAAACGTCCCGAAGGTCATCACAAAGATTGACCAGCTCAGCTATCACGATATTCTCCAAAAGAGCGGCATCTACAGTGTTGTCTCAACCAAGACTTCCGCCGCCGACCAAATCGTGAGATTTGTGCGTCTTTTGGGCAACAAAAAAGGCAGTGGCGTCAAACGTCTCTTCCACATCATTGACAACACAACGGAAATCCTCGAGTTTGAAGCAGAAAAGAACTTCCACAGATTTGACGTTCCGCTTCAGGATCTGCGCATCAACTTGAAAGACGATTTGCTCATCGCAGGCATCATCCGTGATGAGGAACTCATCACCCCAACAGGTCAAGACGTCATCAAAGAGGGCGACAGCGTCATCGTCGTCACACTCGAAGAAGGTTTTGACAACCTCAACGATATTTTGAACTTCTAAAAATCGGCTCTGCCGTGAAGGAATTATGAATTATAGACTGACAGCATACGTTCTCGGAGAAATCTTGCTCATCGTCGGCGCGCTTATGTGCATCCCGATGTTTATGGCGCTCGGTTATCACGAGGACAAAACAGTACTTGCCTTTGGCATCGCAATCGCAATCGCAATCGGCGTTGGTGCGATTGGTATCATTGTGCGCCCGCCAAAGGATAAACGCAATCTGCGTCCGCAGAGCGGTTTTGTCATGTGCGGTCTTGCTTGGATTTTGCTCGGACTTATCGGTGCAATCCCATTCCGCATTTCTGAGGCAATCCCAAACTATATTGACGCACTTTTTGAAACAATCTCCGGCTTCACCACAACAGGCTCAAGCATTTTGACCGCGGCACAAGTTGGCCCAGATGGCTATTTTGCCTTGCCAAAATCAATCCTCTTCTGGCGTGCTCTCACGCAATGGATCGGAGGCATGGGCGTGCTCGTGTTTGTCATCGCGGTTTTGCCAAAGAACGACAAGGCATCCACTGCCCTTGCAAAGGCGGAAATCCCGGGCTATCAATTTGGCAAACTCGTCGGAAAGCTTCGCTTTACTTCGCAAATCCTCTATGCAATCTACATTGTGTTGACGCTCATCTTGGTCGGCATACTCTGCGCGTGCAAGATGCCTGTGTTTGACAGCTTCTGCCACGCATTTTCAACCGCATCAACGGGCGGCTTCTCCGTGCTTGGAGCAAGCATCGGCGGATACAACTCTTTGAGCATTGAAATTGTCATCACGATATTCATGCTCCTCTTCTCCGTCAACTTCAACCTCTACTATATGATTTTGATCGGGCGCTTCAAATCCCTCAAAAATGAGGAATTGTTCTGCCTCATCGGGCTCTATATCACAGCGTGCGCCATCATCATCGCAGGACTTGTGGGCAGTCATACATACAGCTTTGGCGAGGCGGTCAGATACACCACGTTCAACGTTGCAAGTATGATGAGCACAACGGGCTACGGCACAGCGGACTTTGTGCTTTGGCCAACAATCTTGCAAGTTGTGCTCCTCATCATCATGTGCATTGGCGGCTCTGCAGGCTCTACTGCGGGCGGCATGAAGATTTCTCGTGTGCAAATCCTCGTCAAATCCTCCGTCAACCACGTGCGCAAACTCAACTCGCCACGCTCTGTGCAGACAGTCAAAATGGACGGAAAAGCACTGTCGGATGCCACTGTTGAGGAAATCCAAAACTTCTTTATCATCTATGTCCTCATCCTCATCTGCTCAACGCTCGTCGTTGCAATCCTCTCCCCATACAAGGGCGCGGAAGGCATCGCAACCAACCTCTCTGCCGTCATCGCCTGCCTCAACAACATTGGCCCTGGCATCGGCGCAGTCGGTCCTGCCGGCAACTTTGCAGCCTATGGTCCACTTGAGAAGATCGTGCTTATGTTTGATATGCTTATCGGCAGACTTGAGATAATCCCAATCCTTATGATTTTCTATTATAAGTCATGGAAAAGTATTTAATCATGATAGAATGCCTTGAAGATTTTCATGAATATATAGGCAAAACATTAATGGAATGTCAAGCTATTGAGCATGATATTCATTTAATATACGCAGGCATGCTAGCCGGAAATATGAATGACAACCTATCAAGAATTGAAAAAAACACTCTTGGACAAGTTCTTAAACTTTTATATCGATTGGATCATAGTGATAACAATCAATTCTTTTCTAATGAAGACTATAAACTGTTAAAAGAAATTACAGAAATTAGAAATCATTGGGCTCATAAAGGATATTGTTGTTTTATGTATTCTGATGATAACAATGATTTCTATACACAGGCAAAACAACTTGAAAATGATTTTCATCAGCTAAAGAGTTTAAGTGCCACTATAGAAAAAGTAAGATTTAAGTGTTTGAAACAATATGGTCGAATATAATAAAAAACCTTCGCAGATGCGAAGGTTTTATTTTTGTTTTTCCATATTTAATTGAAGTTTGCAAAACCGCGATTATTTGGATGAGATGCGCGGAAGATGCGCACGGGAGCCACCCAGTGTACAAAAGCGTACACGGTGTGCGAGCGCACGCAAAGCTGACAAAGCAGGTCGCCAAATAGCGCGGTTTAGTCCAATTCAAAAGCACCAGTATAAAGCTGATAGTATTTACCGCGGGCGGCAATAAGCTCGTCATGGTTGCCGCGCTCAATTATCTCGCCATGTTCAAGGACAAGAATCACATCTGCGTTGCGGACGGTTGAGAGGCGGTGAGCAATGACAAACACTGTTCTGCCCTGCATAAGGCCATCCATGCCCTTTTCAATGAGTTTCTCGGTGCGAGTGTCGATGGAGCTTGTAGCCTCGTCCAAAACGAGCACAGGCGGGTTTGCAACTGCCGCTCTTGCAATAGCAAGAAGTTGACGTTGTCCTTGCGACAAGTTGGTGCCGTCGCCCGTGAGCATTGTGTCGTAGCCGTCAGGAAGATGGCGGATGAAATAGTCCGCATTTGCGAGTTTTGCGGCATTCTCCACTTCCTCGTCCGTGGCGTCAAGTTTGCCAAAGCGTATGTTGTCTCTGACCGTGCCTGTGAAGAGGTGCGTGTCTTGAAGCACCATCGCCATAGAGCGACGCAAATCTTCCTTGTTTATCTTGGTGATATTGATATCGTCATAGCGGATTTTGCCTTCATTGATATCATAAAAGCGGTTGATAAGGTTGGTGATTGTGGTCTTGCCTGCGCCCGTAGAGCCGACAAGAGCGAACTTTTGACCGGGCTTTGCCTCAAACGTGACGTTTTTAAGCACGGTTTTTTCCGGCACGTATCCAAAGGATACGTTTTCAAACTCCACTTCCCCGCGCCACTTGACATATGTCGTGGTGTTCGTAGCTCTGTGATAGTGTTTCCATGCCCACATACCCGTATACTCTTCGCACTCGACCATATTGCCGTCTGTGTCCTCTCTTGCGTTGACAAGTTTGACATAGCCTTCATCCTGCTCAGGCTCTTGGTCAAGGAGCTCAAAGATACGCTCTGCGCCCGCAAGCGCAACAAGTATGCCGTTGAGTTGTTGTGCAATCTGAGCAAGCGGATTGGAGAACTGACGTGAATACTGCATAAACGAGATGAGTTTGCCCCAGTTCAAGCCGCCAAATCCGTTGATTGTGAGGATTGTGCCCACGATTGCCGTGATTGCATAGGACACGTATGAAAGATTGCCCATGATTGGCATGAGCACGTTGGCATATGTGTGCGCCTTTTTGGATGCCTGACGCAGTGTTGCGTTGTGCTTGTCAAAGTCAGCTTTTTCCGCTTCTTCATGACAGAACACTTTGACAACTTTGAGTCCGTCCATATGCTCTTCGATATAGCCGTTGAGCGCACCAACTTCGCGTTGTTGAAGCACAAAGTGCTTCCCGCTCTTTCCGCCTATCGTCTTTGTGACGAAGAGCATAATCGCAAGCATCACAACAGAAACAAGCGTAAGAAGCGGAGACAGTATGAGCATTGCAATGAACATACCCACAACCGTGCAAGCATTTGTCAAGATGTTTGGCAAACCGTTTGAAAGGAGCTCGCGAAGCGTGTCCGTGTCGTTGGTGTAGAGGCTCATAAGGTCGCCGTGCGTGTGCGTATCAAAGTATTTGATTGGCAACTTCTCCATCTTTTCAAACATCTCGTTGCGGATGTCTTCAAGGATTTTGGTGGTTGCGCTGACGATGATATAGTTCATCACATAGTGAAGCCCTGCGCCTGCAACATATATCGCCGCCATGATTCCGACAAATCCGCCGAGCGCGGCTATGCCGTTCAACATGCCAAGGCTGACTGTTTCGCCTTCAACAAGCGGCAAAATATAATCGTTGATTGCGATTGAGAGCATATATGTGCCCGCAATGCTCGCCACAACGTTTGCAAGCATACAAATCAACGCAAAAATCATCCTCACGCGGTATGGTTTGAGATAGGTCAAAATACGCTTGAAGGTTTTGAGCGGATTTGCCGCACGGAAGTTCTTTTTCATAGGCACTGCGTGTCTTTCAGGATTCTTTGGTGCCATATCACTTCACCTCCCTTGCGTCTTCGTCTCTGCCACTCTGCTGTGAGAGATAGACATCACGATATATTTCGTTTGATGCCAGCAATTCTTCATGTGTGCCGACTCCGTCAATCTTGCCGTCGTTCATAACAACAATCTTGTCGGCTTCCTGCACGGATGCAATACGCTGTGCAATGATGAGCACTGTCGTATCCCCAAACTTTTCTTTGAGCCCCGCTCTGATTGCCGCATCGGTTGCGGTGTCAACTGCGGACGTTGAGTCGTCCAAAATCATAATCTTTGGGTTTTTGAGGAGCGCACGCGCAATGCAAAGACGTTGTTTTTGTCCGCCCGACACGTTTACGCCACCTTGTCCAAGATTGGTCTCATAGCCCTGCGGGAAGGACATAATGAAGTCGTGAGCCTGTGCCGCTCGTGCCGCATCATATATCTCTTCGTCGGTAGCATTTGGATTGCCCCACAAGAGGTTTTCTTTGATTGTGCCACTGAAAAGCGTGTTTTTTTGGAGCACCATGCCCACAGCCTCACGAAGTGGTTCAATCTTGTATTCTCTGACATCCTTGCCGCCCACTTTGACTGAGCCGTCCAGCACGTCATAAAGGCGTGGGATGAGTTGCACAAGCGAGGTCTTTGCCGAGCCCGTTCCGCCAATGATACCCACCGTTTCGCCGGACTTTATGTGCAAGTTTATGTTTGAAAGGTTGAGATTGTCAGGGTTTTTGCTGTATGAGAAGTTGACGTTTTCAAAATCAATGCTGCCGTCAACAGGAAGTTCGTCCGTTGCGCCCTCTGGGTCTTCAATGTCAATCTTTTCGTCCAAAACTTCAACAATTCTGTCCATAGACGCACGGGAGAGCACAATCATCATGAACGCAACTGCAACCATCATAAACGACATGAGGATTTGCATGACGTAGCTTAAGAACGCACTGAGGTCGCCAAGTTGCATGCCGCCTGCAACGATTTCGTTGCCGCCAAACCAAACTATGCCAATGATGCATGCATAGACAAGGATTTGCATAAACGGCGTCACAAACACGATAATCTTCTCCGCTGCAAATTGGAGTTTTCTGACCGTTTCGCTGACAGCTTTGAAGCGCTTGATTTCATAGTCTTCTCTGACGTACGCTTTGACCGCACGGATGCCAATCAAGTTTTCTTGCGTGGATTCGTTGAGGTCATCGTACTTTCTGAGCATCTTCTCAAATCGCGGGAAGACGACTCTTATGCCGATGACAAGTCCTATAAGCAATATAGGAAGAGTCACTCCAAACACAATGGACAGCCTTGGGCTGATTGATATCGCCATGCAAAGCGCAAGAATGAGCATAAACGGAGCGCGAACAAGCAAACGTATGATGACCATATATGAGTTTTGGATGTTTGCAACGTCCGTCGTAAGACGCGTGACAAGGCTTGCGGTGTTGAACTTGTCAAGATTCAAAAAGCTGAAGTTTTCAACCTTGTAGAAGATTTTTCTGCGCAAGTTCAAAGCAAATCCCGTTGAAGCCGTTGCCGCAAGCTTGCCGGACATCGCGCCGCAGAACAGCGACAAAAGTGCCATGACAACCATCATTGCGCCGCATACGAGGATGAAATGAACTCTGTTGTGCATCGTGAACAGCGGCTCTCTCAAACTGCCGAGATCAACCATAAACACAAAATCGTCAGTCAAAGTTTCATCCATGCCAACGTTGATAATTTGCGCCATAATGAGCGGGATGAAGACTTCAAACAAGACCTCAATGGCAACAAATACCGACGTCAAAATTGACACGGTCTTGTATTCGCCGATGCAGGTTGCGAGTTTCCTCAAGCCTCCCTTCGCTCTTGGTGCTTTTTGTTTTTCCATAGATATTCCTTGTGCCGGTTTTGCACTTGTGCAAAAACACAGCAAAAATTGGTCATAATATATGCGTCAGCGCGCGCAAATGCGCATAGCGCAGCACTATATTATTATCACTTAGGTTCAAAAAATGTCAACTGATTTGCGCGCAAAATATGCTTTTTTACTTCAAAAAATATATTTCGCACGATATGCCAAATAAAGCACACACCTGTTTTACTATCTTGACAGAAATGCAAATATGTGCGATAATAATATTTGTGCTACGATAAAAGCACTGATAAGGAGATATTATGGCATACAAAGAGGATTTGAGAATCGTAAGAACAAGAAAACTCTTGAGCAACACACTTCTTGGCATGATGGAGGAAGATTCCATTGAAAAAATCAGTGTAATAGACCTCTGCGCCAGAGCTATGGTCAACCGCGCGACATTCTATGCGCACTTTGAAGACAAATATCACCTTCTTACATACGCACTTGAGGAGCTCAAAGACGAGCTTTACGGCGAGTTCACCAAGGACAACAAGGCGACAAGCCCAAATGATACACTCAAGCTTATCATTGACATTGCAATCGAGTTCTTCTATGAAGAAAAAGGACATGTCTCCCGCATCCTCGTCAACAACCGCAACGGAAAAGTCATCTCAACCGTGCAAGACTCTATCGCACAGTCGCTCCGCTATCAGTTCTCCAAGTTCAAAGAGAACTACGAAATCAAAGTGCCGCTTCACATCCTTGCAAGCTTCATAGCAGGTGGACTTATCAACAGCGCACTTTACTGCTTGGACAATCCGGACAAGCACACAAAAGAAGACCTGCTCTCCTATGCGGATCTCGTCAATATTGACCACTTCTTTGTGAAAAAATAATCAATTTCAAATCAATTTTCAGCGGACGCCAATCGGCGTCCGTTTTTCATTGCAAATGATAAAGTTTTTAATATTTTTTGCAAAATAAGGACAAAATCTATTGACAAACGCATATTGTGTGTTATAATTTTAGCAGTCAATAAATGAGAGTGCTAACAATCGTCAAAAAAGATTGCCAACACGCTCAAAGGAGGTAGCATTATGGATACCAACAAATACACAAAAAAAGCACTGGAAGCAGTCAACAATGCGCAGACGCTTGCGCTTGAAAGACACAACCAGCAAATAAATCCTGAACATATCGCATACGCCCTGCTCGCTGACGAGGAAGGGCTCATTCCAAAACTCGTCACCAAATGCGGCGCGGATGCCCCGCAACTTCTTCGTGAGATAGACCGTATCATCGGCACTTTCCCGTCTGTGACGGGAACGGGCAGCCCAAGCGTGTACATCGCAAACGAAACCGCACTTCTCCTCTCCACCGCCGAAAAGAAGGCACAGAAGGAGGGCGATGATTTTGTGAGCGTTGAACACATCTTCTCTGCTCTTCTTGACAGCCCAACTGCCGCGCTCAAGAGCGCATTTGCAAAAGTCGGGCTCAACAAAAAGGCATTTGAGCAGGCTCTCGCGCAAGTCAAAACCAATCGTGTGACAACGGACAGTCCTGAAGACACCTACGACGTGCTCTCAAAATACGGCCACGACCTCGTGGAGCGTGCGGCAACCGGCAAGCTTGACCCTGTCATTGGGCGTGACGAAGAGATAAGAAACGTCATCCGCATACTTTCGCGTAAGACAAAAAACAACCCTGTGCTCATCGGTGAGCCGGGCGTGGGCAAGACGGCAATCGCGGAAGGACTTGCACAACGTATCGTCAAAGGCGACGTCCCTGAGGGACTCAAAGACAAACATGTCTTTGCACTTGATATGGGCGCGCTTATCGCGGGCGCAAAATATCGTGGCGAGTTTGAAGAGCGTTTGAAAGCCGTGCTAAACGAAATAAAGAAGCAAAACGGCAGAACCCTTCTCTTCATCGACGAATTGCACCTCATCGTTGGCGCAGGCAAGACGGAAGGCAGTATGGACGCGGGCAATTTGCTCAAACCTATGCTCGCACGTGGCGAACTTCACTGCATAGGTGCGACCACGCTTGACGAATATCGCAAGTATATTGAAAAAGACCCTGCACTTGAGCGTCGTTTCCAACCTGTTCAAGTGGACGAGCCTACGGTTGAAGATACAATTGCAATTCTTCGTGGCCTCAAAGAGAGATACGAAATATATCACGGCGTACGCATCCACGACCAAGCAATAGTCGCGGCGGCAACGCTTTCCAACCGCTATATCACAGACCGTTTCTTGCCGGACAAGGCAATCGACCTCATCGACGAGGCATGCGCAATGATAAGAACGGAAATCGACAGTATGCCAACTGAGATGGACGTCATATCTCGTAAAATCATGCAACTTGAAATTGAGGAAATGGCACTCTCCAAGGAAACGGACAAACTGTCAATCGACCGCATGAACGCAATCAAGCAAGAGCTCAGTGAGCTTCACGACAGTTTCAACGCTATGAAGGCGCAGTGGGAAAACGAAAAGAAGGAAATAACATCCGTTCAAGACACGAAGGCTGAGATTGACAAGGTCAATCTTCAAATCGAGGAAGCAAAACGCAACAGCGACTATGGCAAGGCGGCAGAATTGCAATATGGCAAACTGCCTGAATTGCAAGCCAAACTGCAAGCTGCAGAGGCAAAGAGCGGCGCAAAAGCCACTCTGCTCCGTGACGAAGTGACTGAGGACGAAATCGCAAAGATTGTTGCAAAGTGGACGGGTATTCCTGTGACAAAACTCATGGCAAGCGAAAAAGAAAAACTGCTCCATTTGGGCGATGAACTGCATAAGCGCGTCATCGGTCAGGACGAGGCTGTCACCGCTGTATCGCAAGCAATTCTCCGCTCGCGTGCAGGCATCTCGGACGAAAACCGCCCTATCGGCTCGTTTATGTTCCTTGGACCAACAGGCGTTGGCAAGACGGAGCTTGCAAAGACGCTCGCCGCATACCTGTTTGACGACGAGAGAAACATCGTCAGAATTGATATGACGGAGTATATGGAAAAGTTCAGCGTATCACGTCTTATCGGTGCGCCTCCTGGATACGTCGGCTATGACGAAGGCGGTCAACTCACAGAAGCAGTGCGCAGAAAGCCATATTCCGTTGTGCTCTTCGATGAAATCGAAAAGGCGCATCCGGACGTCTTCAACATATTGCTTCAAATCCTCGACGACGGCAGAATCACGGACAGTCAAGGCAGAACGGTCAATTTCAAAAATACAATCATAATTTTGACGTCAAACCTTGGCAGCAACATCATTTTGGACAGCATAGACGAAAACGGCAGTATCAGCGAAGACGCAAAACGTCAGGTTGAAGCCTTGCTCAAAAACACGTTCAGACCGGAGTTTCTCAATCGTCTTGACGACACTGTGTTGTTTACTCCTCTCTCCAAGGACAATATCAAAGATATTGTGGGCTTGCTCCTCAAGAAGCTGGAGACAAGACTCAACGCACAAGAACTTCACCTTGAAGTGACAGATGCGGCAAAGGACGCAATCATCGAAGGCGGCTATGACGTCAACTTCGGTGCACGACCACTCAAGAGATACATTGAAAGCCACGTTGAAACGGCTGTCGCGAAGGCAATACTCGGCGGCGATATGCACACCGGCGACACGATTGTCGTGGACGCAAAAGACGGCGAAATCACCGTGGGCGTAAAGCAATAATTCACACAAACAAGCATTCATACAACTGGGTCGAAGACCCCTCTCCCAAAAAGAAAGCGCAGTCCAACGACTGCGCTTTCTTAACAAATAAAAAGGAGAGGGCTTGTTTATTTTCAAGCATCTAACTGCTTGTTTTGCTTTTTTGTTTTCTTTTTGAAGTTGTATAGAAGCAGTGCCGAAGACGCGACAACAAGGATTGATGTTCCGTTGTGCACGAGCGCACCGCTCCACGGTTGCAAGAAGCCAAGGAAGGACAACACGACGGCAATGGCGTTTATCGTCATTGCGATTGCAATATTGCGCTTGATTGCAAATATAACGCGCTTTGACAGTTTCAAGGTGTCGTCCACTTTTTTGAGGTCGTCGCCGAGGATTGTTATATCCGCGCTGTCAATGGCGATATCGCTGCCCATTGCGCCCATAGCAAAGGAACAATCGGCGAGCTTCAAGGACGGAGCGTCGTTGACGCCGTCGCCCACCATAACGACCTTGTGTCCTTCATTTTGGAGTTTTTCAATTTCAGCGAGTTTGTCCGCAGGCATTAAGCTATGCTTAACTTCTCCAACTCCGCACTGCTCTGCGATATATTTTGCGCTCTTTTCATTGTCGCCCGTGAGCATGATAGACTTAAGCCCCTTTGCTTCAAGTGATGCAACAACATCTTTTGCGTCCTCTTTGACCGTATCCGAGAAGGCAAGTATGCCCGCAAGAACGCTGTCTTCAAGCACGATGACAACGGTCTTGCCAACGGCAAGCTGTTCGTCAATGTCCGCTTGAACTTTGCTCAAATCAATGCCGTTTGCGACTGCGTTTTTGAGGCTTTCAACAAGGATTTCATAGCCGTCCACAAATGCGCAGATGCCGATGCCCTGCAAGGTTTTGACGTTTTCAACGTCAAGGAGCGTCATATCTTTTGCTTTTTCAAGTACTGCAAGCGCAAGTGGGTGTTCGCTGAACTTCTCAACACTTGCGACAAGACGCACGAGTTCGTCTTCGCTTCTGTCAAGCGCAACGACTTTGTCAAGTGCGATTTTGCCCTCTGTGAGAGTCCCCGTCTTGTCAAAGCACACAGTGTCCATGTGTGAGAGGTTTTCAAGTGCTTCGCCGCTCTTGATGAGCACGCCGTTTCTTGCCGAATTGCCAAGTCCTGCAGCTACTGCCGTAGGCGTTGCAAGCGCAAGAGCGCATGGACAGAACACCACAAGCACAGTGACTGCACGAACGAGTGCCTGCACCCAAGTCAGCTCAAACGCAAAGCCTGAGACGATGCCCACAATCAAGGACGTGACGAGAACGATTGGAAGAATAATCCTGACCGCCTTGTCCGCAAGACGCGCGATAGGCGCTTTTTTGCCCTCCGCCTCGACTGCGAGTTCAGCCATTTTGGCGATTGTCATATCCTTTTCAAGTTTTGTGACGCGCACTTCAATGACACCGTTTTTGTTCATCGTGCCGCCATAGACGTTGTCGCCGACGGTCACGTCAACAGGCAGATATTCGCCTGTAAGAGAGGACTGGTCTATTGACGCTTCGCCCTTGACGATAACACCGTCCACCGCCACGAGTTCGCCGGATTTTACAACGACGATATCGCCGATTTCAATATTTCTAAGCCTTGTCTTGACAAGGCTTCCGTCCTCTTGCTTGACATAAGCCTCTTTTGGCACAAGTGCGACAAGACGCTCAATACCCGAGCGGCACTTTGCAACTGTAAGGCTTTCAAGCAGACCGCCGAGGCGCATAAGGAACGCGATTTCGCCCGCCGCAAACACATAGCTGTGGTTGTGTCCTGTGGTTTCCATTTGAATGCCCGCAAGACACATGATTTCAAGCACGATTGAGGCAAGCATTGCAAGTGTAATGAGCTGTGGAGAATTGACTTTCCTTTTTGCAAGCGCCTTGACTGCGGTTATTGCGATAGGCACACCGCAAAGTATGACAGCCACCCACGCCGGATTGACGTAGTAGAACGCCATTAGCCACTTCAAGCCGCTGTCCATTGCAATATGGTGCCAGTTGAAATAGCCAACGACAAGGAAAACGAGCGAAATGGCAAGGACGATTATTCTCACTTGCACACCGCTCAAGCGTCCCTTCTTTTTCTTTTTGGACACTTCACCGCCGCAGCCGCAAGAGCAACCTT
>DBVQ01000068.1:0-6467 GCA_002308155.1 Christensenella sp. UBA1260
AGAGGCTTCTTCTCCAATGCCTGCTTCTTCAGCCGCTGTCATCCTGTTGAGACGGTCAACGGAGATTGCGCCTCTTTCACGGATCTTCTTGCCGCAGTCTCTGAGAACGCCTGCTGCGATGACAAGCACAACACCAAGTGCACCAAAGAGTGCAAACCAGTTTCTGACAGACACGACGTTGTAGACTGCCATGAGTAGGTTGTCAGAGCCAACCCATGTTGCTTGCATATAGCCGAGCATACCATACTTGACGTTGTTTGAAAGGATGTTGATTTCAAGCTGTGCTTGGTCGTTGAGTCTGAGACCAATGCCGAGCTCTGCGCCGTGTGTTGCCGCATCAATAACCTTTGGCAAATCGTCGTTGAGAAGTGCGCTGACGGTGTCTGTGACAGCCGGAACAAACAAGTTGTTGACCGGAAGTATACCTGCGATTGTGACGTTTGGAATATCAAGTGTCACAAGCGACATACCTTCGCCGAGCATATCAAGCACAACCCACTTCATTGGGCGGTGCACTGTGCCGTCTTCATAAATCTTCCAGCCCTTTGCGTTGTAGCCGAACTTTGTGCCATCTTCGTCTTGATGGTCATACAAGCCGCCTGCACTCTCATAGGCATCTCTCTCGTCCGGCATATAGAGCGTGTAGAGGAAGTTGCCGTCCTCTTCATACATAATGTTGCCGTCGTTGTCCCAAGATGGTTGAGAGTATTGATAGATGTCGTCAAGGATGAGGTGGATGACAACAGGGATTGTCATACGACCATTGATTTGAGCAAGGAGCAAGTGCTCGTCGTCAAACGGAATATAGCCGTCATGGTTGAAGCTGTTGTAGTTGCGATTGAAGATTGCATTGAGCTCCGGATCAGGATCTGACGCGTTGTTTGTGAAGCCTCTTGCGATGATCTCCTCATATCTTGAGTGGTTGTACTCATAGTCAACGATGGAGAGTGCGAGAGCCTTTCTCATTCTTGCGTCCTTATTCTTTGCCGTGATCATAAAGGCAAAGTCGGAGTCGTTGAGGACATATTGCTCATAGACAAACTTGTACATCTCATACTTGCGAGGGTTGTTGGCTTCGAGCGTTTCAATCATTGCGTCAAGTCTTGCGATGTTGTTTTGGATGATTGTGTTGGATGCCGCAGAACCGGATTTACCATCTTTGGTCTTTGGATCGCTGTACATATATCCTTCAATGCTTGTCTTGATTTCTTCATTGTTGAATCCGAGAATTGCGCCTTGATCGGACTTGTTGTGTGAGGACAAATCATGATAGCTGTATTCACCGCCCAAGTTGCCGTTCAAGAGGTTGTACATGACATACTCACGTTCAAGTTGAGCATTGCTTTCAACCATCTTCTCGCCGTTGTAAAGCACGTCTTCGCCGTAGATTGTATTTTGTGTCGCAACCGCGATTGCATCCGGGAACGCATAAGTGATTGCAAGTGAGAACACTGTTGTGAGCAAAGTGTACACAATGGCAAGGATTGCCGTTTGAGACATAATCGGCTTCTTGGTGTTCTTTCTTGCGACAATGAGGAGCACAAGATAGAACACAAGTGCAAGCACGCCGACAACGATTACGCCGACAAATGGCCAGAAGCTATAATACGGCATAAGTTGGCTTGTCTTGATTGCGAGGACGCAAGTGACGCCTGCAATCGGCAAGAACGTGAGGATATAGAGTAGGATTGCAAACACAGTGTATCCTGTTGAGGTTTTGACTAAGTTCTTTTTGGTCTTCTTTTTGTCGACTTCAAACGGAGGCACAGTATTGCCTTGCTCGTCTTGCATGATATATTCGTCTTTATTTGGAATATTCTTATTCATCGCCCAAGCACCTCCTTGTCAGATTCTTCTGGAACAGGTACGTCGGCACCCTCCTCGAGCTCAGGTTCTCCCTTGCCCTTTTTGGATTTCTTTTCTTTCTTTTCTTTTTCTTTTTTGGCCTTCTTTGCCTTTTTGTCGTCCTCTTGCGGAACCTCTTCTGGGGCTACGTCTTCTGGTGGCGCATTCGGAGCAGGCTCTTCCAAAGGCGGAAGTTCTTCAACCGGAGCATCAGCAGCAGGTTCTTCGCCTTCTGCATTTGCATTTTCGTCTTCGTCTTCTGCAAGGAGGTCTTTGTCTCTCTTTCTCGCTCTTGGAACAAGCTTGCCTGTTGCATAGAGATATTCTCTCTCTGCCGCATAGTAGCTCAAGAACACAAAGAGGACAACCATACCTGAGAACAAAGCAACCATATCACGGAAGCCGTAGATTGGGAAGCTGGTTGGCATATAGCTGAGGTCTGTCTTCAATTGTTTGACAGCTGTGAGGTCAGTAAGACCATATTTGGAATCATAGGAGACACCGCCGGACATTGCCATTGTTGCACCGAGAGTCTTGCCGATGAGTGTTGAGCCGATGAGTGAACCATACTTTGTGCCCGTAAACTCTGCTCTGTCCATTGCCGTGAAGTAGTTGGCGATGTCAATCTTGTTTTGGTCGGTTTCGTCCGGGTCAAGATAGAAGTTCCAGAGCGGTTGAATGGCAGATGACTCATAGTAGTAAAGTCCATCAAGGAGTGTGAGCAAAATCTCGTCGATGTCAAGTGCAAAGTTGTAATCCTTGTCAAGCAATTGGATGTGCACGTTGGAGCCAAGGAGCGTGATGTTGAGCGCAACACCATTTGAAGTGTCAAGTGCTTTTATCATGCCGCCCACCAAACCGAGCACTGTATCAAGTGTGCCCTTCATGCTGGACAAATCAACAAACTTGCCGAGCGTGCTGTTGATAAACGCGCTCAAATGGTCAAGGTCAAATGCAAAGTCAGGATTGTCTTCTTGATATTCAAGAAGCTCGTTGGAGAAGTCGATGTCAATGATTGGCATACAATCTTTGTATGTGCCTTGGCTGTCTTCTGTATATTTCTTTGTTGAGCTGTTATATGTGTATCTCTTTCCTGTGAAAGTACCTCTTTCTTCAGCAGTGAGTTCAACATAAGTTGAACCGGATTTCTTGTAGTTGCCGTTGCTTGCAACCACATATTCGTCTTCGCCGACAAGAGCATATCTAACTCCTGTGAAAGTACCTTTTTCCTCTGCGGTGAGTGTTGCATCGCCGGCATTTGGCTTGATGACAATCATAAAGTGCCCTTCTTCACCCGTTGAAGGATAAGAGAGCTTGACATATACGTCTGTGAGAGTGTCGTCTCCGGCAATCTTTTGCAAGACGCCCAAGATTGTGTTGCAAGTGTCTTCACCCAAACCGAATTGGCTCTTCAAATAGTCAAGAAGTTTTGTGCCTGAACGGAACGGGCTGAGGAACGGAGCAATGATGCCGCCGATGAGCGTGTCTGGAGCAAGGAGATAGTCAAACAGATAGTTTCTGCCGAGCATATTGCCGACTTCCGCAAGGAGCGCGTCGAGACGATAGTGCGTAAAGGAGAACTTGTTCTTGTTGTATGTCTCTTGTTTGTAGAGCGCTCTTTCCCATGGGTCGGTGGTTTCTGCCGTATAATATGCAAGTCTTCTCTCCGCCGCCGCTGCGATGAGTTTTGCGTGTTGAGTCTCATAGCTATCCGTCATCTTGTTGTCTTGGATAATCTTGTTGACTTCAACCGGGCACTCATAGTAGTCTTCGAGGATTTCAAGCACGTTTTCAAAGCTGAAAATCCAACCGTCGGCTATATTGCCGTTGTTGTTGTAAAGTGCAGGACCATAGACGCCATCAGTGAGCACACCTTTTTGGTTTTCAAAGTCATAGTTCTCCGGGAAGAGATCTCTTGCATACCAAACATAGTACTCTTGATTTGCCATATCGGCTCTTGCAACCGCTACATAGTGGCTGTACACCTTGCCGTTGATGACGAGCTCGCCCTTTTCATTTGGGCAGAGACGCACGACTTGATTTGCCTCTTGGCAAAGTTTACCGTGGCGGTTGAGATAGTCCTCTTTTGAAGGATCCCAGTAGATTGGGAGCTCAGTGCCCCACTTCCAGTTTTTGCCACTGCCTGTGCCGTCATCGCCGATAAGCACGTTGTCATCGACAACCGTTCCGGTTGTGCCGCCGAGCAACGCTTTGTGCTCGACTGTTCTCTTGTTGACTTCTTCAAGTTGCAGCTTGCCGTCCTTGAAGCTGATGTCAACACCCATATTGCCGTCGTCGTCAATGATTGTGGCATAAGTGATCGGATCATTTGACACACTGCCTGCCGAGCCGATCTTGTCCTTGCCTTCCATTTGAACATTGTAAACCCTCTTCAAAAGGTCAATTTGATCAATCAAGTTTTTGGACAGATCTTTCTTGGCAGCTTCTGTGGAAATTGTCCTATAATAACTGAGCTGTGTTCGATAATCCTCCACGGTCACCCCGTCAGGCAGGTCATCTCGGAGTCCGTTTGTATGTTCGCCGTTGATTGGGTTGGTGAAACCGTCAATCTTTCTTGCATACAACGTATCCACGACAAGAAGTGCGCCCAGCATCAAAACGAGCGTGATTGCAACTGTTGCAAACATACGCGCTCTACGGTTTTTGATTGTCTTTGCAAAGATGATTTGGAAAACGGCGATAATCGCCCAAATACCAAATGCGCACCATACGCCATAAAGAGACGATCCGGCAAGCGTGCGCTCGTATGACTGCATCATGTTGATTGATTCAGTAAACGTCGCTTGACCGTTGAACGGATCGTGCCCGATGAACTTAACTGCGGTGAAAAATACCGCAAGTACGAACAACGGAAGGCCACAACAATAGAACAGAATCTTCAAGGCTCTGTACAGTTTGACCTTTTTGTACTGTTTAGGACTCATAATATTCTCCTTAACCTTAGTATTCCGCAAAAAACGGAACACTTTTCATAATATTCTAATATATAATAACATATAAAAATTAAGTTTTCAATATGTAAACCGAAAGTTTTTTTGACAACAATATCTTGCGCGGCGGGCAAAACCCCGACCTGTTATCTTGATGTTTTTGAAACACTTTCGCGCAAATAACGAATAATCGTACACATTTCTCAATGTGTATGACATGGCGGTCTTGATTTTAAAAATATACAGTTGTATTATTATGTTGATAAAATAATGCAGTATTCTGCAACGTAGGGGGCAAAAATGTCTTATATTCAAGAAGTAATTGAGCAAACCGAACTCAAAAACCCGGGACAACCACAGTTTATGCAAACTGTGAAGGAAGTTCTTACTTCCCTCAAGCCGGCTGTTGAACAAAACGAAGCAAAACTTAGAAAAAACGTCATTCTTGAACGTATGGTTGAGCCGGACAGACAAATCATCTTCCGCGTTCCGTGGGTGGACGACAAGGGCGTCTATCACGTAAACCGCGGCTATCGCATCCAATTCAACAACGCAATCGGTCCGTACAAGGGAGGCCTTCGTTTCCAAAAGGACGTCAACCTTGACACGATGAAGTTCTTGGCGTTTGAACAAACTTTCAAAAACTCCCTCACTTCCCTCCCAATGGGCGGCGGCAAGGGCGGAAGCGACTTCGACCCAACCGGCAAGAGCGATGACGAAATCATGCGTTTCTGCCAAAGCTTTATGAGTGAACTTTATCGCCACATCGGTCCAAACATGGACGTTCCTGCAGGCGACATGGGCGTCGGCGGACGTGAAATCGGCTATCTCTTTGGCTGGTACAAAAAAATTGTCGGCGACTACGAAAACGGCGTTTTGACAGGCAAAGGTTTGAGCTACGGCGGCTCTCTTATCAGACCTGAAGCAACAGGTTTCGGTGCAACTTACTTCCTTGAGGAAGTACTCAAGCACCAAGGCGAGCATCTTGAAGGCAAGACATTTGCTCTTTCGGGATTTGGCAACGTTGCATGGGGCGCAAGCAAAAAGATCAGCGAACTCGGCGGCAAGGTCATCACCCTCTCCGGTCCGGACGGCTATATCTATGACCCGGACGGCGTGAGCGGCGAAAAGGTTGACTATCTCCTTGAAATGCGCGCTTCCAACCGCAACAGAGTGCAAGACTATGCAGACAAATACGGCGTCAAGTTTGTCACAGGCAAAAAGCCTTGGGGCAACGTCAAAGCCGACGTCTATATGCCGTGCGCAAGACAAAACGAAATCTTGCTTGAGGACGCAGAAGCCATGGTCAAACTCGGCGTCCCAATCCTCAACGAAGTCTCCAATATGCCGACGACAAACGAAGCGATTGCATATTTGCAATCCCACGGCGTGCTCGTCGCTCCGTCCAAAGCGGTCAACGCGGGCGGCGTCGCAACGTCGGGACTTGAAATGTCTCAAAACAGCGAACGCCTTGCTTGGTCGGCAACCGAAGTCGACAGCAAACTCAAAGGGATTATGGCGGGCATTCACAACCAAATCTGCGGTGCGCTCGACGCCTATGGACTTGACTACAACCTCGTCGCAGGTGCAAACCTTGCGGGATTCAAGAAAGTTGCGGATGCTATGCTCGCACAAGGTCTTTATTAAAAACCGCACAGATTGGCGATATAC
>DBVQ01000068.1:6586-7462 GCA_002308155.1 Christensenella sp. UBA1260
CCCAACTCTCTCTTTCGAAGACGGAATGTGAGACGGCATTGCGCAAGCTTTGCCGGCTGTCCTCGCAGGGCGAGGACCCTGTGAGCGCGCCCGACTTTTATGTCGTACGCCTCGACTGCGGAGCTTTGTTTTTTTCCGCACAAAGAGGCGTGACATAATGAGTGAACGGCACTTTTGAGGTGTGCCGACGGTGCTTCCCGGAGCGGGTGTACAGTTTTGTAGAGGATAGCAACGTCCCAATGCGACAGTTCTATTTGCCCAAATATTTAGCATTGGGACTTGTGTTCGGCTACGGCGCGGTGGGAAGAACCATACGAAGGAGATGGGAAAACTCTTTTTGGGCTTTTTTGCGCTCTTCATCAAAATATCTTGTGCCTTAGCACAATCCCGATTTAATATATAACATAGCACAGTTTTTTAACTTTTAATTATTCATATTGAAAAACGAAGTTTTTTGCGCTATAATGGGTTATCATAAAAACAGGAAAGTGTTATGAGCGAAGAAGAAGTTGTTGAAAACGGCGGCGAGAATACTGCCGAGACAAATGAACAATCCAAAGCCGAAAGCAAAAAGAAGCGCAAAAAGCTCACCAAAAAGCAGACGATTATCATATCGGTTGTGTCTGTTGTCGTGGCGCTCGTGCTTGTGTTTTCGCTTGTGTTCACGCAAGTGAATATACTCAGGTTTATGAGTTATAGCAAAGAGAAAATGCAGGCAAACGCGCTCATATATCAAACTAGATATGAAAACGGCGACATAAAGTTCATTGCGCACAGGGGCTTGAGTGTCGAGGCGTATCAAAACTCGCTGGACGCATTTATTCTCGCAGGTCAGGACGAAAAAATATACGGCATTGAGACGGATATTTGGATGAC
>DBVQ01000051.1 GCA_002308155.1 Christensenella sp. UBA1260
GGGGACTCCGCCTTGCGGAGTCGGTTTCGTCGTGGAACGAGTTGTGTGTTCAAAAAATGTGGGACACAATATGTTGTATATCATAGTTATAGCAGACTAAAATATTTATTATTCGCGTGCGAATACTTTACAAAACGCCGTTTTCTCTTTATAATGATTAAACATAAATGAGGTAATTATGCAAAACATCGACATCAAAGAAGTCCTTTCGGACGGACAAAAACTCAGTGGCACAACCGTAAACGTATGCGGTTGGATTCGCACTGCTCGTGACAGCAAAACAATGGCTTTTCTCGCTCTCAATGACGGAACGAGCCTCAAACACCTTCAAATTGTCATTGACAAAAACAATTTTTCCGCTGACGCACTTTCCGCTTTCATGAAGAACGGCGCGTCTGTTTCGGTTGTCGGCAAAGTTGTGCCCGCAATGAAGGAAGGCGAGTTTGAAATCAATGCAGAAAGCGTTGAGCTTCTCGGCGATTGCCCGCTTGATTATCCGCTCCAAAAGAAATATCACACAATGGAATATCTCCGCACGATCCCACATCTTCGCGTGCGCACAAATACTATGAACGCAATGCTTCGTGTGAGAAGCAAGCTCTCGTTTGCAATTCATCGTTTCTTCCAAGAAAACGGCTACGTCTATATTCACACTCCGATTATCACGGGCAGCGACTGCGAAGGAGCAGGCGAGATTTTCCGTGTGACGACCCAAGAATACAAAGACGCAATGAAGGCCGCTGACGAAGAAGATTACATCGCAAAAGACTTCTTCAAGCGCAAGGCAGGTCTCACGGTCAGCGGTCAACTTGAAGGCGAAGTCGCGGCAATGGCAATGGGCAAGATTTACACCTTTGGTCCAACGTTCAGAGCAGAAAACAGCAACACTCCACGCCACGCGGCAGAGTTTTGGCAGGTTGAGCCTGAAGTTGCCTTTGCAAAACTTCCTGACATCATTGAGATTGCAACCAAAATGATAAAGTATATCATCAAAGCAGTCATCGACGAGTGCCCGGACGAGCTTGCTTTCTTTGAAAACGCCTTTGAAAAGGGACTTCGCGAAAAGCTCCAAAAGGTTGTTGACAGCGATTTCCAAGTGCTTGACTATGCGGACGCAATTGAGATTTTGAAGAAGAGCGGACAACAGTTCCAATATCCGGTTGAGTGGGGGCTTGATCTTCAATCCGAGCACGAGAGATACATCACAGAGCAAGTTTTCAACAAGCCAGTGTTTGTCATCAACTATCCAAAGCATATAAAATCCTTTTATATGAAGCAAAACGACGACGGCAAGACAGTTGCCGCAACGGATTTGCTCGTGCCGGGCGTCGGTGAAATCATCGGTTGCTCCGAAAGAGAAGCAGACTATGACAAACTCAAGCAAGCAATGGTGGACAAGGGCTTGAACGTTGCCGACTACACCTACTATCTTGATTTGAGAAAATACGGCTCCGTTCCGCACAGCGGATTCGGGCTTGGTCTTGAGCGTATTCTCATGTACGTGACGGGCATTGGCAATATCCGCGACGTGCAACTCTATGCAAGAACCGCGGGCGACCTTATGGTGTGATATGTTTAGTCTCATTGTTCCAAAAGACTACAAAAACCGCATGACGGTCAGAGAGACGGAAAAGGCAATCAAGTTTGTCAAAGACCACTTTCAGCGCAATTTCATCAAGAACTTCGGCTTTGAAAGAATCTCCGCACCTCTCTTTGTCAAGAGTAATTGTGGTATAAACGACGACTTGAACGGCGTTGAACGTCCGGTCAAGTTTGATGTCTTGGAACAAGGGGTAGATGTTGAAATCGTGCATTCGCTTGCAAAGTGGAAACGTATGGCATTGAAGGACTACGGTTTCCGCCATGGCGAAGGGCTGTACACAGATATGAACGCAATCCGCCGCGACGACAAGTGCGACAATCTCCACTCAATCTATGTTGACCAATGGGATTGGGAGATGGTGATTTCAAAGGAACAACGCAATCTTGACTTTTTGAAGATGGTCGTCAATCGCATAGTCGGCGCAGTTGTTGATACACTTGAAGAGACAAAAGAGGTTTTTCCGACAATAGACTTGAAACTCAAACGCGAAGTCAAGTTTATTTCGGCAGAGGAAGCGCTTGAACTCTATCCAAATCTTTCCTCAAAGGAGAGAGAGGACGCACTTGCCAAACAATACGGCACAATCTTCCTTATGGGCATTGGCGGCGCGCTGAGGGACGGCAAGCCACACGACGGCAGAGCTCCTGACTATGACGACTGGGCGCTCAATGGTGACATCTTCTTCTGGGACGAAGTGCTTGGCGAGGCAGTGGAAATCTCATCTATGGGCATAAGAGTTGACTCCGAGAGCTTGAAACGTCAACTTGAAATCTCAGGACATATGGACAGACTCAAAAACGAATATCATCAGGGCGTATTGCAGGGCACGCTTCCGCTCACAATCGGCGGCGGCATAGGGCAATCGCGTCTCTGTTTGCTCCTCCTTCAAAAGGCGCATATCGGCGAAGTGCAAGTGAGTTTGTGGCCGGACGAAGTGAGAGCGTCTTGCGAAGCAAACAATATTCATTTGCTTTAAGTAGAATCTAATAATTGGGCACAGCCCAAAAGGACATAAATTATGGAACTTAGAACACACAATTGTGGTGAACTCAGAGAGTCCGATGCAGGCAAGAGAGTCAAACTTTCGGGTTGGCTTTCCTCTATTCGCGACCTCGGTTCCGTCATCTTCTTTGTGCTCCGCGACTACTACGGCTATACGCAAGCGGTCGTCAGCGATGAAGAAAAGATGGCACAAGTGAGAGCAATTCCTCGTGAGAGCACAATCTCCATCGATGGTGTCGTTGAGCTCAGAAGCGCACCAAACAAGGATATGCCGACAGGTATGATTGAGATTTTGCCGGACAAGATTGAACTTCTCGGCAAGTGCTATGAGCAACTTCCTTTTGAAATTGCAACAAGCACGCAATCACGCGAGGACGTACGTCTTAAATATCGTTTCCTTGACCTCCGCAACCCAGAAGTCAAAGAAAAGATTATTTTCCGCTCCAAAGTCGTCAGCTGGCTTAGAGCAAAGATGGTTGAACTTGGATTCTTGGAAATCACAACTCCGATTTTGACGTCCAGCTCTCCTGAGGGCGCGCGCGACTATATCGTGCCGTCAAGACTGTATCCGGGACACTTTTATGCGCTTCCACAAGCCCCGCAACAATACAAGCAGTTGCTTATGGCGAGCGGTTTTGACAGGTATTTCCAAATCGCACCGTGCTTCAGAGACGAAGACGCAAGAGCGGACAGAAGTCCTGGCGAGTTTTATCAACTTGACACAGAAATGTGCTTTGCAACGCAAGAGGATGTCTTTGCCGTTATGGAGCAAGTGCTCAGTGGCGTGTTCAAAGAGTTTTCTCCAAAGCACTTCAAAGTGGACGAAGGTCCGTTCCGCCGCATCGCATACAGAGACGCAATGCGCGACTATGGCTCAGACAAGCCAGACCTTCGCAACCCGCTCATCATCAAGGACGTGACGGACATCCTCTCCGAAAAGGCTCCGTTCTTTGAAAAAGGCAAAGTTATCAAGGCAATCGCGGTTGACAATTTCACACAAACAAGAAAGTGGATTGATGCACTCGTTGAAAAGGCAAAACTTAACGGCGCAAGCAATATGTACTGGTTCAAGCTTGACGAAAACGGCGAAATCGCCGGCGGTATCGGCAAGTTTGTCGTGGATTCAAAAGCCGCACTCGTTGAAAGACTTGGCTTGAAGCCAAACAGCTTTGTCGCAGTGCTCGCAGAGGAGAGCGGTGTTGAAAAACAAGCAGGTTTTGTGCGCACGGAACTCGGCGTTGGGCTTGACCTTCTCGAAAAGGACGCTTTCCGTTTCTGCTGGATTGTGGACTTCCCGAT
>DBVQ01000072.1 GCA_002308155.1 Christensenella sp. UBA1260
TTAAAATCGTCTGCCATGATATATCTCCAATGTTTATTTCGTATCAATCAATTTACTTGTAAATTGTTTTCAAAACTTGTGGCTGTCAAGATAGGATTGCAATATGATTGTTGCCGCAACCTTATCAATGACTTGTTTGCGCTTTTCACGCCTTACATCCGCATCAATGAGCATTCTTTCCGCCGAAACGGTTGTCAATCTTTCGTCTTGATACACGACAGGGATTCCGCTTGCCTCTTGCAGTCTGTCGCCAAACTCACGAGTGACGAGCGCTCTGTCGCCCTCAGTTCCGTCCATATTCTTTGGAAGTCCAAGAACAAACGCATCGGCATCCTCTTTCTTTGCATACTCACAAAAATACTTGATGTCAGCATCAATATCGTCCTTTTTGCGCCAATAGGTCTCACGAGGATTTGCCGTAATCCCCAAGAGGTCGCTGACTGCGACACCGATTCGTACGTCTCCGACGTCAAGTGCGATTTTGTGTTTGTACATTGTTATTTTTATGCGGTTAGATTGCCTGTTTATAAGTTTTTGTGCAAATCGTCATACGATGTGCCGCTCTTCTTGCTCTTTGCCTTTCTTGCCTCTTGACGACGCTTGATTTCCGCCTCAAACCCATTGTTTGTCGGCTCGTAGAACTTGGCATCTTTGAGTTCGTCCGGCAAATACTGTTGTTCAACCCATCCGCCGTAGTCGTGCGGATATTTGTAGCCGCTTATCTTCTCGTCCTTATAACTCGGGTCGCGGAGATAAACAGGAACTGTCTCGTGTTTTATCGTCTTCACTGCCTTTTCGGCAGAATAAAGTGCTTCAACGACTTTGTTGGATTTTGGTGCTTCGCTGACATAGATAATCGCCTCTGTGAGCGGGATTCTGCCCTCCGGCAAACCAATGCGCTCATACGCTGCCACCGCAGCTTGTGCAACGACTATTGCGTTTGGATCAGCAAGGCCGACGTCTTCGCACGCGTGTATCATAATGCGTCTGCCAATGAGCAACGGATCACAACCCGCTTCAATCAGCCTCTCCGCCCAATATACTGCGGCAGAACTGTCGCTTCCGCGCATACTCTTGATAAATGCGGAAATCATGTCGTAGTACATGTCATCCGTAAGCGACAAAGCCTTCTGTTGTATAGATTGCTCCGCCTCTTCTTTGCCAATATGAATGACGCCGTCCGCTGACGGATGTGTGGTAAGTGCCGCAAGTTCAAGCGCATTGAGTGCCGAACGCAAATCTCCGCCACACGCCCAAGTGAGATGCGAATAGGCTTCGTCGGTTATGGAAATATTCATATTTCCAAGTCCACGTTCCTTATCGGCGACTGCGCGTTTTAAGCCTTTCAAAATGTCTTGCTCATTGAGCCTTGAAAACGAGAAAACTCTGCATCTTGACACAATTGCGCGAGTCATCGAAACGTATGGATTTTCGGTTGTAGAGCCAATAAAAATGATATATCCCTGCTCTATCGCCTGCAAAACGCTGTCAGATTGAGCTTTGTTCCAACGATGGCACTCGTCAAGAAGCAAATACGTGCGTTTGCCGTACATTCTAAGCAAATCTCTTGCATCGTCAATCACTCTCTTTGCATCTGCAACACCAGACGTGACGGCATTGAGTTTGACAAAATTGGCGTTTGTGTTTTCGGCAATTATGTTTGCAAGTGTGGTTTTGCCCGTGCCGGGCGGGCCATAGAATATGCAACTGCCCAATTTGTCGGCCGCAATCGCTCTACGCAAAAGAGAACCTTGCCCGACAATTTTGGATTGTCCCAAAAACTCGTCAATGGTGCGAGGTCTCATACGCTCCGCAAGCGGAGCCATCTTTTCTACGTTGTTTTGCAAGTCAAATAAATCCACGAATCCATTATAACAACAAAGTTATACTTTGTAAAGGACAAAAACGTCTCATTTCGCGCTATAAAAACAATTATCGTCAAAATTGCGCCGCTCTTTGAATATAATGGAGCGTGCAAAGATATTCAAACCGCTTCAAAGATATGAAACCAAAGTTTGTTCGCGTGATAATTGCAATGCTCGCGGTCGTTGTGGTGTTTATCTTCTGCACTGCTTATTTTCGCAAAAACATCGTGCCGACAGTTATGGGAAGCTCGATTGCAAAGGTGCGCGCAATCGCCACAAACCAAATAAACCTCGCCGCCACAAGCGTTTTAAACGGCGGCATAACTTATGATGAACTATTTGACGTCCAATACAATGACAACGGCGACGTTGCTCTTATAAGAGCAAATTCGCCAAGAATAAACTCTATTGCACGTGAGATTGCCAATCTCGCACAGGCAAATCTTGATAGCCTCGGTACTGTTGAAGTTTCAATATCAGCAGGAACTTTCACAGGTCTTGCCCTTCTCACAGGTTTTGGACCCGACGTCACAATAAAAATCGTGCCAATCGGCGCGGCAAATTGCGACTTTGTATCCTGCTTTCAATCCGCAGGCATCAACCAAACGTTTCACAAAATATACATTGACGTGTATGCGGACGTAAACATCATAACCCCGATTGACGAGCCAACCGTGCAAGTAAAAGCGGAAATCTTGGTATGTGAAAACTTGATTGTCGGCAAAGTGCCAGAAACTTATCTTAGTATGCAGGACGTGTCAAGTATGTTTGACCTTACTCCATAGGAGTAATTATATCTTTTTTGAATGTGATTTGCTGATAAGTCCAAACACAAAGCCGCAAGTTATTGCAGTTGTGAGCCCTGCGGCAACCGCACTTAGCCCTCCTGATATTGCGCCGAGCAAACCTTCTTCCTTCATCCCTTCAAGTGCACCTTTTGCAAGATTTGAACCAAACCCGATAATCGGTATTGAAATGCCCGAGTGCGCAAACTCCTTGATATATTGAAAAGCGCCACTCACTTCAAGCACAACGCCGACAAGCATATACAGCACAAGTATTCGTGCCGATGACATCTTTGTCTTGTTTATGAGTATTTGCCCAAGCATGCACACAAATCCGCCTATGGCAAACACTTTGAGATAATTCAAAAATATTTCCATTTTCTCTCCAATTTCACACAAAAGTTTTACAAAATACCGTGATTTTTGGAAAACTCTTCTCAAATACTCGCATTTTTAGAGTACTTTTACTGTTTCACGGCTCTTCTGTCTCTATTGAAAACAAATGTGCAATACCCGGGATTGTCTCCTTTTGAAGAGGCGTATCCTTGTTGAGTAGAGCCCCAGTTGCAAGCACAATTATCTTTTTATACTTCCCTTGTTGAAGGTTTTTGAGGATATATCCGTTGAAAGCAGTGTTTACACAACCCGCTCCCGAGCCACCTTGAAATGTCTTTTGTTCGGGTTCATAATAACTTGCACCACAATCAAGATAGTATTTCGGCATTGTTATCCCCTCTTTTTGCATCAAATATTCAAGTGTTTGCTTGCCAAAACGCCCCAAATCGCCTGTAAATATGCCGTCATAGTCGTTTGGAGACGTTTTTGTATCCTCAAAAAAGGTCGTAAGCGTTTCAAAAGCCGCAGGAGCCATTGCCGCTCCCATGTTTGACTCGTCATCTATGCCAAGATCAACGACTTTTCCGACTGTTCCCGTCACTATTTTGACGTAATACTTTGGATTGTTGCCATAATCATTGTTTGTTTTGTCAAAATTGGCGCTATTTATGTTGGATTTGCCAAGATTTATGACTTTTTTCTGCTTTTCTATGCTTTTTTTATATTTTTCAAGCGTTTTTTCATCAATATTCAGGTTTTTGTCAATGGCAATTATGTCGTCTTCATACACTTGAAAGTTGGCAAGCACGGGTTTTTCTGAACTCAAAACCGTACAACCTGCGCCAGTGACAGTCCATTGAGCCGTTGGCGGACGCTGATTACCAAGTTCAAGCGGATATCTGTATTGACGCTCCGCTGAAGAATAATGCGAGGACGTTGAACACGTGACATTTTGTGCAAAACCACCATCGATCAAGCAAGATCCTAACAAAACCGCCTCTGTAAACGTTGAACAAGCGTTATATAGTCCGAAAAATGCGGTTGGAAAGTTGCGCGCAGCAAGAGCCGTTGGCGCACATTCATTGATCAAGTCTCCCGCAAGCATAAAGTCAATATCTTGCTTTTTGAGTCCTGCCTTGCAAATTGCGCCTGTTATTGCATCACGGTGCATCTTGCTTTCGCATTTTTCATAGGATTTTTCACACCACAAATCGTCCTTCAAACAGACGTCAAAACAGTCGCCGAAGTTGCCGTCAGCCTCTTTTGGCCCAACGATTGTGAATCCGCTTTTGACGTATATTGGTTTTTTGAAAAATATTGTCCTCATATTGATTTTCAGCTATCTAACAATATATTTTGCATCTTACAGTGTTGTAAACCAGCCTATAAGCCCAACCAAAAAGCTTGCGACCGTGCCAAAAACGATGATTGGTCCTGCAATCACAAACATCTTTGCGCAGACACCAAAGAATACGCCTTCACGATTGAACTCCATTGCCGGCGATACGATTGAGTTGGCAAATCCTGTGATTGGCACAATTGATCCGGCACCTGCAAAATGCCCAATCTTGTCATAGAGTCCAAGGGCTGTAAGCAAACTGCCAAGAAAAATCATGATGCAACTCTCCCAAATTGCAACGTCTTTTTCTGTCATGGCTTTGAAAATGACTTTCAACACGTCGCCAATTGCCTCGCCTATGCAACAGATAACTCCGCCGACGATAAATGCAGCAACGAGCGTGCGCACCATAGGGCTTTTGGGCGAGTTTTTCTTTATATATTGCTGATATTCCTCTCGTTCAATCATATTTCCTGTTTATTTGTCGTTTCGGCTGACGGTTTCACGTCAATTTGAGCATTTTGATTTATATCTGCTTTTTGTTCAGATGCCACATTGACGCGCGGAAAGTACGTTTCAATCTTTTCGCTCTTTGAAACCGCCGACTTTTTCATATATTGATTGTTGACTAAACAAGCAAAAATTATTCAAAAAGAATAAAAAAATGAAACACTTGCTAAGCAAGTGTTTCAAATATAAGGAGAGAGATTTTAATCTAATACTTTGTACAAGATTTTATAGAGCGTTTCGGCTTCTTCACGAGAAATCTTCATGCACCCGCCGACCTTGAAAGGAATATCAACCGCTTTTTCTCTCAAAGCCAAACCTTCGTCCGTCAATTCAACGATAAGATTGCGCTCGTCGTCCTTATCTCTAGTCCTCGTGAGAAGTCCTTTTCTTTCAAGTCCTTTGAGAAGCGGAGTGAGCGTGCCGCTGTCAAGATACAGACGTTTTCCAAGCTCTTTTGCGGAGATTTTTCTGTCTTCCCAGAGCACCATAAGCGCAATGTACTGCGTATAAGTAAGCCCCAATTCGCTCAAATGCGGATAATAAAGCTTTACAACTTCACGCGAAGCAGCATAAAGCGGAAAACAGAATTGGTTTTCAAGTTTCAACGCATCGTATTTGTCCATAACTGCCTCAAATTATTTGTTGAGTTCGTTGTAGGCTTGTCTTACGCCACGCGCAAGTTGATCCGCGCAGGATGTTGGACGTCTGCCGCAGGTGTTGCCCAACAGGTATTCTTCAATCTTTTCAACTGTCCAGCCGTCAACGAGCTTTGAGATAGCCTTCAAATTGCCGTTGCATCCGCCAACGAAACTGATGTTTGAAATGACATTGCCGTCAATGTTGAAATGGATTTCGGATGAGCAAGTCATTTGTGTTTTGTATGTGTATTCCATAATTGCCTCCAAATGTATCTTTAAGATATTTTATATCTTAATTAGTGCATTGTCAATGCCGATTAAAGGAGTTTTGCAACTTCGCCGTCGAGTTTCTCGGGTGTGACAGTCGGTGCAAATCTTGCCACGACGTTGCCATCTCTGTCCACTAAGAACTTGGTGAAATTCCACTTAATCATGCCCTTTTGCTGAGATTTGAGATAGTCGTAAAGCGGAGATTGCTCTTTGCCGTTGACTTTGATCTTCGCAAATTGGCGGAAGGTGATGCCGAATCGTGCTTGGCAGAAGCTCTCAATCTCTTCTGCGCTGCCCGGTGCTTGATTCAAAAACTGATTGCACGGAAAGTCAAGGATTTCAAAACCTTTTTCTTGATATTTCTCATACAAGTCTTGAAGTCCGTCATATTGTGGCGTAAATCCACAACCCGTTGCTGTGTTGACGATGAGGAGTACTTTGCCTTTGTACTCGTCAAGCTTGACGTCCACACCCTTGTTGTCTTTTACTGTGATGTCATA
>DBVQ01000059.1:0-2045 GCA_002308155.1 Christensenella sp. UBA1260
ATCAACGACGACGTCACCTTCCACTCCCTCGAAGTCACCGAAAAGATTGACGCAGCAGACGCATCAACAGTGTCATGCAAATTCTTCGGTCTTGGCTCTGACGGTACAGTCGGTGCAAACAAGAACTCAATCAAGATCATCGGCGACCACACAGACAAATATGCTCAAGCATATTTTGCATACGACTCCAAGAAGTCCGGTGGTATCACAATTTCACACCTCCGCTTCTCAGACAAGCCAATCAGAAGCACATACCTTATTGACCAAGCAGACTTTGTCGCTTGCCACAATGAGTCCTACGTGCTCCGCTATGACATGCTCTCCGATTTGAAGGACGGCGGCACATTCCTTTTGAACTCTCAATGGGCTCCAGAAGAGATGGACACCAAACTTCCTGCTTCAATGAAGAACATGATTGCAAAAAAACATGTCAAGTTCTACACTCTCGACGGTCTCAAGGTCGTCACGGAACTCGGCACAAAGAAAGGCGTCAACACCGTCATGCAAGCAGCTTTCTTCAAACTTGCAAACATCATTCCTTATGAAGATGCAGAAAAGTATATGAAAGAAAAGATCAAACTTACATACGGCAAGAAAGGCGATGCAGTCGTCGCAATGAACTTCGCTTGCGTAGACAATGCAATCGCAGGCCTCAAAGAAGTCAAGTACCCAGAGAGCTGGGCAACCACCACAACAGGTGCTGCACCACTCAAGGTCGCACAAGACGAATATTTCCAAAAGTTCATCGCTCCAATAACCGCACAAGAAGGCGACAAACTTCCTGTTTCCGCATTCAATCCAAACGGCTCTGTCCCAACCGGCACAACCAAGTTTGAAAAGCGCGGTATTGCGGTTATGGTTCCTGAGTGGGATCCAGACAAGTGCATCCAATGCAACCGCTGCTCACTCGTCTGCCCGCACGCATCAATTCGTCCAACCCTCGCAAATGCAGAAGAACTTGCCGGCAAGCCGGAAGGCTTTGTCACAAAACCTGCAATCGGCGTCAAGGGTTATGAGTTCAGAATCCAAGTCAGCCCATACGATTGCACAGGCTGCTCCAACTGCGTAGCAGTTTGCCCGGCAAAGGAAAAGGCTCTCACAATGATTCCGCTCGACGATTCACTTGCAAAAGACGCAGACAACTGGACTTATGCAGACAGCCTCAAAGAGACATCCGCACAAGTCAAGTCCGTCAACGTAAAGAACAGCCAATTCAAGAAGCCACTCCTTGAGTTCTCCGGCGCATGCGCAGGCTGCGGCGAAACACCGTACGTCAAGCTCATCACCCAACTCTTTGGCGACAGAATGCTCATCGCAAACGCAACAGGTTGCTCCTCCATCTACGGCGGCAGCGCACCGACAGTGCCATACACAAAGAATGACAAGGGTCGTGGTCCTGCATGGGCAAACTCCTTGTTTGAGGACAACGCAGAGTTTGGTTATGGTATGCACCTCGCATACGAGACAAGAAGAAACGTTCTTGCATCTGTCATGAACAACATCTTGAACCTTGAAGGCATTTCCGACGAGTTCAAGGGCGCACTCAATGCATGGCTTGAAGGCAAAGATAATGCCGAAGCGTCAGAAGCAGCACGTGACCAGATCGTTGCACTTCTCCCTGCTGAGAAGAAGAAAGCAAGCGGCTTGACACTCGAACTCCTTGAAAGACTTGAAGCGGCAGAAGATTGCCTCATCAAGAAATCAATCTGGATCGTCGGCGGCGACGGCTGGGCATATGATATCGGCTACAATGGTGTTGACCACGTGCTCGCATCCGGCGAAGACGTCAACATTCTCGTCCTTGACACAGAAGTCTACTCCAACACAGGCGGACAAGCTTCCAAGTCCACGCCAACCGGCGCAATCGCAAAGTTTGCGGCAACCGGCAAGCGCACAAAGAAGAAAGACCTCGCACTTCTTGCAATGGACTATGGTTATGTCTATGTCGCACAAGTCTCAATGGGCGCAGATATGAACCAAGTTGTCAAGGCAATGAGTGAGGCAGAAGCATATCACGGACCGTCAATCGTCATCGCTTATGCACC
>DBVQ01000059.1:2105-4800 GCA_002308155.1 Christensenella sp. UBA1260
GGTTATTGGCAACTCTTCCGCTACAACCCAGACCTCGTTGGCACAGGCAAAGCTCCACTTGCAATTGACAGCAAGGAACCAACCGAAGACTATCAAGCCTTCCTTATGAACGAGACACGTTATGCTTCACTTGCAAAGATGAACCCGGATGCAGCAAAATCCTTGTTTGCAAAGAACGAAGAAGATGCGGCAAAGAAACGTGCGTTCTATCTCAAGAAAGCAGAGGCTTTGAACGAATAACACCCACAACAAAATTATCCCGTCTCTTAGGAGACGGGATTTTTTATTATTTTTTGCAAAACATTCTGCTATTCTACATTTTTCGACAAAACTCGACAATCAAAAATCAAACATTTTTTGCCGTGCATATTGACTAATGCAAAAACTATCCCTAAACTTATATAGGAAAACATTTTATACTTTATTAAGTATAAAGGCAAAGGAGGAATATATGGAAAAACTTTTGGCGCAACTCAAACAACTTGTAGCAACAAATATAGAGGACGTGGTCAAAGTCGAAGAAGTGAACAAGGAAATGGGCTATATGCTTTATATCACGCTCAAGGACGGTCAAAAAATACTTTTGAGCCTTATCGATGCAAAACTCTGATTGTTCAAATCAAGCCATCAAAAAACGCACTCATTTGAGTGCGTTTCTTTTTGCTTTTGTCTCGCTTTATTTGAGTGTAGGAAGCCCTGCGTTGATTTCCCAAATGGTTGCGTCAAACTTCAACGTGCTTGACGTGCCTATGACAAACTCAGCGTTTTCAAAGTCAACGACATCTGCTTCTGAGCCAACCACGAGCCCGTCCACCGCTTCGCCGTTCAAAGTGAGCGTCGCCGTTTGTGCACGCAATACGTTTGCAGGAGCTTTGATTGTGGCATTGCCTTCCATACTGCCAAACAGTTTGCCGAGGTTGGATGTGCCCGCGTTTTGAACCGCAACATTCACGACTGCAAATATGCTTGCAAAATTGGATGACTTGTTGTTTCTACCCACAAGACCGCCTGCATACACCGTTGCTGTTGTGCCCGTCTTTACGGATGCGTCAACCGCGCCTGTCGCATAAGACATCTTTATTGTGCCGTGCGCTGTTTCCGTTGTACTGGAATCTCCAAGCGAATCATTGCTGCCCACGATTCCGCCAACAGAGGCTGTGCCGTTTGCTTCTGCTTGCACGTGCAAATCAGTTGCTGCGTATGAGTTGATCACATACCCTTCGTTTCTGCCCGCCAAGCCGCCGACGTTGACTGTCATGCCGACAACTGCCTTTGCTCCGTCTGTTGCGAGTGTCACATCTGCGCTTGTGAGCGTAATGCCGCCTGTGTTTTGTGCAGACACGCCGCCAAATGCAAAACCATATTTTGCATCAACTGCCACGCAAGACATATCAACTTGCGCCTTTGTGACAAGTCCGTTGTTCTTGCCAACAACACCGCCTACGATTGCATACGGGCCGCCGTCCGCAGATTTGCCGTTGTCATACGTGCGCACGCGCGTTATAGCTACATTGACGTCTGCTTCTTCAATCTTGCCTGAAGCGGAGTTTTCACCCGCGAGGCCGCCAAACACAACGCCTTCTGCAAGTATGTCAACATCTGCAAGCCTTACTGTTATTCTTACAAGTTCACTGCCGCTGTTCTTTGCAACCGCGCCGCCGAACACGACTTTTGCAAGCCCGTCTTTGAGCACGCCACCGTCTACTGCCGAACCGTCCAAATCAATCGTCAATGAATCATACTTGACAGAACAGTTGGAGATTTTGCCCGTCTTTTCAACATCGCCGCTTTCGTCATAAGCCATACCGATTGAAGTTGCAATGACGCCGGCAAGGAAATCTGTGCCGCTCTGTTCAGGGACAGCAAACTTCAAACCTACATTTTCAAAGTCAATATTCTTGATTGTGCCGCCAGCAATATTGCCAAACACAGACGCGCTCTTTTCGTCGCCAAACACACCGCCGACAATCTTGAGTTTTGCCGTGAGCGTTGTGTTGTCATATTTGCCGCCGTCGATTTCACCGACAAACTTGTGGTCTTCATCAAACAGAGGCGCATATTCACGCGTGCCGAAATCTATGAGGTTTTCATTGTTGCCGAACTTGATGATTGCCTTTCTTGTTGCTTCCTTCTCTGCCTCGGAGGAATCGCCGTGCATAACGCCATAGAGCTTTATTTCAAAGTCCGCAACGTTTGTGATTGACACAAGCTTCTTCCAACTTGCATACAAGTTGAGCGTGCCGCTCTTGAAGGAATCGTCTGCAATTCCGACTGCCGCAACGAGAGAGGTTGGAGTATCCTCTTCGCCCGTCAAATCAAACACAAAGTCAACCTTTGTTTCCACGCCGTCAACCGTCTTCAAATAATACCATTTTTCAAAGATATATTGCCCGTCCTTTGTTGGGCTTGCGGCTGTGACAGCCTCCATATCAGGAGCTTCGCCGTTTGGCACATAGTCCGCTCTTGCATAGTCCCTTGTCAAATACGGCTCGTCCTCGCCGAGTGAATCGTTGTAAACGACAGTCACCTTTGGCAATTGCGAATACCACATCGCATAGAGCGTGAGCCCTGTGATAAAGTTGTATCTTGAAAGTTGTGTGACAGATGTTGCATTGAGCGCTGCTTGGCTTGAGAATTGAACAGGATTGCCCTCCTTGTCCATGTAGTACCAGAACATAAATCTGTCAAGCGCGTC
>DBVQ01000059.1:4863-15761 GCA_002308155.1 Christensenella sp. UBA1260
TCAAAGTCTCGGTGAACTCTTCATAATTTGAATAGGCGTTTTCTTGGATTCTATACGTCGTCTTGCCGCCGACTTCTTCTTGCACAAGACGCGCGGAAAGAACTGTTGTATGCGTGTAGGTCTTTGGCAAAAATACCGCCGTAAGCGTCAAGTCGCTGTTGACGGGCGTATTTTGAAAATCAAACGCGGTGCTGCCGTCTGCCGACCAATATGCAAAATTGTAGCCGACTTTTGTCGGGATAAATGCTTGACCATTCTTTTGAGGCGCAGTGAGCAGACTGCCCGCTTCCACCGCAGGCAGATTGTAGCCGCTGACCGACTCCTCGCCGGATGACGCATAAGTGACTTTGTAGGTCACGACTTCATACTCGTTTGGGCCATCGTTTTTTTGCGGGTCAACTTTGTTGTTGCAAGCAGCAAAAAGTCCCGCAAGGAGCAGAATGACGACGATTATGAGAATTGCTTGAAACGATTTTTTCATATCTATTCCTTTTCTTTCGTTTTGCAAAAGTATTTGCAAATCTGTTGCTTTTATTATACAAACAAATAAATACTTTTATTTGTAGGCTTTTAGCTGACCGTTCTTGAAACGTCAATATAGTGTTGCACAAGGTCCAAAACGGTGGCGCCCGCCGCCACAGGCGTTGCCAAGTGCAGATTGAGATATTCAACAAGACTCGTCCTTGTGCCCGAGTCGCAAGCAAATCCGCTCACGCTCAAATCTTCGCCCTGCACACGGATAGCACTTGAAATCCTGAGCGCAAGAGCACTGGCGGTTGAATAATTGTCAAATTGGCAGGACACTTTGACGACATCGCCGGCGTGCGGAGCATAGAGCTCGCCAAGAGCATCTTCAATATTTTTTTTGTTGAAGTTGTTGTTGGCAACTGTCTTGACCTCGCCGCCCTCTTTTTCAAGCAAAATCGCATAGACTATGCCTGCATTGTTGACCGCAAAGCCATACACCTTGTCATTGTTGATTGTGATGCGCGCATAGCCGTATTCTTCATAGTTGCCCGGTTTTGGCGTAAGCCAAATTGCAGAGAGTGAAATCGCCACGACAAGCAATATGATGACAGAAAACGTGAGCATACGCATTGCCATCTTGCGCTTGAAGGCGTGCACTGGGTCAGAGAGCAAGCGGTTTATAGGCGCTTTTTTGACGCGAGCATAGACATCAGGAACGACAACTTTTTCGCTCTCTTTTTTGAGATTTTTTTCGATATCTTTAATCTTCATCTCGCGCCTCCTTTTCAATTTGTTTTTTCATCTTTGCAAGTGCGTTATTGTACGCCCAGAGCACTGTTCCCAGCGGTTTGCCCATCATATCCGCAATCTCTCTATGTTTGAACCCGGCAATCACGTGCAGGGTGACAATCTGTCTTTCCTCATCGCCTAGCACCTTGTTCATCACGGCGATTATCGGCGAGCCTTCATCGTTCATTTGGTATGAACCATAAATCGCCGAATCGTCGTCAAAGGCGGCTGTCTGTTCTCGCTTTCTCCTGTTTATTTCGTTGAGTGTGACGTTTTTGGCTATTGTGTATAGCCAAGCATAAGCATTTGAACCCGCTTTGTATGAAGATATCGTGGTACGCAAACGGATGTAAGTTGTCTGCATCATATCTTCCGCGGTCTGATAATGACGGCAAATTGACAAAATGAAAGCAAAGAGCCCGCGCTTGGTATCTTCATAGATTTCCTCAAACGCGCTCTCATCTCCCTGTTGGAGTTGCAGCATTTTAAAATCAAGCTCTTGCTTTGTCATACATTATAGTTTAACACATATCTCGCAGGTTTACAAATGCTATTTGTAAAACTTGCCGATATTGCGTGATTTTCTTGCAAAACCCACCCATTTTGAGTATACAGCAATACGGTTTTTGATACAGCTGTATACTTTTCATGCATAAAAACAAACAAAACGGACACACTATTGTGCGTCCGTTTTGTGCTCAGAGCCCTTTTGCAAGTTATGTTTATTTGAGTCCTCTAAAATATATCACCTGCTCTCCCTCGGCAAGCGGAAACGCAAGATTTGGGTTTTGAGCGAGAATCTCATCGGGCATTGCATAGAGCGCTTTGCACACGTCAAGCATATCTTCTCCCGCCTCTGCGATGTACATTGACAGCGCAGAAGTATTCTTCTTTCTCTCCTCGCCAAGTTCAACCGCGGAGACATAATCGTTTTGCACGTCCACATACTTTGAAAGTGAGACAGCAAGGTTTACGTTAATTTCAAACTCGCGTTCTCGGCGCACTTTTGCGGTTATTCCCATGACAACGCAGTCCGCCAAGTATTCAATGCCGTCCTCAGCAGTGCCGAGATTTATTGCAAACGGGATTTCCGTCCGCACAGAATTGTAGCCGTTTTCGTCCGTATAGATTATATCTGTGTTGACAACGCCCTCTGCGGTGATAGTGCCCTCCTCTGCGACATAAGTCTTTGCAAGATAGCACCTTGCATACGGCAGAGCAACGACACTAAGTGCCTGAGGACGATTGTCACCAAGAAGCGCAATTCCGCTGACTGCCTCATCAAGATATGTCCTGCCAAGATAGCATTTTGCAGTGTGTTTCGCACGTGAAACCGCAACGTCGTTTGAGAGCATAAAAATGTCGTCAATAACCTCGGTTTTTGAGCATCTATACGCTTGGATTTTGAAAATCACTTCGCCTTCAACGCGCAAAATATTGTCTCCCGTCACGCCTTGAAGTATGACCTTTGCGTTCTTCACAAACGCATCGGCTTTTAAAGCATCTCCCTCCAAAACTCCGTCCAAATTGAGCTCTTCTTCAAGTGAAATGTCAAAAATTTGCGAGTGGATTTCGCCGTCCATAATGTAGGTGACAACCGTATACACTTTGCCCTTGACGAGTCCTGTATTCTCTCCTGCCGCAGCCTCAACGACAACGGCGTTTGCATTGACAGACAACACGCTTGTTATCTCGCCGCCCACGTTGGCGTCGTCAAAGAACTCTGCTGTTGTTGTCTTTTGGACAATGAACGACGGGAGCGTCATCTCGCGTCTTTGAGTGTAGCAATCCTCTGCCGCAGTCAAAAGTTCAAGCTCCTCACGTCTTGTGCGGCCAACAGAGATTTCAAGTGCTGCAGTGAGCACAAGCTCGTCCTTTGCTCCAACCTCTGCCTCGGCAACGTGAATATGGCAGGACAAGTTGTCGCCCTCCTCAAACTCGCCGTCCACGCGCGCCGTGAAATCGGCATTGTAGTCAACGCCCTTTGCCGTGTTTTCCTTGTCAAGATATATGAGGCGGAAGTTTGCGCGCCCCGAAATCTCCGCATAACCCGTGTATGCTTCTGCGCTCTCGCATTTTGCATCCACAGACAAGGACAAAACCTTTGAGATATTTTCAACGTCAATGCCCTCGGGCGAAAACTCAATTACCTTTTCAACTGTGGGCGCGACGTAGAATCTTGCTGAACTGAACTTTTCAAAATCAAACATAACTGCCTCCGTTTCTAAAAAACAATATGAAAGCCGGCTCAAAAATATGCAAAACAAAATCAAATCGTCTAAAACCTCAAACCTTTGGCAATAATATGCTCATGCGAGAACAAGGACAGGATTTAATAATTGCAAAAAACAGAGCAAAGCGTCTGCTCAACGTCCCCGCTCTCATCAAAATAATAGGCGCGCGCGGCAAAACCGAAATCGTATACGGCAAAATCTCCGCGCTCTTTCCCGCCGTGTTCACCATAACGATAGACGACGCCACAACGCGCACGTTCTCGTATGCGGATATACTTACGGGGAATATTCTGTTTTTAAACCCTGAAAAGACAAAATAAAAGCCAGGCAATCGCCTGACTCACTTTATTCATTTGCGCTGTCATCAACAGCCGTTTTTCTCTTTTTCAAAACCTGCCACACAACTATCGCAACAACACCGCATGCGACAACAACCGACGCCACGCTCACAAGCGCGATATTGACGGGATTTGTCATGACGGATTTTGCCGACACCGTGAAAGTGTACTCCCCGCTTATCTCCGCACGATTGCCGTACTTTGCGGATATGACGTAGGTGCCCGCCTTCTTTGGCGCAAACTTGAACGTGGTGCCGCTGTCCCCTTCAACCTCTTTGCCATTGACAAACCACTTGATTTCAACAGTTTGGTCAACATACTCAATGCCCGTGAGCCCCAATATGACACTTCCGTCCGCATAAATCTCTGTTGAAGAAGGCGCATCGTTTACGCCGTCTGTCTCATGGCCGTTCAACGTGACGCGAACTTCGCCAGGCAGATATTGCATATATTCAACGTGCATATCACTGCCCGCTGACAGTTCCTTGTTGCCGTATTTGAGCCTTGCTTGAATCTTATAGTTGCCACCATGAGGTGCAACAAATGCAAAGGACAATCCATTGCCCTTCTTCTCGCCGAAATATTTGTAGGTGAGTTCTTGCTCCGTCATTTCTTCGTCAGGCTTTTGGTTTTCGTCATCCTCACGGATTTCCTTGACATACCACTCTATTGTCTCTTCAAGCGCAGGATTTGTCTTGCCGAGCGGCAGTACTTTTGCAGTGAAATTGACGGGCTTTATATTGTTTGCCACCTGATAAATGATGTCAGCATAATCCCCTTCGCCGTATTCGCCGTCGTGTGCGACATCAATGGCGGTTGGATCATAATAGTTGCCAGCATCTCCAAAGTCCTGTGTGAGCACAAGCCCCATATCAAGCGTCTTGAACCTATAACTTCCCTTTGCAATCTCCATTGAGTTGAGAAGTGAGAGCATAGACTTAAACCCAAATCCACTTGGCGACTGTATGCCGTTGTTGACGGAGAGCTTGCCCTCAACGATATAACGGAGTTTGAGAAGCGCCGCCGCCACGGATACAAAAGGTGCGCCTGCGCTTGTGCCGTTGAAGGTCGTATAGTTTGGATTTGTGCCGCTTGAAGTGTATATTCCGCGCTCAGGCACAGCAAGGTCATACGCCGCGCCGTAGTTGGAAGAAGAATAGATTTTGCCGTCCTCATNNCCTCACCATAGCCCATGACGCCAAGCACATAGTCGCTTGCGGCAGGATAATACGGAGTTGTGGCACTGTCAATGCCTGTTGTTGTGGACTTTCCGTTGCCGTTGCCACTTGCCGCAACAAGCACAGCCGTCTTGACTGCGTTTTGCAGTGCGGCTTGCAAATCTTTGTCCGTTGTCCACTCGGAATCGCCTGACGAGAAGGACATATTGAGGACGGACGCACCCACTTTGTCGCTCGTTGCCCAGTTTATCGCATTGGCGACCGAGTTGATTGGAAGAGTGGCGCGCTTTTTGCCGTCCACTATTTTGATTGTATTCGCCTTGATTGGATAGATTTTGATGTAGTCTTGAAGCCCGAGCTCGCGGATGAGCATTGCCATAACTCCCGCGACTTTTGTGCCGTGATAATCTGCGTCTGCATCGTCCGCGATATTCATCGTGTCCGTGACTCCGCCGTTCACTGCATCAAAAGAATTGTAGCCGAGCAAGTTGCCGTTTGCGTCCTTTGTGAGCACGCCGTCAAAGAGCTCGTGCGCCGCGTTTATGCCCGTATCTATGCAGGCGATGATGACAGGGCTTGTCACCTTTGACAAATCCCATGTTGCAATCTCCTGTTTTGCACGCTCAATATTCAAGTCGTCATAATACCACAGTTCGCTGTATTCCTGCCCGCCAAACGTGCCGGCGTACGCGACCTGCGCTGGTGCAAGAGGCAAAAGCAAAGCAATCGCAACGACCATTGCGACCAAAACAAGTATTGTTTTCTTTGCTGCTTTTGACATATTTGCCCCTTTTATTTTGCGCTATTTGTTATTTTTCAAGCAATTCAAGTGAGAATCTCATGCGTCTTAATGATTCCTCTTTGCCGAGCACTTTTGCAAGCTCAATAGCTCCGCCAGGTGTCACAGGGGCGCCCGAGAGTGCTACGCGCATACTGAACATAACTTGTCCACCCTTCATGCCTGCTTCCTCTGCCGCGAGCTTTATGCGCTCCTTGATTGCATCGTCCGTCCAGTCGTCAAAGTCTTTTAATGCATCAATTGCCACTCTGACCGCCCTCTTTGCGACGTCAAGGTCAACCTTCATCTTTTGATGAACGTACATATTGAGGTCATATTCGCCGAAATCGTTCAAAAACTCAATCTTTTCAGGAATATCGCCAAGCACGTCCACTCTCGTCTGCATGAGAGAAGCGATCTCTTTGAGATCGAAGTCCTGCCCTTTCAAGCCCTTTTCAATCCATGGCTTTGCCACGGCGTAGAACTCGTCCAGCGTCATAGCCTTCAAGTACTCGCCGTTGAGCCAGCGCATTTTTGCCTCGTCAAATATGGACGCGCTGTGCGAAATGCCGTCTGTGTCAAACGCCTCAATCATTTCGTCAAGTGTCATCTTTTCACGATTGTCCTTCGGGCACCAGCCGAGAAGTGCGATATAGTTGACAATTGCCTCTGGCAAATAACCCTTTGAGATAAAGTCCTCAAAGTTTGCATCGCCGAAACGCTTGGAGAGTTTTCTCGTTGCGTCCTTCATGATTGGCGGCAAGTGCATATATTTTGGACGCTCCCACCCAAACGCATCATAGATGAGGTTGTATTTTGGCGTGGAGCTCAAATACTCTGTGCCGCGAATGACGTGCGAGATTGCCATAAGGTGGTCGTCCACAACGTTTGCAAAGTTGTAGGTTGGAAGTCCGTCGGATTTCAAAAGCACGCCGTCCTCAATGTCTGCAGTATCAACAGAGATTTCGCCAAACACCATATCTTCATATGAGCTTGACACGTTCTCCGGCACTTTTTGGCGGATGACGTATGGCTCTCCTGCGGCGAGGCGTCTTGCAACTTCCTCTTTTGAGAGGTTTCTGCAATGCTTGTCATAGGTGTGCACGCCGTTCTCGTCCGCAAGACTTTCAAGGCGCTCCTTTGTGCAGAAGCAATAGTATGCTCCGCCGAGCTCAACGAGTTTCTCGGCGTATTCTTTGTATATGTTCATACGCTCGGTTTGAACGTACGGTCCATAGCCTGCGTCCTTATCCGGTCCTTCGTCATAGGTGATGCCGGCGGTTTCAAGCGTGCGGTAAATCATGTCAACCGCGCCTTCAACCTTGCGTTCTTGATCGGTGTCCTCTATGCGGAGAATAAACTTCCCGCCATGTTTGCGCGCAAAAAGAAATGCGTACAACCCCGTGCGCAAGTTGCCGATGTGCATAAAGCCTGTTGGCGATGGAGCGAATCTTGTTCTAACTTCAGTCATATATGGTCATTCCTTCTTTGAAAGTTTTGTTGATATTCTTTTTCATGGTGGCAATCTTTGTCAACCTGCCGCTCTCTTCAAACGAATAGTAGTTTGCGCCCGAAAAGATGTAGTGGTCTTGCAATTTGACGCCGATATTTTCAAGCGTGGCATACGCATCTGCCGTGAGGTCAACGTCCGCCTGCGACGGGCTCGTCTTGCCGCTTGGATGGTTGTGCGCAATCGTGATTGCAACAGCCTTGTGTTTGATTGCAAAACTTACGATATCTCTCACGCCCACTTGCACACCTGCACCGTCTCCGCTTGCAAGTTTTTCAACTGCAATGAGTTGGTCTTTGCCGTCCAGTGCCACTGCAACCACTTGCTCAACGGGCAAGCCATAAAGTTCGGCACAAAGAAAACGACGCACCACTCCTCTGCCGCTCAAATTGAGCTTCTTTGCGTCCACGTCTTTGAGATACACGCGGAAGACTTCGGGCAGAGTTGAAAGAAACAGCGCGGCGTTTTTGGTCATTCCGTCCACTTCCAAAAGTGCGGACTCGTCAGCATTCAGGACAGCTGAAAGCGAGCCGAACTTGTTGATGAGCGCGTGCGCTATGTCATTTGTGTTTTTGCGCGGAATAAATGCAAAAAGCAAATACTCCAAAATCTCATGATTTTGAAGCGACGAAATGCCATTTGTGAGTATTCTTTCTCGCATACGGTCGCGATGACCGTCGTGCTTTATCTCTTGTGCCATAAAATCAAAGATTTGGATATTCTCTAAACACCGTTTCGTCAAGTTTTACGAGGCGAATAAGCGTGTTGAGCGCATCATCCTCACTTGCAAAACCATAGGTTTTGCCAATCAGTTTCCACGCGCCGTATGCGTGCAAAAAGTCGTACCAGAAGTAGCACTCGTCCTGAAGTTTGAAGATTTCAAACTGGCTGAAAGACTCATATTTGCTCCACTGTTTCAAAATGTCAATGAGCGCATTGACTTCTTCGTTGTCGTCATAGCGCGCATGGATGAATTGGAGCATATACTTCTTGACCTCTTTTGAAAAGGTCATGACGCCCTGCTTTGCGTTTTCAATATCTTTGATGATTGCCGCAATTTCAGGGTCATCCTTGTGTTTGTTGAGTACCTTCTGGCACGGGAAAGCAAATGCGTTTGTCATAATACTGAATTATAACGCAAAAATCGTTATAAATCAAGATAATAATTATTATATAGAAAAATATTCGCGAATACCCTGCGCTATTGCTTCAGCAATTCGCGCGCGGTATTCGGCCGACGCCAAGAGTTGTTCATCATACGGGTTGCTCAAAAAGCCGCATTCTACGATTATGGAAGCGGCGGAGGAACAAGAAAGGATGTATTTGTCGGCGGTAAGAGGCGAATATGTTCTTTGGGTATTTGCAAGGTTGAGTTCGTTGAGCTCATCTTGCACTGCGGTAGCGAGGGCAAACGATTTTTCGTCCTTTCTTTCAAAAAAGGTCTGTGCTCCTCGGCGAGACGAGGAAGGATAATAGTTCATGTGTATGCTGACGACAACGTCCGCGCCCGCATTGTTTATGATTTTTGCGCGCGAAAACATATCTCTGCGTTTTCTTGTGTTTGCGCTGACGTCGTTGAGCATCGTGTCGGTTGTGCGGGTATAGACGACGTTGTAGCCCGCACCTTTCAGCATTTCGCCGAGCATCAAAGCGATTTCAAGATTCAAATCGCTCTCGCGCAAACCGGTCGTCTTGCCCACGACCCCCGCATCCGCTCCACCGTGCCCCGCATCTATCACAATAGTCGGCGTTTTGTCAACCGTCCTAACAGCATAGACAATCATGGGCGATGAGATTGCAAACGCAGCAATCAAAACTGCAAGCACGACCGCAAGTACCACAGAAATATTTTGTTTTTTCAACACAAAAAATCGCATATCGTTTCAGTTTTAAGTTTATGCAAAAAAGTATAAAAATACGTGGTTTTCCACAAAGTTATCCACATTTTGAGGTGATTTTGTGGACAACTCGGTGGATAACCCCAAAAACATCATATTAGAACAGCAGTTTTGAAAATTGCAAAAAATTGTGTCAGCCAATCAAAAATACGCCCAAGAAAAAACATCGCTTCGACACCCTTCGACAAAAAACGCATATCTAAATAGGGCAAATATTTTTGCCATACAATATGTCAATTATGCACATATTTACGAATCGTGTAAAATATACATTTTCAGAGGTGATTTTATGAATAAGACAACGGATTTTTTGGCACTACCCGTGCTCAGCCTAGCAGACGCACGCATAATCGGCAAGGTGCAGAGCGTGCTCTTTGACGAGGGCGCAAAACAGGCAATCTATCTTGCGATTTCCGTGGACGGCAAAACTTCACTGCTCCCCTACGACAAAGTTATGTCCAAATCGGATGCGGTTGTCATTGACAGCACGCTTTCACTCGTTGATGCTTGCGACGTTGATATGTCTGCACTTAATACTGTTGACGGCAAGGACATATATACGCAGACGGGCGAGTTCAAGGGCAAAGCCCTTGAAGTTGAGCTTTTTGCAAGTGGCAAAACAAGCAAAATCGTTGCAGAAGGCGCAAGCTACACCCCGTCCGCCTTCCAGCATATCGGCGACGTGCTTCTTTTAAAACCCGTCAAAAAACGCACCGTCAGACACACAATCCCAAAAGACACAACTGATCGTAAAGTGACAATTTTGGAACAACCGACAAGAAACAATGTCTCTTCAAATAAAATAGCAAAGCAGGTGCAGGACAACGTCCTACCACAAAAACCGATTGCCATAGAACAGGGCTCGCCGCTCTTCTCACAGGACGCCCTTGAGAAAATCGTCGGGCAAGAGGTCGTCTATATTGATACGGACGAGCGCACGCCCGCGCGCATAATAGGCGACTACGACTTCCTGCTCGGCAGAACGCTCTTGCACGACCTCACAACCTACGCCGGCACCCTGCTCGCCAAGCAAGGCACAGTTATAACAAAAGACCTCGTTGAAACCGCCGCGCGCTATGGAAAGCTCGTGGATTTGACTCTAAATAGTTCATATAAATAGTTTTCAAACCGCTCAGTTTTGATGAGATGCAAGGAAACAAAAAAAATCACCCCGCCTAATGTACAAGANNTTGTTGTAGTTGACGCCGCAGGTCGCTAAACTGTGCGGTTTGGTCTCATTGTTGGGAAGAGCAAGACATCGCGAATTGAAGCACTGTCAGTAAGGAACATAACCATACGGTCAATGCCTATGCCAAGACCGCCCGTTGGTGGCATACCATATTCAAGCGCGGTGCAGAAGTCTTCGTCATAAGGTTGAGCCTCTTCGTCGCCCTTTGCCTTTGCTTGCATTTGCGCCTCAAATCTTGCACGTTGGTCAAGCGGGTCGTTGAGCTCGCTGAACGCATTGCCGCCCTCGCTTGCGCAGATAAAGAACTCAAATCTCTCGGTGAGACGATTGTCTGACGGTTTTTTCTTTGCGAGTGGGCTGACTTCAACAGGATAATCCGTAATAAACACAGGGCCCACGAGTTGCTCTTCAACAAACGCATCAAACACAGCGTAGAGTGCTTTGCCCCAAGACGTATCAGGAGCAAGTTCAAGTCCTTTTGCGTTCGCCTTTTTGATGAGTTCGTCAAGCGGTTCA
>DBVQ01000073.1 GCA_002308155.1 Christensenella sp. UBA1260
GACCATCCGGCTCGCGATATGCAGGACACGTTCTATATCAACGACAATATGGTGCTTCGCACGCAGACATCCGCAGTGCAGGCGCGCGTTATGACGACGGAAAAACCGCCGATTCGCATCGTGTGCCCGGGCAAAGTATATAGAAGTGATGACGACGCATCTCACAGCCCGATATTCAATCAATTTGAAGGACTTGCGGTTGACAAACATATTGCGATGGGCGATTTGCAAGGTTGTTTGCAGACCTTTGCTGAGAAAATGTTTTCAAAAGACACAAAAGTCCGTTTGCGTCCGTCATATTTTCCGTTTACAGAACCATCCGTTGAAGTGGACGTCACTTGCACTATGTGCCACGGCAAAGGATGCAGAATATGCAAGGGTACAGGCTGGGTTGAAATCCTCGGCGCAGGTGTTGTAAATCCTGTCGTGCTTGATATGTGCGGAATTGACAGCAAAGAATATTCCGGATTTGCGTTCGGATTTGGCATAGACCGTATTGCAATGATCAAATACGGCATCCCAAACATCAAAATGCTTTATGAAAACGACGTTCGTTTTTTAAAGCAATTCAACTGAGGAGGGCGAAGATATGTTAGCACCAATTTCATGGCTTAAAGATTATGTTGATATCAATGTCTCGCCGTCCGTGCTTACAAAAAAGCTTGTGGCGATTGGTTTTGAAGTTGAAGACATTGTTTATCAAAATAAACAAGTTTCAAACGTTGTAGTCGGCAAGATTGTAGCAGTTGAAAAACATCCAAATGCCGATAGACTTCGCGTCACACAAATTGACATCGGTGGCAAAACGCTTCAAGTTGTCACAAATGTCCCAGTCGTTGGCGGAGAAGTTGTTGCGCTTTCACTTGACGGTGCACATCTTGCAAACGGCCTTGATATAAAGAGCGGAGAACTCAGAGGCGTAAAGAGTGAAGGTATGCTCTGTGGTCTTGAAGAGCTCGGACTCACGGTTGACGCTGTTGAAGGGCAAGATGCAAAAGACATCATCCGTTTCAAAGATGGCACGTCTCTTGGCGTAAATGCGCTTGACGCACTTGGCTACAATGACGTTATTTTGGACGTTTCAATTCCTGCGAGCCGTCCTGATTGCAACAGCATATATAAACTAGCAAAAGAGGTTGCGGTGGCACTCGGCACAAGTTGCAGAGAACCAAGCATTGATTTCAAATCAGTGGGCGGAAACGTCAATAACGACGTAGTCGTTGAGGTCAAAAACTCTGCACTTTGCCCGCGTTATATGGCGGCAAGCGTGAAGAACATAAAGATCTTCCCATCTTCACAAAAGATCAAATCAAGACTTCTTGCAGTCGGAATCCGACCAATCAATAATATCGTAGATATTACAAACTACGTTCTCACCGAAATCGGTCAACCTATGCACGCTTTTGACAAACGCGAACTCGGTGGCGGAAAGATTGTCGTGAGAAACGCAAACGAAGGTGAAGTTATCGTGTCGCTCGATGACAAAGAAAACCATTTGACAAGCGATATGCTCGTCATTTGCGATGCAGAGAAGCCGTGTGCTGTTGCAGGTATTATGGGCGGGCTCAACAGTGGAATTAAGGATGATACAAAAGAGATCATCTTTGAATCCGCAAAGTTCGCAAGAGACAACGTCCGCAGAACTTCAAGAGTGCTCAATCTTCGTTCAGATAGCTCTGCAAGATTTGAAAAGGGCATTGATTTTGGCTCTCAAGAGCTTGGCATCAAACGCGCGCTCGCGCTCATAGCCGAGACGGGCAGCGGAGATATCCAAGAGGGTCTTATTGATGTCAAAGTTGATTATGCAAAGACAAGAGATATTGAGTTTTCAACTCGCAAGATATCTGATATTCTCGGATGTAAAGTTCCGAAGGCAAGACTTATTGAAATCTTGAGCAAACTTGGAATTGCAGTCAAAGACAACGGCAAAAACCTTGTTGCAGTCGTTGGTGAAGACCGCGACGATATCTTGGGCGTCAATGACCTCGCCGAGGAGTTCATCCGCGTTTATGGCTACAATCACATCAAGCCAACGCTCTTTGAATATGCCTCGCTCACACAGGGCAGCAAACCGTCAAAAATCAAGTTTGTTGACAAGGTCAAAGATACAATGGTGGCTTGCGGACTCAATGAGGCAGTCACATATTCATTTATCACTCCAAAGTTTGCCGACAATTTGAAGCTTGAAGAAAAAGATGGATTGAGAGAAGCAATAAGTATTCTCAATCCGCTCGGCGAAGCGCTCAGCATTATGCGCACAACGCTCGCACATAGCATGCTCGAGACGCTCGCGTACAACAAGACGCATTTCAACAAACAAGCAAAGTTGTTTGAAGTTGCAAAGATCTATCTCCCAAAGAGTTTGCCGCTCAACGAACTTCCAAATGAAATTGAAACTTTGTCTATCGGCATGTATGGAGAGGGTATTGATTTCTATTCCGCCAAATATGCGGTTGAGGAACTTTTGCGCGCTTTAAACAAGGATGCAGAATATGTGCGTTCATCTCGTCCGTTCCTGCATCCGGGCAGAAGTGCAGACATTATTGTTGACGGCAATGCTGTTGGGTTTGTCGGAGAAGTGCATCCGGATGTTCAAGATACATACGGTATTGACAATTATCGTGTCTATATTGCCGAAATTGATCTTGATGCAATCTATGACGAGAAGAGTTTTGACGAGAAGAGAAACGTCAAACCGTTCTCAAAGTTCCCAACCGTTGACAGAGATCTTGCCGTCGTTGTTGACGACAAATATCTAGCAGGCGATCTAGTTTCCGCAGTTAAGGACGCAAAAATCAAATATCTCACGGACATTAAAGTCTTTGACGTTTACAAGAGTAAGCAGATTGGCGATGGCAAAAAGAGTGTTGCGCTCAACTTCTCATTTGTCTCGTTGGATAGGACGCTCACAGACGAAGATATAAATGTTGAGATGGCAAAGATTCTCTCCGCTTTGAAACGCAAAGTCGGAGCAAAGATAAGATAACTATGTTTGATGACAAGAGTTTAACGACACTTGAATATCCCAAAATTCTTGATATGCTTGCTTCATTTGCGCAGGCAGAGGGCGGAAAAGAGCTTGCAAAATCTCTCCGTCCATTTGAGGATATTGAGGAAGCTCGTCACGCACTTTGCGAGACTGAAGAGGCGGACAGAATACTCTTTGAGTATTCTCTTAGTCCGTCTTTTGCTGTTGACGAGATTAGTAAGACTCTTGTCAAAGCTGAAAAAGGTTCAGTATTAGCAATCCCAGACATAATGAAAGTTGGACGTGCTCTTAGAGTTTCTAGAAGACTTAAGATTACACTTCAAAAAGCTAAAGATTGTCCTATTATTTCAGAAATGGCTGAGAATCTTTATGAAAATGAATTATTAGAGAAGAGCATTTATGACTCTTTCTTATCAGAAACTGAAGTAGCTGATGGCGCAACTCCAGAACTTAGAGCTATTCGCATACGCATACGCAAGATTAACGACAACGTAAGAACTAAGTTGCAAGCATATATTACATCACCACAATACTCTAAAGTTTTGCAAGATACTGTAATTACTATGCGTGGCGATAGATATGTTATTCCTATTAAGAGTTCGTTTAAGGGAAACATTCCAGGTCTTGTTCATGACCAATCAGCATCTGGCTCAACATTGTTTGTAGAACCTATGGCTATTGTTGAAATGAACAATGATTTACGTATCGAATTAGCCAATGAACAAGCTGAGATAGAGAAGATATTGAAAAAATTCTCGGCATCTATTAGGGTTTCTGCTGATGAAATCAAGGCGAGTTATTCTACGACAACTGCGCTGGATCTCATTTTTGCGCGCGCACAATTAGCGCGTGAGTACAAGTGCGTAATGCCTGAACTCAATTCCAATGGTGCAATCTCTATTAGAGCAGGTCGTCATCCATTGATTGATAAACATACTGTTGTTCCAGTTACGCTAGAACTTAAAAAGAATGAGAAGATGCTTCTTATTACTGGTCCTAATACTGGTGGTAAGACGGTTACGCTTAAACTTGTTGGCTTGTTTACAGTTATGGCAATGAGCGGATTATTTATACCAGCAAAATATGCGAACCTAAGTGTATTTGATGGAGTGTATTGTGATATTGGAGATGAGCAAAGCATTGANNATTGAACAAAGCCTTTCAACTTTCTCCGCTCATATAAAGAATACCATAGGTATTTTAGATGTCATAACTGATAAGTCACTCGTTTTATTCGATGAACTTGGTGCTGGTACTGATCCAGGCGAAGGTGCAGCACTTGCGGTTTCTATAGCTGAACATTTACTTACAGTTGGTTGCAAGTCATTTATTACATCGCACTTTAATGACCTTAAGGAATTTGCTCTCGTAACAGATAATGTAGTTGCTGCATCAATGGAATTCAATTCTGAAACATTCTCACCAACTTTCAAATTGGTTATGGGAGCTATTGGTAGCTCTAACGCTTTGGCAATTGCAGCAAAACTTGGTCTAAAGCCATCAATCATTGAAGGAGCTAAGAGTAA
>DBVQ01000005.1:0-219 GCA_002308155.1 Christensenella sp. UBA1260
TGTTGGTGGAGACGATAAGGCTCGAAAAATAGCGAGCGGAGGGCTGGCACTCGTGAGCGAAGCGTCTCGCAATAAATTGTTCGTCCTCTGCGTCGCTCACAATTCTTGCAAGCAATTTGCTCTCTCCTTGCGGTCACTTGTGACCGTGGGCATAAGTTGGTGGCGAAGCCACTTTCCCTTGTATAACAAGGGAAACGAGCCATCTACACAACAAAAAAA
>DBVQ01000005.1:305-5469 GCA_002308155.1 Christensenella sp. UBA1260
GCTCTAACCAACTGGGCTACGCCTCCGCCACCACCAAAGCAAGAGTTATAATACACTACTTTTTGTCTTTTGACAAGCATATTTTGACAATTTTTTGTGATAAAAACAATTTGTTTTTTTGTTCGCCAATATAATACTGTTTATAAAATAAATATTATTGCAATTATTTATGTGCTATGTTAAAATATTCGCATGGGAAATATGAAATATGATGTTGTAATTATCGGCGGTGGAGCGGCAGGGATGTTCCTTGCGGCGGCTTTGCCTGCAAATATCAAGGTGGCGCTTCTTGAAAGCAATGACCGCGTTGGCAAAAAGTTGCTTGCAACCGGCAACGGCAAATGCAACCTCACCAACCTTGACATGAACATTGCGCACTACAATCGCCCGGGCTATATCGAGGAGTTCCTCGACAAGTTTGATGCGCACGACACAGTTGCCACGTTTGAAAAAATGGGGCTCATCACAAAGGCTGTGGACAAGCGCGTATATCCGTACAGCGAATGCGCTTCAACAGTCCTTGACGTGCTTCGTCGCGCAGTGGACAAGGCGGGCACAGACGTGCTCACTTCGCACTATGTCAACTTTGTTGAAAACTTCAACGACACCTTCAACGTGCAGGGCATAATCAAGTGCGAGGGCAAGCCAAACGAGTCGTTTACAATCTCTTGCGACACCGTGGTTTTGGCGACAGGTTCTCCTGCAACTTTTGGCAAGGACAGCACAAGTTTGTTCACAGCATTCGGGCACAAAGTGCGCGAGATGCGTCCGTCCCTTGCGCCAATCAAGACAAACAAGGAGCCTTTGAAGGGCTTGTCCGGCGTGAGAGTCAAAGCAGGCGTGCGCATCGGCTATCGCTATGAGGTTGGAGAAGTGCTCTTCAAGGACTTTGGAGTCAGCGGAATTGCTGTGTTCAATCTGTCCAGCGAGCTTGCTCGCGACAGAGCCAAAATCGGCGATATTTTGACAATAGACTTTATGCCGGAATACTCCCGCGCAGAGGTTGAAGATATACTTAGAAAACGCGGTGCCAACCTTACGGTTGGAGAGCTCATGCTCGGCACTTTCCACACCAAAGTTCAGGAGCGCATAATTGCCACTGCAAACTGCGACCCAAATGAGCCTGCACAGACCAAAATCGGCGCACTTGCAAACGCAATCAAAAACTACAAACTTGAAATAGAAGGCCTTGGCGATGTGAGCCTTGCGCAAGTTATGTCCGGTGGTCTTGACCCGCGTGAGTTTGACGAAAACCTCATGTCAACACGCGCCAAAAACGCCTATGCAATCGGCGAGGCTTTGGATATTGACGGCGATTGCGGTGGTTATAATTTACAATGGGCGTGGACGTCGGCGATGACCGTCGCTCGCAGCATCATGAGAAACGTGTGATTGAGCGATCTGCGGCGTCAGTCTTGCGGGTGCTCGCCATCATGTACGCTCTTGTACATTGGATGGCTCGCGTACGCGACTTTCTTGCATCTCATCTCAATCACGCATTTCTGATAACACTGTTATTTATAAAATAAATAAAAATCAATTTAAACAGGTAAAACTATGTATCAAGAGACAAACGAAACAACAAATCTTGTCAAGATTACAATGGAGAGCGGGGACAGCATAGTTGTCGAGCTTGACCCAAAAAATGCTCCAATAACAGTCAAAAACTTCCAAAAGCTCGTGGGCAAGCATTTTTATGACGGGCTCATCTTCCACAGAGTCATCAAGGACTTTATGATTCAGGGCGGAGACCCAACCGGCACAGGTATGGGTGGCGCGGACGAAGAGATAAAGGGTGAGTTTTATGTCAACGGCGTCAAAAACGACCTTTCACACAAGCGTGGCGTCATCTCTATGGCACGCAGTCAGTTTTACAATTCGGCGTCATCTCAATTTTTCATCTGCCATGCCAACTGCAATTTTTTGGACGGACAATATGCGGCATTCGGCAAAGTGGTTGAGGGCATAGAGACGGTTGACAAGATTGCAAACGTCAAAACGGACAGGGGAGACCGTCCGTTCACCGAGCAAAAAATGCGTACAGTTCGTTTTGTTGAGAAGGCATAAAACAAATTGTTTCAAGAAAACAATAAAAAAAGGGGCAAAAAGCCCCTTTTTTCATACATTTGGCTATTTACTTTCAAAAAAAATGGTAGTACAATAACTATATAGTATCCATATTTGGGGGAAAATATGAAGAGATATCTTTTGATTTTTGCACTTGTTTTGGTGCTTTCAATATCAATCGTAGTGTGTGCTTCGTGCAGCAAAAAATCCGATGCACCTGCTGAGAAAGCGCCTGCGGGGACAATAGTCTATCTTGGCGACTCCATTGCAGAGGCACTCATCGGTCCGTCTCCACTCAGCGAGAGAGACAACTACGGCTATTATGCCTTGCTTGGCAGAACCAACAACTACAGATATTACAATCACTCCGTCTCCGGACACAAGACTTCGGGTAGTATGATGGGCGAGGACATTGAAGGCGGCTTGGTGGCAATTTTGAGCCGCGAAGAAGAAACCGCAACGCTCATGAAGACGCACATCAAGCAGGCGGACATCATCCACATTTCAATCGGTGGCAATAATTTGTTGCAATATGACCTCGGTCTTTTGATGCTTGAGGTTGCCGATCCTGAGTTCCCTGAAAAATATGAAGCCGGAAAGACTGCTGAGAACGACGATGACAAAACTCTCATCAATCTTTTGCACGACGGCGGCAAGACGACAAGACAATCTTTGAACGGCGGCGATGAAGTCAAGTTCAGTTTTCCAAACACATATCAAGATATCTGCGATGTCGTGAGTATGCTCAGAGAAATGAATCCAAACGCAAAGATTTTCTTCCAAAAGGTGTACAATCCTGTGTTTGGCGGCTCAAAGTTCCTCTACAGCTCACTTCTCACTCGTCTTGCAGAGATTACGGACGACGGCAGATTTGGCGCAGAGGGCACAAAGATTACGACAATCGAGCAGATTCGTCTTGTTGCACAAGAACTCCTCAACCATTTGAACGGCATACTTGACGAGTATCTTGAAAATCACCCGGGCTCAATCCACATCATTGACGCAAACAAGGCGTTTGACGACTATGCAAAGCAGGACGTCCGCGACGGCAAAGTCTATTATGGCAGTCTTGATAAAGATTATGGGGATTGCAAGGGTGCTGAACTTATGTTCAGCGACTGGACGCACCCGTCCAATATTGGGCACGCTGTCTTGGCTGCTACAACACAAAAGAAGTTTGTTGAGCTTGGGCTTGCATCAAGCGACTATGTTGACGTTTACAAGCAAATCAAGGTTGAACAAATCAACAGGATGTACAAAGATTGCTGGGGATTTGATTCTGCAGCAGCAGTTGCGGCAGTCAACGGAGCAAACAGTTTTGAGGGCGTGACGGACGCATACTTTGGCGCAATCAAAGGCTACATCCCATCTTATGGCGGAGCACCAACACCTGACAACCGCAAACACTTTGAGACAACGACGCGCTATCAAATTGATTTCTTGCAGGGAAGTGTTGCCAATATTAAGGCAAGTTTTGTGTCTGCAATCTTTGACAAAAACGAGTGCTATTTTGAGTTCACGCCTGATGGAAGGGTGCATGCACAACTCAAAACAAAATCTACACTTATACCTATGATTGATCAATTGTTGTCGGGATTTGAATTTGATTTGAGTACATTGAGCGATATGGATCTTGACGAAACACTTGTTGACCCGTATGTGGTTGAAATGTTCCCGGGATTTACGCTTGACCATGTTGTGGAATCGTTTGGGCTTATGAATAGCCTTGGGCTCGCGCTGAAGATAGACAACTTTGAAGAAGATGAAAACATCCAATATATCGTAAGATATATTGAACAACATCACAGTCTCCCTGCTGATGCTATTGACAGATTGCCGGATGACTTCTCGTTTGCCTTGACATTTGACAGTGTCTATCACATTGAAACCGTGAAGGATGCGGACGGCAACGAGCGTCAAGCAATTTACATCGGAGACATCGTTGCTCACAACAAAAATACCGAACCATTTATCGTTCTGTCCATGACGCAAGACAACAAGGGTAAACAACAGATTCAACTTGATGTCGAGTTTATCATGATCTATCTGTATTTCAAGCTGGTGGCATAACAAAGTATGGCAAACGGTGATTTGGAAGAAAAAACTCTTGCTTCGCAAGAGATTTATCGCGGGCGCATAATAAACGTCAAGCTTGACGACGTTGTGCTCCCAGACGGCAACAGGTCAAAACGCGAGTGCGTCGAGCACCCCGGCGGGGCGGGCATACTTGCGATTGACGGCGACGAGATGTGGCTGGTGAGGCAGTTCCGCTATCCCTACAAAGAGGTTATAGAGGAGATCCCAGCGGGCAAACTTGAAAAAGGGGAGGATGCCATCGTCACGGCAAAACGTGAGCTCGTTGAAGAGATCGGCTACGACTGTGAGCATATTGAGCCTTTTGGCATGATTTATCCAACGCCGGGCTACACAAACGAGCATCTCTACATTTTTCTCGCCACAGGCCTCAAAAAGCGCGAGACGCATTTGGACGAGGATGAGTTCATTTCCGCCTACAAACGCCCGATAAAAGATGTGCTTGACGATATTTTGAGTGGAAAGATAAAAGACGGCAAGACTTGCTATGCTGTTTTGAAATACTGTTTGCAAAACAAATAATCGTTTAGATGTTCATATTTCAGCCTCTTTCGTTTGAAAGGGGCTTTTTGTTGCAACAAATATAGGTTTTTGCCAATTTATCTTACAAAACCTTACAAAAATGCGAAATAAGATACAAAATTATTGTAGTTTTTGTCAAAAAATCAAATTGAATAATTTATACAATAAACCGAGAAAATCGGCAAGTTTCAAGACAGGTGTATGCCTATCTCCGTTTGCATCGGCGTTTATAAGATGCATAAAAAGATGGCGCGGATTGCCATATATAACTATATTATTAAGTAAAACGTAGAGTTTTCTTATTTTTAATTTATATTGAACGTGTGCGCGCGCAATATATTGTGGTGGCGTGCAAGTTTATGCACAATATATTCAAAACCTGCATAATTATAAAAATATTAATGCCCAAAATGCAAAAAAATGATACAAAAACATTTGACAAATGCGCTTTATCGTGATAAATTATTCGCATATAGCGGGG
>DBVQ01000088.1:0-8497 GCA_002308155.1 Christensenella sp. UBA1260
TGATAAATTATTCGCATATAGCGGGGAAGGCTAATCTTTTTTGCTATAGAAAAATCCGTATATTCTATTTTGGAGGAATAAAACATGAAGAAAAAACTTATCATCAGTTTGATCGCAGTTGTTCTTGTTTTGTCAGTAGGCATTGGCGTTTTCGCAGCTTGCAACAAGAAAGAAGAAAACAATGAACTTCCGGTTAAAGCGTACGAGGTTAAGTCCTATGATGATGCTTATGAAGCTGTTCTCGGTGATTTCGCAGATGCACTTGCATTGGCAAAAACCAAGATAGACACAAATGAAAGATATGCATATATGGCACTCGCAGAAGCAAAATTTCTCGAAGCTGGCGCATACCTTCCAACAACATCTCAAGGCGGCTCCTATGCCCTTAGCAGACTTATCCCATACTCTGTGTCTCCAGTTTTGTTCGGCAACGACAGCAACCGTATGTATACATCAGTTGTCGCCGACAAGCTTATTTCAGCAGCCGATCGTGCAGCATTGAAGGCACTCTATGCTGAGAAAAAGGGCACAGGCACTTATCTTGCAGCGGCAAAGGCATACCTCACTGGCCATGGTTATTCACTTGCTAATGAGCGTAGAGTTGCTTACAGCGAAGAACCACAAACTTGGGATATCACCGACACATTCCGTACAGTTGACGCAGAAGCAATCGTCCAAACATACGACGGACTTGTTATGTACGATGTCGAAGGCGTTTTGCAACCAGCTCTTGCAGAAGCACTCCCAGAAATTTCTGAAGATGGCAAGACATACACATTCCACATTAAACATGGTATCAAGTGGGTCAACCAATCTGGTCAAGAAGTTGCAGAAGTCACAGCAAACGACTGGGTGTATGGTATGGAGAGAATCCTTAAAAACGGCGAAAGCTCAAGCTTGGTCACAGACCTCATTGTCGGTGCAGATAATTTTGCAAATGCAAAGACAACAGATTTCGCTACAGTCGGCGTAAAAGCAATTGACAATTATACTTTGGAGTATAAGCTCATCAATGCTTGCCCATACTTCATCACACTCTTCACTTACAACCCATTTGCTCCTGTGTACAAAACTTATGCAGTACAACAAGGTGAAGATTATGGTAAAGATGAGGCTCACATCTTGTACAATGGTCCATACATTGTCAAGAACGTGACAAAAGAGTCAAAGATGGTGTTCGAGAAGAACGCAGCTTATTGGAATGCATCCGCAATCAACGTTGACAAACTCACATGGGTTTGCTATCCAACGAACGATGACCCGAAGGCAACTTACAATGATTTGGTTCACAATGACAAGATTGATGCAGCAAGCCTCAACTTGACAACAATTGAACTTGCAAAGGCAGAAAAGCTTTCAGGCGAAAACGAAACCATTTTCAACAAGTATGTCTATATCAGTGAAACAGACGCAACAGCATTCGGTTTCTTCTTCAACGTGAACCGTCAATCATATTCAACAGATGGCTATGAAGAATTGACATCCAAGAAGACAGAAAACCAAAAGAACCTTGCAAGATGGGCACTTGGCAACAAGAACTTCCGTTTGGCATTCTCACGTGCAATTGACCGTGCTGCATACAACGCAGTTGCTGCTGGCGAAGATTTGAAGGAAAAGAACCTCCAGAACATGTATACACCAGGCACATTCGTTCAATTGAGTGCTGATGTTGAAGTTGAAATCAACGGCATCAAGACAACGTTTAAAGCAGGCACATACTATGGTGAAATCGCTCAAGCACAAATCAATGCTGACCTTGGTGCAGATGCTCCACAAATTTGGAACCCAGAAGCAGATGGTGGCATCGGTTCTTCCGGCGGCTATGATGGCTGGTACAATGAAGCAGTTGCAAAGAAATATCTCAACATTGCAATCGCAGAACTTGCAGAAGAAGGCATCACAGTCAACAAAGAGAACCCAATTCACCTTGAGTACGTCCTCAACGGTGCAAACGCAAACCATGTCGCAAGAGCTCAAGCTGTTAAACAAAACCTCGAAAGAGTGTTTGATAGCAAAGTTATCATCGACCTTGTTGAAACATCAAGCAAAGGACGTTTGGAATGCGGTTACTATCAAAACGAAGGTAGCCAATGCAACTACGACGTTTATGACGTCTCCGGTTGGGGCCCAGACTACGGCGATCCTGCAACATACCTCAACACAATGATGGCAGAGACCGGCGATATGATCAAGATGACAGGTTTGTATTAATCCAAATCATTCTTGATACAAATTGATTAACATTCTTGGTTGCCTGCTTTGCGGGCGACCAAGAACAAACAAACATTAAAACAGAATGGGGGAAGTGGAGAGCTCCACTTCCTTGTTCTGTTTTTAGACTAACAAAAAGGTTTTATTATGGGAAAATATCTCGTAAAAAGATTGATACGCGGACTTATTTCGCTTGTATTCGTCGTTGCCGTCATTATGATTTTGGTCTATTCACTTATAGATAGAATGGACATCTTTGCCGGCGATCCGCAGATGTCAAAAAAAATATCCAATGCAAAAACCGTCTACATGTACGAGAGATGGGAGGATTTTGGATACGTTGATTATATTACGTATACTGAATATCTTGATTTGCTTGTAAATGATGGAGAGTTGGATGCTTCACAGCGTACTGATGCCTCTCAAATTGGCCAAAAGAGCAGTCAAGACAGCGACTTGGTCAAAAAGTATGTGGCAAAGTTTGAAGCATATTGTGAGGCCAATGGTTATACTGTTATGCGCCTTGATGCAGATGTCAAGAAAATCTTGAAAGGCGGCCAACAACGACTTTTTGCCTATAAAGACGTGCCAATGCTCACTCGCTTGTGGAGATTCTTCACAGGTATTTTGGAAATTGACACAATTCATTACGTAGAAAATGACGAAGATTTGGTCGTAAGGCAAGAGGACGGCAGTTATGTCCAAGCCGAACGTGGCCTGACCTTCACGTTCTATGACCCAGCATATGGCGGGAAAAAGTTCTCTCCTGCTATTATGGGCAGAGGAACAAAACATAAATATTTGTTGTATTTCGACAACAAATTCCCTTATATCCATCAAAATGTAGTAAAGCTTCATCTTGGCGAATCTTTTTCAAAAAATAAGGGAGTAGATGTTGCAGACACCTTGACACAAGCACAAGGCACAATTGATGAGCGTGACGTGGTTTATCCAACCGGAGTTGTTGAGCAATCGGCAGAAGATTTGCATACAGCAAAATTTACAGCGAATGTGGATTTGGAAGACAACTTTATTTCAAAATATTTTATTGATAAATATGTAAACGTTACAACTGCAAAGAAGTCAATGTCCAAGATTGCATTCTCATTCATTATTGGCATTTTGTCAGCAATTTTCGCTTATGTTCTTGGCGTACCTGCAGGTATTGCAATGGCAAGACACAAGGGCAAACTGTACGACAAGCTTTCGACGGCATACATTGTCTTCATCATGGCTGTTCCATCTCTTGTCTATATCTTCATCTTCCGTGCCATAGGTATGGCAGCCAAATTGCCTGGCAGGTTTGATATTGACAACAATAGCCTTTTGCAATACATTTTGCCAATTGTATCACTTGCGCTCCCATCAATTGCAGGACTTATGCAGTGGTTGCGCAGATTTATGATTGACCAGATGAACAGCGACTATGTCAAATTTGCTCGTTCCGGCGGTATGTCAGAGCGTGGCATCTTCTCACGACATATCTTCAAGAATGCATTTATTCCGCTTGTGCGTGCAATCCCGGGTACGATCCTTACCGCACTCATTGGTGGTTTTATCACAGAAACAGTTTATTCTGTTCCGGGCACAGGCCGTATGCTTACCGAAGCTATCAATGTCAAAGATAATGCAGTTATAGTCGGTTTGGCGGGATTCTATGCATTGTTGTCAATTTTATCAGTCATCTTTGGTGATATATTGATGGCTATGGTGGATCCGAGGATTTCCTTCTCGGATAAAGCGAGGTAGTTTATGAAAAAAGATGAATTGAAACTATACAATGAATATTCTGCCGGCGCAAGCATTTTTGCAACAAATGAAAAACAACTTGAAGTTGATGCTTTGAACTTGTCAAACGAAGAGCTCTTTGCGCATCAAGACAACAATGAACTTGAGTCTGAAAAGATCACAGCTCCACGTTATTCCTATTGGAGATCTGTGTTTAGAGTATTCTTCAAAAGAAAGATCAATATTTTCTTTTTGGGCATGTTGGGACTTATCATTGTCATAGCATATATCTATCCGCTTATAATCGGATATGACTCCAAAGTTGATCCATATGTCAACGTTCTTGACCATTCTAAATGGAACTTGATGCCAAGCGAAGCAATTTCACGATTTGGATTCAGTTTGCATTGGCTGTTCGGTACAGGTACAAACGGACAAGCAACATTTGACTATGTATGGTATGGCAGTAGCATTTCCATTTCATTGGCATTTGTTTGCGCTGCAATCAATATTGTCGTTGGTGTAGCCCTCGGAGCTGTTTGGGGATATTCAAAGAAGTTTGATGTCTTCATGACTGAGATTTTCAACGTCGTCGGCAACGTGCCTTACGTGCTTATCGTCACCGTACTTGTTCTTATTTTGACGGCAAGTTTTTGGACGATGGTCTTTGCGCTTACGATAACAGGTTGGCTTGGTATTGCGTTCTTTATAAGAACGCAGGTCATCATCATTCGTGATAGAGAGTACAACCTCGCATCACGTTGTCTTGGCACCAACATGTTCAGAATTGCAATCAAGAACATACTTCCGTTTATGACCAGCGTCATCGTCATGTTGCTTGCAACAGAAATCCCATCCTATATCTCTTTTGAAGTTTATCTCTCATATATCGGTATAGGTATGCACGAGATGTCACTTGGTAGAATCATCCAAGAAGGACAAAAGGTTATGTCTCTTCCGGGACAACAGATTCAATTCTGGGCACCTGTTACCGTGTCTGCCATCATCACGATCGTCTTGTACGTCGTTGGTCAAAACCTCGGCGATGCATCCGATCCGCGTACACATATGTAAGGAGGGACAAATATGCCAAAAAAGAAAGTTGTTTCCCCTGAAATTGTCGAAGATAGTCTTGTGAACAGCGCCGCCGCAGAGCAGGCGTTGGAGCAAGAACAACTCGAAGAAGAGGATCTTGAAAGCCAAGAGCCTGTTCTTGATGAGCCGGCACCCGCTCTGGAAGAGAAGAGCGAAGAGCAAAAAGAAGCTCCCGCCAAGAAATCCAAAAAGAGCAAGGCGCCAAAGGAAGAACCCGTCAACGTTCTCGCAGACAAAAAAGAAGACAAAAAAGAAGAGGAGAGAAAGGTTTTGCTCTCCGTCAAGAACCTCGATGTCAAATTCCACGTCCGTGGCAGGATTTTGACCGCAATTCGTGGCATATCGCTTGATATTTATGAAGGCGAGTCAATCGCAATCGTCGGTGAGTCAGGCTCAGGCAAATCCGTCTTTACAAAGACGTTTGCAGGTATGCTTGACAGCAACGGCTTCATTGACAGAGGCGAAATCATCTTCAGCGATGACGAGCTTTCCGATACAGTTGCAAAACCAACCAATTTTGACAAGAAACTCCTTGACTGGGTTTTGAATTATCTCAACAGAGCTTCTTTGCTTGAGCATGGCGCAAAGACCTATCGCGAAATCCTTGAACTCAAAGCAGAATGCAGACGCAAACTCGCACTCTCCGAAGAGGAGAATGAGCATATTGAAAACCGTATTGCTGAGGCAAAGTATCAACTCACTGAGGCAATCAACTACAAGATGACTCTTTCCGGCAAGGATAACAAGGCGGAAATCGCTGAAGTCAAAGTCAAAATCAAGGGCTATGAGGCAGATCTTAAAGCACTTGAAAAAGAGAAAAAGGACGCGCTCAAGAAGCATAAAGTAGACTTCAAAGCGGACACAGAGTACATTGAGCAATACAATGCAAAACTTGCTGAACTCAAAGCTTGCTACAAAGAGGAAATCAAAGGCGAACTCAAACCGGAACAACTTGAAAGAAACGAAGTCCTCGGCAAAGAGATTTATCTCAGCTGTGGCAGATATGACTTCTTGCACCGCATGTTCCTCATCAATAAGCTTTTGAGATCTTTGCGTACGGCAATGAAACTCGGCGTTGATCTCAACGACGAAGAAATTCGCAACAAGGTCTTTGACAATGCTGTTTTCCGCGTCAAGTTCTTGGACGGCACAACCGAAACCCAACTTCACGGCACTTGCGTCTTGAACCTTGCAAAAATCAGATACGCAAAAGACTGGCAGAAGATCAGAGGTTCACGCATCGCAACCGTCTTCCAAGACCCGATGACCAGCTTGAACCCGATTATCACAATCGGCAAGCAAATCACGTCAATCATCACGATGCACCAAAACTGCTCTGAGATTGAGGCGCGCGCCAAGGCTGTCGACCTTATGAATAAGGTCGGTATCCCGAATGCAGAGAATCGTTTTGACGACTATCCGTTCCAGTATTCAGGCGGTATGCGTCAACGTATTGTCATTGCAATCGCGCTCTCCTGCCAACCGAAGATTCTCATCTGCGACGAGCCGACAACGGCACTCGACGTCACAATCCAAGCTCAAATCCTTCGCCTTATCAAGGATTTGCAAAAAGAGTTTGGCTATACAATCGTGTTTATCACGCACGATCTCGGCGTCGTTGCGAATATCGCAGAAAGAGTCGCAGTTTTGTATGCAGGTCAAATTGTCGAGCTCGGCAAAGTGGAAGAGGTCTTTTACGACCCGCGCCACCCATACACATGGGCGCTCCTTTCATCACTGCCGCAACTCGCGCAAAGAAACACCAAGTTGTATTCAATTACAGGCACTCCGCCGTCATTGTACAACAAGATCGTCGGGGATCCTTTTGCCCCGCGTAATCCGTACTGCTTGAAGATAGACACAATGGTGGAACCGCCAATGTTCAAAGTGTCTGATACACACTACGCAAAGACATGGCTCCTCGACCCGCGTTCACCGCAGATCGAAAAACCGGAAATCATCAAGGCAATCCACGAGAAACTAACCGAAGCATTCAATATTTAACGGACTATGAAGAACATAAAAGAGTTTTTTAACAACATAAAAGAAAGTATCGCAAAAAAAGTTGCGAGAAAGAAATACGAGTTGTCAACAATGGCATCTCACCTTCCGGAAGAGTGTCCGAAAGATGAGAACGGCAGAGAGATTCTCCTTTCCGTCAAACATGTGGACATCACTTTTGGCAAGGGCGAAAATGCCGTTCGTGCCGTCAGGGATGCAAGCTTTGACATCTATCGTGGCGAGACATTCTCACTCGTTGGCGAATCAGGCTCAGGCAAGACGACTATCGGTCGTGCTGTCATCAGAGTCAACCCATGTGCAGCGGGCGAAATCGATTATCGTGGCGTGCGTATCTCCGGCAAAATCAAACATTCTCTTGACCGCGAAGTTATCAGAAACATCCAAATGGTCTTCCAAGATCCTGCAGCATCTCTTAATGAGCGCGCAACAGTTGACTATATCGTCAGCGAAGGTCTTTACAACTTCCACCTCTTCAAAAACGAGGCGGAGCGTGTTGCAAAGGTTGAAAATATGATCAAGGAAGTCGGCCTTTTGCCGGAGCACTTGACGCGTTATCCTCACGAGTTCTCAGGCGGACANNCAAAGACAACGTATCGGTCTTGCACGTGCTATGATCATGCAACCGCAACTTGTCGTTGCAGACGAGCCTATCTCTGCGCTTGACGTTTCAATTCGTGCGCAAGTTCTCAACCTCATGAACAAGTTTAAGGCAGAACAAAACCTTACATATTTGTTCATTGCACACGACCTCTCAATCGTTCGTTTCATTTCGGACAGAATCGGNNGTTATCTACAAGGGCACTATTGTTGAAGTTTGCGATGCGGAAGAACTTTTCAACTTCCCACTTCATCCATACACAAGATCGCTTATCTCGGCAATTCCTATCCCAGATCCTATCCTTGAAAAGAACAAAGTTCTTTATTCCTACAATCCGTTCATGCATGAGTACAGCGAAGACAAGCCGTCCCTCCAAGATATCGGACACGGACACTATGTCTATGGCAATACTGCAGAAATTGAGGAATACAAGCGCATAAGAGAAGAGAACGTTCCACTCAAGTCTTCTGATTTCCACAAGTTTGATGCGTTTTATGAGAAACTCAAAAAGCCTGTTGAAGAAAAACCGNNAAGAGGAAGAAAACGGCAAAAATCATAAGAGAGTCAATAAGAGACAAGAAATCGCCGAAGGCTCAATCTTGGATCGTCCTATTCACGATACAGGCAGCAAATTGTACACGGTGTTGTCCTTCTTCTTGCCGATCCTTGGCATTATCTTGGCGGCGATATTTAGGAAGAAGAACTATATCCGCAACTACAAGAAGTGCAAGAGCGGCGCTATTGCAGGATTTATACTCATTGGTGTCGTGATAGTAATCTTCCTGTTCTTCTTGTTGTTAACGTTGAGATAGCAGCTTGCAGTGGCTCGAACAGCGTCGAGCC
>DBVQ01000088.1:8530-18503 GCA_002308155.1 Christensenella sp. UBA1260
CCGCTTCCGGTAGAACACGTTGAAGTCTCCAACAAACGTTTAGGTTTGCGTTTGTTTCTTTTTATATTTTTTGTTGTCATTGCGGTTGTTGGGATTGGCATGGGGGTTTATTTCCTTGTAAGAACGGAGAGCGGTTGGCAAACTATTACACCACGTAGCAGTGCAAAGACAAATTGTAGCAACGAATTCAAGTTTTCTTATTATGTGAACGGACGCGCATCAGAAAACAAGACTGAGATTAGAGCAGCGCAAAACAAATACACAGAACTTTGCGTTATAGCCTATGAAACATTTACTCCGTATGAAGAGATTGTTGAAGAGCACAATATTTATTATATCAACCGCCACTACAATGAAGAAATAGAAGTCAGCGATTTGCTTTACAACGCATTTGAAAAGGTCGCTTCTTCACGCTTCATTTTCAATGGACCAATACAAACATACTATGATTCGGTGTGCGTAGCAGAGGAAGATTGGCGAGCCAGTCAAGTTGATCCTTCGAAAAACGAAGAAGCAAGAACTGAATGCTTGCAGATTTTGGATTATGTAAGGAGTGAGGAACATATAAAGGTTGAACTTCGTGACAACAACAAAATTGTGCTTTGCGTCAGTGAGGAATATGCAAACTTTGCGGTTGCGCATGAGATATATAACCTTGTAGACTTTTCCTATTGGAAGAATGCCTTTATAATCGATTATATGGCATCTGAGCTTATGAGTATTGGGTTGACGAATGGCGTTATTTCTTCTTATGACGGCTACACTCGTACTTTATCAGATCAAAACTGCACGTTTGATATTTACTCGCTTATTGATAGTAATGTGCGAGGCGTTGGATACGCACAGATAGAGGGTAATTTCTCTGCAATATCTTTGCGTTCGTTTATCATTTTGCCTAATAATAAAAGTGATTATTTGCACTATAAATATGATGATGGCACATATTCGCATTGCTATGTAGATATGGCAGACGCAATGAGCAAGTGTAGCACAGATAGCCTTGTGGTCTATTCAAAGACTAAGAAATGCACAGATATGCTTCAAGACGTTTATACCATTTGGATTGCAGATAGCTTTGATAAAGAGGCTCTCACGGCGTTAAAAGCCAATGGGGCAGAATATGTTTATGCTGAAGATTCAACAGTGCATTATTCTGATGGAAGCCTAGTGGTTTTGCTCGCAGAAAACACCGATAATATCACATATTCTGCAATAAAAGATTAAATGTGAAAAATTAAAGCAAAAGAAAAACCGCTCCGTGTGGAGCGGCTTTTTCTTTAATCAATAGATTATTCAGCGTCTTTTTCAGGAGCTGGCTCTTCTGCTGGTTCTGCTGCAGGAGCTTCTTCCTTTGGTTCGTCTGCTTTTGCTTCATCTTCTGCACCAAAATCATCAAGCCACAAAACTTTGTCCATGACAAGGATGCAAACGAAGTCGACTACAAACAAAATCCAGCCACCAAAGATTGCAAGAACGATTGCGAGCACGATGCCGAGTGTGTTCTTTTTGAGTGCGCTCTTTGAGAGACGATAGAGATTGGATGGGACGTCCCAAAGCAAGCAGAGAAGTGCTCTCACAATTTTGCTAAGGCCCTTGTACCAATCAAGATATTTTTTTGCAAAATCTTCCATTGTAATATGCCTCCAAAACATAAATATTTCTTAAGAATATTATATCGCTGTGCCAAAACAAATGCAACAATTTTGTGGCAAAAAAACACGCTTTTTTACAATAAAGTGTGTTTTAAAATCAATGTCAGCTTATGCTTGAATAGTTTGAAAAATCAAATGCTTCAAGATCGGCAAATTGACTCTCATAGAGGGATTTGTATGTTCCGTCTTTTGCCATAAGTTCGTCGTGTGTGCCTTCCTCTTTGATTTCGCCGCGGTCAATGACAAAAATCCTGTCTGCGCTTCTTATTGTTGAGAGGCGGTGGGCAACGATGAGGGTGGTTCTGCCTTTGCACAATTCAAACAGTGAGCGTTGGATGAGTGCCTCGGTTGTGTTGTCAAGTGCGCTTGTGGCTTCGTCCAAAATGAGGATAGACGGGTTTTTGAGGAACACGCGCGCAATGGAGAGGCGTTGTTTTTGTCCGCCGCTGAGTTTGATGCCTCGCTCGCCGATTTGCGTGTCGTAGCCGTCTGGCAGGCTCACGATATAGTCGTGTATGTTGGCGCGCTTTGCCGCCTCAATGATTTCTTCCTCGCTTGCATCAAGTTTGCCGTAGGCAATGTTTTCTCTGAAAGTGCCGGTGAAGAGGAAAACATCTTGCTGAACAATGCCGATTGATTGTCTCAAAGATGAGTTTGTAATCTTGCTCACAGGCTTGTCGTCAATGTATATCATGCCCTCTTTTATGTCATAAAACTTGGGAATCAGGTGGCAGATTGTCGTCTTGCCTCCGCCGCTCGCGCCCACAAAGGCATAGGTTTTGCCGGACGGGATTTCAAAGGAGACGTTTTTCAAAATGTCGCGCTTTTCGTTGTAGGCAAACGTGACGTTTTCAAAGCGCAAATCGCCCTTTGGATTTTCAATGTCTTCAGCGTCTTCGGCGTCCTTTTCAACTGGTACGTCTATGATTGCGACAAAGCGTTTGAAACCCGTGATACCGTCCTGCAATTGCTCAAAGAAAGCAATCAAAGTCTGTATCGGCGATATGAACAGGTTGATTGAAATCATAAACGCCACAAGGTCGGCATAGTCAAAGTTTTCTGCATCATAGATGCAGAACAATCCGCCAGCCACCAAAACTATGACGTTGTACAACTCGCTGACGAAGCCCATATTGGCAAAGAAAGCGCCCATTGCCTTGTATGCTTTGCTGCGTGCTTTGACATAGCCTTGGTTGTTCTTTTCAAAGCGTTCTTGCTCGTGTTCACCGTTGGCGTACGCCTTTGTCACGCGGATGCCCGCAATGCTGTTTTCAAGTGTTGCATTGATTCCGCCGACTTCCTCACGGCTCTTTTGGAAAGCCTTTGTCATCTGCTTTCTTGACACCCATGCGATGAGAAAGAGTAGTGGCAAAAACGCAAATATAATAAGAGACAGCTTCCAGTTGATTGTGCAGAGGTATGCAAACGCGCCAATCGTCATAAACGACGTGATAAAAATATTTTCCGGACCGTGGTGCGCAAGCTCTGCTACGTCAAAGAGGTCGTTGGTCATCCTCGTCATGAGTTGACCCGTTTCGTTGTTGTCATAAAACGAATACGGCAAGCCTTCAAGGTGACGGAAGAGTTCGCTTCGCATATCCGCCTGCATATTCACGCCCATGACGTGACCGTAATAGTTGATGCAATATTTGAAGAATGCGCGCAAAAAATATACGCCGAGAAGCACCGCGCAGGCGAGCAACAGTTCTTTGAGCATCCCGTTTGGGATGAACGTGTTGAGTGTGTATCTTGAAAGTATTGGATACAACAACCCGCTCACTGCGAGCAGGAAGGAGCAGAGCATATCAAAGAAGAACGTTTTTCTGTATGGACGATAGTAGCGCGTGAAACGCTTGAGCAGTCCTTTCTTTGGTACGTTGATGTCATAATCTTTTGCGGTTTTGCCGACTTCTGTCACGCTTTGCATAAGTCACCTCACGCCAACTTTAAACCCTGCTTTTGCAAGTTGTCAAATGGTTTTGTCAAGAAAAGCAAAAATCTTTTAATTTTTGCTTAAAATCAACGATTTTTGATACAATTTCAAACAATAATTGTTTGTTTCAATATTAACAATTTACAAAACGGAAGATTTTATGTATAATATATTATTGCGTACGATATGTGCGCGCAAAACTTGAAGCGGATTCCATTAGTCCGCGAAGAGAGGAAAAAATGTTCAAGAGAGACAAGTATTATCTCACAACCGCGATAGCTTACGCTTCCGGCAAACCGCACATCGGCAACACATACGAAATCGTGCTCTCCGACGCACTCGTCAGAGCAAAACGTATGCAAGGCTACGATGTGTTTTTTCAAACGGGAACAGATGAGCACGGCGAGAAGATTCAATTAAAAGCCGAAGCGCAGGGCATTACTCCAAAGGAGTACGTTGACAGAGCCGCCGGCGAAATCAAGCGTATTTGGGATCTTATGAACTCGTCCTACGACAAGTTTATCCGCACAACGGACAAAGATCACGAAGCGCAAGTGCAAAAGATCTTCAAAAAGCTCTATGACCAAGGCGACATCTACAAAGGCTCGTACAAGGGCTGGTATTGCACTCCTTGCGAATCCTTCTGGACGGAGAGCCAACTCGTGGACGGCAAGTGCCCCGATTGCGGCGGAGAAGTCAAAATGGCGGAAGAGGAAGCATATTTCTTCAAGATGAGCAAATATGCCGACAAGCTGATCGACTATATCAACACGCATCCCGAGTTCATCCAGCCCGTTTCCAGGAAAAATGAAATGATGAACAATTTCCTGCTCCCGGGTCTTCAGGATCTGTGCGTTTCCAGGACCAGCTTCAAATGGGGCATTCCCGTTGATTTTGACGATAAGCACGTGGTATATGTATGGCTTGATGCTCTTTCAAACTANNCTGGATGCGCTCACCAACTATATCACGGGCATCGGCTATGACCAAGACGGCAACAGTTCGGAACTCTACAAAAAAGAGTGGCCGGCGGATGTGCATATCATCGGCAAAGATATCGTACGTTTCCACGTCATTTACTGGCCGATTTTCCTTATGGCGCTCGGTTTGCCGCTCCCAAAACAGATTTACGGGCATCCGTGGCTCTTGCAAGACGGCGGCAAGATGTCCAAGTCCAAGGGCAACGTCATATATGCGGACGACCTCGTGGACTTCTTTGGAGTGGACGCAGTGAGATACTTCTTGCTCTCCGGCATGCCTTTTGACAATGACGGCATCATCAATTGGGATATCGTCATTGACACGATAAACAGCGAGCTCGTCAACGTCTATGGCAACCTCGTGCAACGCACAGTCGCAATGACCAACAAGTATTTTGGCGGTGTTGTTGAGGACAAGGGCGCAAGCGAGCCTGTTGACGATGAGTTGAAGGCGGCGGACAAAGCGCTTCGCGACAGAGTGTTTGCCAAACTTGACAGCTATCACGTTGCAGACGCACTCGGCGAGATTTTCAGCGTCATTCGCCGCGCAAACAAGTATATTGACGAAACAATGCCGTGGGCACTTGCAAAGGACGAAACAAAGAAGGATAGACTTGCAACCGTGCTCTACAACCTCACTGAAACAATTATTATTGTTTCAAGTCTGCTTTTCCCGTTTATGCCGGACACTGCAAAGAATGCAGTGGCGCAGTGCGGGGCGGAACTTCGTGAGTATGACAATCTTGACAAGTTTGGATTGCTTGCAAATGGCACAAAAGTGACAGACAAGCCGGAATATCTCTTTGCACGTCTTGACGCGGCAAAGATTAAGGCGGAACTTTTGAAACGCGGTATCGTAAAAGAGGAAGAAAAAATGGAAGAACCAAAAGACAAAAAACCCGAGCAACCTCAAGAAGACAAGGCAAATGTCGTCAGCGTTGACGAAATCACGATTGACGACTTTATGAAGATAAAACTTCGCGTCGGCGAAATCGTTGAGGCGGAAAAGGTTGAAAAGGCGGACAAACTCCTCAAGTTCTCCGTCAAAATCGGGGAAGAGACGAGAACAATCGTCAGCGGTATTGCAAAATACTATACGCCCGAAGAGATGCTTGGCAAGAATGTCGTTGTGGTGTACAACTTGAAGCCGGCAAAACTTCGTGGTATTGAGTCGGCAGGCATGCTCCTTTGCGCTTGCTATGACAAATCGGACGGTGAACAGGACGTTGTGCTTGTCGCTCCTGAAAAGAAAGTGCCATCCGGCAGCGTTGTAAGATAATGCTCATTGACTCGCACGCACATCTAAACGATAGCGACCTCGCTCCACTCGCCGACAGAATTGTCGGCGATTTTGAAGCGGACGGGCTTCTTGCGCTTGTCAACGTCGGCTTTGATATGCCGTCCAGCATACTTGCCGTAGAGCAAGCAAAAAAGTATGACAAGGTCTTTGCTGCAATCGGTATGCATCCGCACGACAGCAAACTTATGACTGACAATGATTACGATGTTTTGCGTGCGCTTGCAAAGGAAGAGAAGGTTGTCGCAATCGGTGAAATCGGCTTGGACTACCACTATGATTTGAGCCCGCGTGAGACACAAAAAGAGGTGTTTGAGCATCAACTCGTCTTGGCGGATGAGCTTAAACTCCCTGTCATTTTGCACGTGAGAGAGGCGTATGAGGACACAAGAGAAATCCTTGAGCGAAACAGAAAGTATTTGAACAGCGGCGTGCTTTTGCACTGTTATTCCGGCTCGGCAGAGATGGTCAAAGTGTTTGACAAATACGATTGCTACTATGCCTTTGGAGGGGCAATAACCTTCAAAAACGCAAAGCACAATCTTGAAGCATTGAAGGCTGTGAGAAGCGACAGATTGCTCCTTGAAACCGATTGCCCATACATGACGCCCGTGCCATTTAGAGGGCAGATGAACGAGCCGAAACTTATAAATCTCGTGCTTGAAAAAGCCGCGGAAATCCTTGAAAAAGACAAGGAAGAATTGTCCTCTGAAACCGTCAAAAATACGCTTCGTTTCTTTGCAAATATTACGCTTTGACAAAATGAAGAATTGACTTTGAAATTGCAGAACAAAGAGTTTATATGTGCAAAATATTGATATAAAGTGTTGATTTTGCAAATATAACTTTGAATAAAGGTGAACAAAAATGATGAACAATTACGTCTATGAGTTTGGCGACAGCTTGTATATAAACCTTACAAACAGGTGCCCGAACAACTGTGAGTTTTGCTTGCGCCATTTCAAGAATACGGTTGGCGGAAGCGACCTTTGGCTCACAAAGGAACCGACCTATCAAGAACTCATTGACGACCTCAAACTCTATCCTATTCGCAAGTACAAAGAGATTGTGTTTTGCGGGTTTGGCGAGCCGACTTGCGCGCTCTCCGTTATGTCCATGGTTGGTCCATGGCTCAAGCGTGAGGGATGCAAGACGCGTCTAAACACAAACGGACTTGGAAATCTTATCAACAAGAGAAACGACGTGCCAAAACTCATTGCAAAGTATATTGACAGCGTGTCAATCTCTTTGAACGCCTCAAACCGCGAGCTCTATCAAGAGATTTGTCGCAGCAAGTTTGGGGAAGAGGCGTTTGACGCAATGCTCGCCTTTGCCGCCGATTGCGTGAAGGAAGGCATTGACACGACTATGAGCGTCGTTGATTTTATCGGCGCAGAGGAAATTGAGGCTTGCCGTAAAGTCTGCGAGTCAACCGGAGCACATTTCAAGGTGCGTGAAACCATTTACGAAGATACGGAATATTGATTATGGGCGATATCAATCTTAAAGACATAATACAGGGGACGGACTTCCACTTCAACAAGGCGTTGGGGCAGAACTTTATCAGCGATACAAATCTGCTTGACGCTATCGTTGCGGACAGTGGCATAACAGAAGATGACACCGTGGTTGAAATCGGCACAGGCGGTGGCACTCTCACGCGCTCAATCGCCAAAGTCGCAAAAAAGGTGTTCAGTTTTGAAGTGGACAGAAACTTGGAGCCCGTGCTTGCGCTTTCACTTCAGGGGCTTGACAACGTTGAGGTCATATTCAGAGACGTGCTCCGCATGAAAGACGCCCAATTTGAAGAGATTGTTGCGGGAGACTTCAAAGTCATAGCCAATTTGCCGTATTATATCACGACTCCGCTCATCATGAGGTTTTTGGAGAGCGATTTGAAGGCAAAATCTCTCACGGTCATGGTTCAAAAGGAAGTTGCGGACAGAATTGCCGCCAAGCCAAACACACCTGACTATTCGGCAATTACGCTCGCAGTGGAGATGGTGGGCGGTGCAAAAATCACGAGAAGCGTAAATCGCAAGATGTTTTTCCCGTCTCCAAACGTGGACAGTGCAGTCGTACGCATTGATATTGACCGCACAAAACTTGACGGAGAGGACGCACATCTCATCCACAAGCTTGTGCGCTCTGCGTTCTTGATGAGAAGAAAGACGCTCGCCAACAATCTTGCACAGGCATTTTGCATAACAAAAGCCGAGGCAACTGAAAAGATTGTCGCGGCAGGTTTTGACGGTATGGTGCGCGGCGAGGTACTCTCGCTTGACGACTATATCAAATTATCGCACGAGTTTTGATCATTTGACGATATCTCCGTCAACGGCGGATTGATAAATCACCCAATATCCTTTGACGTCTTTGTCCTCAACGGGCAACCAAACGCAAACGTTTTTGAGCTCGGGAGGGACGTCGTTTCCGTCTTTTGAAGGCACACCATAGCAGATATATGCAGGTGTGTCGTCGTTTTTTATGAGCCCTACAACATAGTAGCCGTCCTCTGTGTCAATATGCACCCAAGAGGAGTTTTCCACCGCCTTGTTCAAGGCGTTTTCCTGTTTGTAGCACACAAACATTTCGTCAAGTTGCGGCTTGATTGCAAGATAAAAATTGCTGCCGTTATACTTCAAAATGCCGGAGTCATTTGAGGTTGCGGACAAGAGTTTTGCAAGGCTTGACATCTCACTTTTCTTGCTTGCTTCATTGTCTTTGTTGTTGTCAATTTCAGCAGCTTTTGGCTTGAAATCCACAGTATTTTGCTTGGGTTTTTGGGCTGGTTTTTGCCCACTTTCAGCACTGATTTTGGCAAGCATTTCTGCCTTGTCGCCACGTCCTCCAAACATTGTTTGAGCACTTGATCGCACGACACATCCTTGCACGCTATTTGACACAAACGGCAGTTCAGCAGTTGTTTTGCTGTCATTAAGTGGCGTTTTTGCAATTTCATCGCCTATGATATATAGTGTAGCATTGTTGGGGCGGAAGTCTAAATTGCATTCAATTATCACTCTATTTTTGTTGCCGTCAACAGGGGAGATTTTTACACTTCCTTTGTGTCCGCTGCCTGTCAAAACGAATATCTCTTTTTTTGTCAACATATCTTCACCTTCACAAAAGAAGATATGAAAAACCGAGCAGAAATATGCTTGCTCGGTTTTGCTGTTTTTTAGTGCAATGACAAATTGAAATCAGTCCAAAATGAACTCCATCTGTGTCAGCTTTGTTTTCATGTTCATTTTTTTGTAAAATGCTTTTGCCGCATCGTTGCCTTCCCATACTGCAAGAGAAATGGCGTGGCAATTCAGACTTTTTGCTTCGGCCTTTGCGAACTCAAACAGAGCTTGCCCCACGTGATTGCGTCTTGCGCTTTCGTCCACACATAGGTCCTCAATGAAGAACGTGTTAAACTGTTTGTTGTGAGGAGGTTGCTTTTTGATGGAATAAATGATATGTCCAACAACATCGCCGTTGTCGTCTTGGGCGACGCAAATGGTTTGGGATTTTTCGTCAAGGATTGTCTCCAACTCTTCCGCAGTATATTTTGTCGTGCCGCTGGCGAAAATGTCCGGTCTTATGGCGGCATGGAGCTCCAATATCTGCGAGAGCAAATCTATTATCTTGGGGATATCTTGTTTTGTCGCTGGTCTTATGGTCATGGGTGGGTGTGTGCTCCTGAATAGATGAGAAAATTATAATGGAATTGTGCGTCTAAGTCAATAGGGTTGTGTTTTGAGACGTATGACAGTCGCAATATGTTGTTATATTTATATTATAAATAAAAAAAATTAAGTTTTTTTGTGTAAGCGTTTGACATTGGGGGTTGAAATTGTTAATATGATAGGGCTTACGAAACGTAAGCAGTTTTTAAATTGCGCAAAAAAATATTTTGGCGGATTTGAAAACGCACAAAATAGCTTTCAAACTTTTCAAAAGTCGTCTTATCCAAACGGGTTTTGAAAGGGGATATCCGGTGTCGCTGTTAAGGGTGTACAATGGCGGGGTCGGAATAGAAGTCTTGAAATGCACCTGTTGGGTTGCAGTTGCATTCGAAAATTCTTACAGGAGGAACAATAATGCCAACCATCAATCAACTTAT
>DBVQ01000050.1 GCA_002308155.1 Christensenella sp. UBA1260
TTGACCGCCGCCTTCGCCGCTTTCACCTTCACCGCCGCCTTGCGGACGTGATGCGCCACCTTCTGGATCGACTTCACCGCCACCTTGCGGACGTGATGCTCCGCCTTCGGGATCGACTTCACCTTGGCCGGATTCACCTTGGCCTTGTTGACCGCCACCAGCCGGGGTGTAGTCGCCTTGATGCTCATCTTCATAATCAACAATTGTCTTTGTGACTCTTGGGAGTTGTGGACGCCAATTTGTGTCAAAGTTGGTCGCTTCAATGCCAAATGAGCCGCTGGTAGAGCCATCAACTGTGGTTGCGCTGCCGGAGATGCAGTATTTGAGGCATGCGCCTGTTGCTTGGTCAATCCAGTATTCATAAGAAATACTTGCCGCGCCGTAGATGCTTGCTGCGGATTGGCTGACAACATACTTGTCGCAAGTTCTGCCGAGCATTGATGCCGTGGTCTTGCTGCCCGCATTGCCTGCCTGCGCATAGCAACCGAGTTGAACCCAAACAAGAGACGCCCCTGCTGTTGCGGATGCTTTTGCTTGTTCTTTGGTCTGACCTTGTGTATAGTGGATGATATTTTTTGTCCACTCGACTTGACCGGACTCGTTGACATCGCAAGTGTAAGACACCATGTAGTCATTGGAAGAAAGGTCAACAAAGATTTGATCCTCTTCGTCGCCGTACATGAGGTAATAGGTGTCGCCATACACGCCGTAGGCGTAATATATGACTTCCTCTGCTTCGCCATCGGACTCATCGTAAGCACGGAGCTTGACAAAGACACCGTTTTCTGCCATCCTGTTGAGGTTTGCCTCAATTTCAGTTGAATTGTGATCCGACGCCATATTGTAGCCGTCGTTGCCATCGCCGTCACCGCCGCCCGGGATAAGATTGTTGATCTTGTCCGCGATGCCGGAGCATGACGTAAGAACGACTGCAAATGCCACAACGAGTGCGATCACAACTGTCAAAATTGCAATTCTTTTTTTCATAGTTTTTGCTCCTTGTATTTATTTATTTTATTTTATAAAATAATTTTTAAGTATTTTCTATTCTTCCGCTTTATTCTAAGCGCAAGGTTTTCACGAATACCAATATGTATTTTGCAAAAACCGCGCTATTTGGATGAAGAACAAGGAAAGGTGCTTTCCATTCTTCCGCTTTATTCCAAGCACAAGGTTTTCACGAGATACCGGCTTGAGTCGTTTTGTTCTCGTGCGGTTTAGTGAAAACGTTGCGCGCGGAAGTAGGATGAAAATTGCGGTTATCGGCACCGCCTTTGCAAATCAAAGATTTCAAAAGCAAAGGCGATGCAAATTGGCGCAATTTTCATCAAGGCATCGGTTCCCAATCCAATTCCCCAGCTTCCCTATCCACGATAGTGAGCCAATATTCTCCTTCGCCTTCTTTGTAGTTGATGATGCGGTTTGGATTGTCAGGAGATTGATACCAAACGCCCAAGAATGCAAGATATTCGCATTCTGCAAAATCTTCAAGACCGCCGTTTATCAAAATGTTATCGGACGGACTGACGTAGAACACTAGTTGAGCTTCACCCGCTTTCACCAAGACGCAGGAGTCACCATCTTCACGGCAGAACCAAACCGGTTCAAATTCGACTTCTTCAACAGACCATACGCCGTCTTTTTCAACGAGATGATAGAAATTCTTGTCGCATGCTGCCCAGAGGATATCGCTGCCTTGCAAGAATCCAACCGGTTCAGGCGGAGCAAGTGCGAATTGTACGCTTGCTTGTTCAAACGTAAGATTGCCTTCGAACACAGTTGCATCCGTATGATCAAAGTATGTAAAGAATGCAAACGTCAAGTCGTCGTCACCATCTTTAAGGACGATAATCGCACGGAGTGTGCCCCAATACTCTGCCCCCGAAACGAGATCGTTTCCGTCGATTTCAAACGTTTGAGCGTCGTATTCGGTGGTCAGGAGTCCGTCGTCGGTCAATGACTCAAGATAGCTCCTGCTCAAGAATTCGACATAGTCGCCCTCTTTGAGCCATACGCCTTCGAGCCACACTTCCTCAAACGCATCGGCAATTTGTTCATCATCCGTCAATCCAACGCCGTTAAAGGTGCATACCACTTGGGCAAGACCGTGCATATCAAGGAAGAACATTGTGAAGTCGTCGTTATGATGATTTTCAACCGCTTCGAGTTCAATGTTATAGACGATGCTTGACGGGCTCAACGTATAATCAATGCAGTTTTCGTCGAACGGATACGCACCTATCGCATAGCCGTTGCAAATATCCACCATATAGTTAACGCCTTCCTTTTCTACGACAATCCACCAAAGTCCGTGTTGATTTTCGCCAAACGACGGCTCTATAGGATAGACGTGCGTGGCTTCTTGTTCATTCCAAATACCCGGCGCATAGCCGAACGCATTCTTGGTTTCGTCTGCAGGACATGCGTAACGGAATTCTGTGCCATTATCTTCTAGAACGAACGCGTAAGCGGTTTCATAGTTTAACGGAATGGTTGAAAGATCGGTGCCGTTATAGTAGAATACATAGTTTTCGTCGTCTTCATCGGTGTTCGTGTCGTTCAAAATCGAAAGCCAAGCATAATCACCATCGTATTCCCATTCGCACTCGTTTGGATTGAGCCAGCCCGTGAGTCCCATCTTTTGCAACTTCTCTTCGCCGAGTTCAAAGAGTATTCCTGCAAGAGTCGGGATTTTGCCTTCGGAAAGTTTTCCTACAAAGCCCCAAACGAACGAACAAGGATTGCCTGAGGAGAGCCCCAGCATCACGACGTTTGTGAAGTAGGTCACTTCAACTTCGTGTGTTTCAATATTGACAGACTCTCGCACGTCATAGTAGTAGCCGTAATGAAGGACGACAATCGGAGCGTCCTGCATCGGTGCGAGTGCACCTTCTTCGTCAACGAAGAAAGTTCTGAACGGCTCCCAATAGCCAACGTAACCATATGCAGTGACAAAACTGCCAATTTCGGAGTATTCCCACTTGCTTGTTTCTTCACCGCAATACCATACAGGGTTGCCGTATGCGTCAAGTTCGCCTTCGAAGTAGTATTTGAACAACACACGTTTGCCAAGCACGACGTTAAAGTCGAAACGCTCGCCTGCGATTGGCGTGTGGTCTTCTTCGCTTGCGTATTCATAGTCGATGAATTGATAGACGTTTTCACCGAAGTATTGAGTCAACATCTTGTCGTCGCCAACCGTGTAGTATCCCATTTCTTCACCAAAGTACATAAGGATGACAATGTCGTCTTCAATTCTCCAAGAAGAGCCCTCAAGATACATAAGGAACGGCTCGACACTTCCGTCAAGGACGTCATCGATGCTTAGAGCCATATATTCAAAAGCCCAACGTTGGCCGAAACCACTTGAGATAACGTAATATTGATGATAGTCACCAAGTGTGTAGCCCATTTCAATCCAGCCCGTCACCTCACCGATGTGGCGTTTGAGCAAACCAAGGTCGCGAGTGGTTGGATCAAACAAGTACGTTGCACCGTCAAAAGCAAGTTCTACAACTCCTCTTGCGGCATTATAATTATAAATCGCAGACTCAACCTTATGCTCGTTATCAAATGGGAATCCATTGTAAACCCAGCCGTTTACCAAGTAGTAGGTACCTTCATCGTCAGGATTTGTTGCCCAATTCAACGTGAACATGCATTCTGCGAAATTGAGTTCAAGCGAGCCGTCTTGAAGAATGTTGAACGCACCATACGTGCAAGCCACCAAGCTCGGATATTCATCGCCGAATTCGGTCAATGCTTCCCATTCATCAACGTAGAGACACGGCTCGTAGGCGGAAAGGTCGATGTCAAGTGCGACTTCTTCGTCAAAGACGTATATCCACAACATCAAATCATCAGGTTCTCCATGAATAACATTGAAGGAAAACACGATATAGTGCTCGCCAGGAGCAACCATGTTGCCAAGGAATCCATCATCCGCCCAGAAACCGAACGAATATTGTTGCTCGCCGACGATGATATGCAAATCGTTGTTTTCGTCAGCTTCAAACATAGGCCCTTCGTAAGCGTTTGTCAAAATAAGTTCGTCGTCTTCCACCCATTCGCCAACGCGTGAACCATATTGTGGCAAAGTCTCACTTGTGTAAACTCCGTCAAACTTAAACACCGCATACTCGAATGGTGCGCTCTCGCCTATTTTGTTTAAGGAAAGAGTTCTGCCCGTCGCTTCGTTTGTATGGACATAAACGATTTCGCCGACGTCAAAGAGAGACATTTCAAGCGTGTTTTCATCAATGTTGACGAGATATTTGACTTCTCTTGACACAAGCTGCGGATCGCCTTCGTCGTTCACGTAATGCCACGTGACCTTTTCAATGGAGAGTAGACCAGCGCTTTCTTCGTATACTTGGTAAACCGCAATTGGCACAAGTTTATTTTCGCCATAGAACATTTCATCATTCGAGACTTGCCCTGCATAAACGTAAACATATACCGACTCATCATAAATATCGTCAAGCAAATTGCTATAAGAAATATCTCCACGCCAGTCAGTCAAACGAAGAGTTACATCTTCGTCTTCAAGATAAAGTATCGAAAGATACGCTTGTGCGTTGTATGTAGTTTCAACTGTATGTGCTTCCGAAGTCCAACCCATAACATTGAACTCAACGTTATTGATTGGCGCATAGTTATTATCAATGCTGCCGACATACGGATCACCGACACGCTTTGCATAGTTGCCTAGGAGCATGTTGTAGCCAATATTCGGCACAGGCCATTCACCGTTTACTCTGTGAGGAGCAACACCCGGAATAGCATTCGCATCAATACCAAATTTATCGTATTCACCGTTGGTGTCGATAACATATAGTTCGTCCGTGAGTTCGCTGATGTCAGGCGTTGCCGGAACCATCTCAAACTCCGCATACATTGCTTGTCTTGGATTAAAGTTATTACCGACATCAAATTCCGCATGGACTGTGTAGTCGCCCGCGTTGAGAATTTCGTTAACAGGAATCCAGCGCTCGCCGTCATCCCATTCATACGAATAGTTGACCGTCACACCTTCCGGAACTGTGCCGACTACTTCGTGAGTATGAACGAGCCCATCGTAAGTTGCTCTGCCGTCCGGGAACGTAATTCCCGTCAAATACGCTTTTTCAATAGTGAGCGTTGCGTGCAAGTCCTCAATAGCATTGTAGTTGCCACCGACGTTGATATGAGCGGTGACACCGTACACGTTTGCATTCACTTGCCCGTTGCCCGTATATTCAACACTTACGCCGTTTGGAAGTTGTCCGCTGATGGCAAGATTGTGCGCTTGTCCGTCATAGGTGAACGTTCCGTTCTCAAACGTAATGCCACTAATAGTTGCTTTGTTGATTTTGAGAGTCGCGTGCATATCCGGCACGTCGTTGTAATTTCCGTTGACGGTGAAATGTGCCACGACGTCATATTCGTCCGCGTTCGTCTTGTCGTTGTTTTGATAACTTACGCTGACGCCGCTCGGCAACGTTCCGGAAATCGCAAGAGAATGTTCTTGTCCGTCGTATGTAAGCGTTTGACCACTGAACGTGATGCCCGTCACGTCTGACTTCAAAATTATAAGATTTGCGCTCAATTCGGCGGGGTCATTGTGATTTTGATCACCCGCAGTGAAGATTGCTCTGACGGGGTGCGTGCCCGCGTTCACTTGATCGTTGCCCTCATATCTGACAGTCACACCCTCCGGGAGAGTGCCGCTGATTGCGAGTGAGTGCGCTTGTCCGTCATAAGTCACGGATGCGCCGTTCAACGCAACGCCCGTCATATCATAATCGGCCTTTGCGACTCTGACAGTCACTGGAATATCTCTAACGATGCTGTAGTTGATGCTGTCGGCAGGCGTGAAAACCAAGTGGAACACGTGGTCGCCCGCATCGCCGACGGAGGTCGTCAGCGGCTCTTGCCAAGCAAACGTTCCCGCTTGAGTGTTCAAGTCGGAAAGCCCGATGTTTGCAAGCGTCTGCCCGTAAATCGCATTGAGCGTCGCAACCGTGCTGGGTTGTGGCGTGCCCTTTGAAACGGTCACCGTCACTTCAATCCCCGTCACCGTTTGGAACGCAGTCGTGTCGCTCGGCGTGTAAGTCACGTGGAAAACGTGTGAGCCGACGTCGCCGACCGAAGTCGTGAGCGGCTCTTCCCAACTGAATCCCTCGGGCAACGCAAGTTCGCCGAGAGTTTGCCCGTATGTAGCGCCGACTGTCGGTGTCACAAAGTCCGGAACTTGCGGACCCGCAGGTTCACCGCCGTTGTTCTTGTTCTTGTTGCAGGCAACGAGTCCTGTCGCAAGCACAAGCACCAACACAAGCACAAACAATACTGTAAGTTTCTTGTTCATAATGCCTCCTTGCCGATGAATCGGCAATAATTGTTTTTCGCAAAAAATTGATATAAAAAAGAACCTCAATGAAATTCTTTCTTGGGTTCTATTATATAGATCTCATCTATATTAGGCAATATGCACGCCTGCGTATACGAGGGTGATTTTGGGGTGATTTTGCTCCTCAAGGGTATTTTTTGTTTGCAACCGCTCAAAATCGCGGCGCAAATCCTGAAAAGCGCCCTTTCGTCGCTCCTTCGCGCAAATGATTGTCCGCTAAACTTTCAAAGACCAAAAATCGCTCAAATCAGTGCTTCGCCACAATCCTTTGCTTGAGCAAATGCGACAAGTCGCATTTTTTGTATTATGGCGCAGATTAAAGGATTACAGTCAAAAACCGCTCAGTTTGGATGAAGNNGGACGATGCGTGAAACGCAAGACCCCCGAACAAACGGGCTTTGACAATGCTATTCGCCAAACTGTGCGGTTTTAACTTGTATGGCTAATTTTTTCGACAAACTCTTCGCGCGATGAAACTTGCATCTTCTTGTAAATAGACTTGCGGTGCGTCTTTGCAGTGTTCTCGCTGATGTAGAGCTTGTTTGCAATCTCTCTTAGAGACAGCCCTTCAAGCAACAAATCGGCAAACTCGATTTCCTTCTCTGTGAGCCCAACGGCTTCGTATGCCTGCGCCTTTGTGAGCGTTGTGTCAAAGCGGACATACTCCTCCTGTTGTGCAGTCGTGGATATGGCTTTGTCCCAAAATACCGAGGTGGCAATCACGACTACGTCGCCCGCGAGGCAGATGGACAGCCATATCTTGACTCCCTTTTCGTCCGCAAAGAAGAACATCATCGTCGCCGCAACCGCAATCGCTATGCCCATAAAGTTGGACACGATCGGCGCGATCTTGAGCATGTGCGAATCCTTGTATTTGCGTATGATGTTGCACAGAATATAGTAGAGATTCATCATACACATATTAAACGTTGCGCCCGCAAACGCCGCCGCCATATATTTGGCCCACGTCGCAACTCCCGCAACATAGCAGAATATGCCAGCCACCGCCAGTGCAAATCCCGATACGAGCGTCCCCGTTGCCGGCTTTGGCAAAAACCTGTATTCAAAGAAATAGATGATTGAGCCAATCGCCGCGCCAAGATAGAAAAACCATCTCGCGTTTGGCAACACCGGCGTCAATTCTTCCATGACAATCATGGTGCTGCACACCGCAACCACGCCGCCTATGCACGCAAGTATGAGAGGAAAATACAGCTTCTTTTGGAAGATCTCCACAACCGCAATCTCCCACTCTGTGTCCTTGCGTTCAAAAAAGCTCACAACCGCCGCAACCGTGCTGAGCGCAAATATCAGCCACCAAAACTCCGCCATCGCGCGGTTGAACTTTATGCTGTATGCGCTCACGCCCGCAACGAGCAGGTGCGCGAGCACTATGCCAAACAGCCTCTCGCTGTTGTTCATTTCGTATATATAGGTGAGCAGCGCGCAGTCCGCCAGTTGCCCAAGCAGCACCGATAGGAATATGAGATAGACAAGATTTGACCTCGCCCCCTCAAATATCGCGCCAAACATAATCATAATCGCCGCAAGGATTGAAAGTATGCGCTTCGGAAGCTCCAAACTGTGGCGGTTGATCACCACAAACCCAACAATGATACTGCCAAGAAGTGCAACGTGCTGGTAGAGCGTCATCATTGAAAACTCAAAACTCAACAATCCGTCTTCATAGATGAAATATTTGGTCGCCACCATAAAAACGAACGTATAAAGAAGCATCCAGTAGACAACATTTGCCCACTTGGATTTGCGTACGTTTTTGAGAATGCCCGCCTTGCTCGTCAGTGTCATTTGCTCATCCTTATTTTTCTGGGATAAAAAAATAATAGCACCTTGACGCAAAAATATCAAGGTGCTATTTGCCATTTTGTGAAATTATAAGCAATTTTCAATCTCTTGTGCGGTTTTTTCAATGATATCCGCAATGTCTTCAAACCTGTTGACCTTTGGGCTGTCAAGGTCAAGCACGCCAATGATTTTGCCATCCTTTTTGAGCGGCACAACCATTTCGCTGAGTGACGCGCTGTCACAGGCGATGTGTCCAACAAAGTCGTGCACGTTGGCAACGACGATGGATTTGCCCTCTGCAACCGCAGTGCCGCATACGCCTTTGCCCACTTTGAGCCTCACGCACGCCGGCTTGCCTTGAAACGGTCCAAGCACCAGCTCGCCGTCCTTCAAGAGATAAAACCCCGCCCAGTTGAGCTCGTCCACCACGTCAAAAATAAGCGCGGAAGCATTTGCAAGACAGGCAACAAGGTCCGTCTCCCCTTCAAGCAAACTTGCCATTGTGCGAGGAAGTTTTGATAGATTTTTCATAATATACTCCTATTGTTGAGTCATTCAACCCTAAATAAAGCACCCTTTCCTGCTCCGCTAGGTTTCCCCAACGCGGAAATTGCCGAACACAAGTCCCAATGCTCCAAGGTGAGAACTGAACTGGTCGCATTGGCACGTTGCTATTCTCTGCAGAAGTGTACTACTCGCTCCGGGGACACCAAGTCGGCACCCTCGCTCGTCAGTTGTGTCATATTGCACG
>DBVQ01000054.1:0-173 GCA_002308155.1 Christensenella sp. UBA1260
AAGAATATCATTATGAAAGGTCCTACCGGCGTTGGTAAGACTGAAATCGCGCGCCGTCTTGCAAAGGTCGTCAAAGCGCCTTTTGTCAAGGTCGAAGCGACAAAGTTCACCGAAGTCGGCTATGTTGGGCGCGACGTTGAAAGTATAATCCGCGACCTCGTGGAAGTTGCAAT
>DBVQ01000054.1:237-3014 GCA_002308155.1 Christensenella sp. UBA1260
GAAACTGAAAAGAGCGACGCTCAATTTAGAGAGGAACTCTTGAGCGAAATTAGAGCAGGTCATCTTGACGGCATCACGATTGAGATGGAAATCCGTCAACAGCCAAAGCCGATTCAACTTCAACCCGGCAATGCTCCAGGCAATGAAATTGACCTTGGAAACATCTTTGGCGGTATGTTTGGCGGCAAGATGCCTGTCAAGAAGCGCAAACTCACAGTCAAGCAGGCAATCGACTATATCGTCAGCCAAGAGGCTGAAAAGATGGTTGACCAAGACTCCATCGTGCAAGAAGCTTTGCAAAGAGCAGAACAGGACGGTGTTGTCTTCCTTGACGAAATCGACAAGATTGCAGGCGACAAGGGCGGCAACAGCCAAGGTCACGACGTATCACGCGAGGGCGTGCAACGCGATATCTTGCCTATTGTTGAGGGTAGCACAGTGCAGACGAAGTACGGCTCAATCCGCACTGACTTTATTCTCTTTATCGCGGCAGGCGCTTTCCACATCTCACGCATGGAAGACCTCATCCCAGAACTTCAAGGCAGATTTCCAATCCGCGTAGAACTTGACAACTTGACGGAAGACGACTTTGTCAAGATTTTGACTGAGCCTGACAACGCAGTGCTCAAACAATACAAGCAACTTCTTGGCGTGGATGGTGTATCCCTTGAGTTTGACGACGATGCAATCAGAGAGATTGCCCGCGTGTCTTTCATTGAAAATGAAAACAGCGAGAACTTGGGTGCAAGACGCTTGCACGCAGTGCTTGAGAGCCTTTTGAAAGACGTGCTCTATGAGGCGGACGACAATGTGACAAAAGAAGTCCACATTGACAAGGCGTACGTTGAAGCACATCTCGGCGGCGAGCTCAAAGAACGCAACCTCAAAAAGTATATTTTGTAAACTTTGTTTACAATAAACAAAATCAAGCCCAAAATAAAGGTGGATTATGATAAACATTCCAAAAGGCACGAAAGATATGCTTCCAAGTGAAGCGTACAAATGGCACTATGTTGAAAGAATAGCTCGCGAGACGGCGGCAAACTTTGGTTTCAAAGAAATTCGCACGCCGATGTTTGAACATACCGAACTTTTCCTGCGTGGTGTAGGCGAAACGACGGACATCGTCACAAAAGAGATGTACACCTTTGACGACAAGGGCGGCAGATCTTTGACTCTTCGTCCGGAGGGCACAGCGGGTGTCGCAAGATGTTTCATAGAAAACGGCTTGCAACAGGGCGTTATGCCAATGAAGGCGTATTATCTTGCGTCTGCTTTCCGCTATGAAAAACCGCAAAACGGCAGACTTCGCGAGCATCATCAATTTGGCGTTGAGTGCTTTGGCAGCGAGAGTCCTGCAGCGGATGCGGAAATCATTTCACTTGCAGATACGTTCCTTAGGAACGTAGGGCTCACCAGTTTGGAACTCAACCTCAACAGCATAGGTTGCCCGGAGTGCCGTGCAAAATATAATGCCGCGCTCAAGAAATATATCGGCGAAAACTTGCACAATATGTGCGCGCAATGCCAAGCACGTTTTGACAAAAATCCACTTCGCATTCTCGACTGCAAAGAGGAAAAGTGTAAGGCGATAACAAAGAACGCGCCAAAGATTTTGGATTATCTCTGCGACGATTGCAAGGCTCACTTCAAAGAAGTGCAACGCATTTTGAGCGAGCTTGGCATCAAATACGTCGTCAATCCGGGCATTGTCCGTGGGCTTGACTACTACACGAGAACGGTGTTTGAGTTTGTCTCAACAGACATCGGCGCACAAGGCACGGTCTGCGGCGGCGGAAGATACAACAATCTCGTTGAAGAGGTCGGCGGCAAACCAACTCCGGCAGTCGGTTTTGGACTTGGGCTCGAACGCCTCTTGCTCGTGCTTGAAAATACAAACAGTTTGAGAGCGCAAGAGGAGAATGTTGAGTACTATTTTGCTCCGCTCGGCGACAGCGCAAAGGCACTTTGCCGTGAACTCGCTTATGCTTTGAGAAGAAAAGGCGTGAGCGCAGAGACGGACATTATGGACAGAAGCGTCAAGGCGCAAATGAAATATGCCGACAAGATTGGCGCAAAATACGTCGTTGTCATCGGCGATGACGAGATTGCAAAGGGCGTCGTGTCAGTCAAGAATATGGCAGACGGCACATGCGAAGAGAAAACCATTGACAGTTTGAGAGCATTATGACTGAACGCGGTGTAGTTGTAAAAGTCAAAGGCAAGCGCGCTACAGTCCGCTTTGACAGGCGTACGGCGTGCGACAGTTGCCACATGTGTGCAGTGACCCGCGACGGTATGAAAGTCGAGGTGGTCATTGAAAACACGCTGAACGCAAACGTCGGCGACTTCGTAGAAGTCGAGATGGCTCAGCGCTTCGTGCTCACGGCGGCGGTCATCGTATATCTCATTCCGCTTGCGCTCGTNNGCGCTTGGAGTGGGACTCGGCGTATTGTTTAATCAGCTTACGCAAATACTACTTGCGGTGGGTGGACTCGTGCTCGGCTTCGTGATTGCGTTCTTGCTGGACAGATTCGTCATAAAAAAGAAAAAGGGGTTCAGCCCGCAGATGAAATCAATCTGCTTGCAAACGGTGGACGAACATCTTGAATCAAACAACACTTTGCCGAACGACGAATACGTCTATGACGNNAAACGCCGAACAAAATAACGAAAATAAACAGTAGGTGAAATATGGAACACAAATATCTCGTTTTGGATACAAAAAACTTTGATGAAACAGTGAAGGACGGCGTAGTGCTCGTCGACTTTTGGGC
>DBVQ01000054.1:3019-9049 GCA_002308155.1 Christensenella sp. UBA1260
ACTTGGTGCGGTCCTTGCAAAATGCTTGCTCCAACAATTGAAGAGCTTGCAGAGGACTATGAGGGCAAAGTCAAGGTCTGCAAAGTGGACGTTGACGAAAACCAAGGACTCGCAGTACGCTTTGGCGTATTTTCAATTCCAACCGTATTCATTTTGAAGGACGGCGTTGTTGTTAAGAAGATTATCGGTCTTTCAGACAAGGACGAGTATTCCGAAGAATTGGATAAGCTTCTCTAATTCTTCAATGCGAAATAAAGCCTGTTCAGGGCACATTGAACAGTATAACCGGCAAACTCAATTGGACTGAAAAAGTCCTTGGGTTTGCTTTTTTCTTTTGAATTGTCCACATTTTGAGTTTTAGCCTTTGAAAAGATGCTCGCAAATGCGGGCATCATTTTGTCCAAATCGTTCTTTTTGTTCATGAGATTTAAGATGCTGTCAAGCGGAGACGTCTGTTTTTGAGCGTTATTGTCGCTTGTTTTTGAAATACTTTCAAAAGAAGACGCATCAACTTGCTCGTATAAGCCGTTTTGAGCGGCGAAAGACGATTTTGTGTGTGTTTTTACATCCTCACGCCTATCTCGTCGATTTTCGGCGTTTCGCGGCGTATTTTGCGGACGTTCCGTTTGTTTTTCCGCACCGTTTGGCATATTGCCAAAGAGTTGAGCCATATTTCTTAAAACTGACAAGTCAATATTCATTTTTGCACCTCGTGTCACAACCATAATATGCGGACATATATTGAACGTGCGGAGGAATTATGAATTTTTGGGAAAGAGGCGACAACGGATATGAGGCGTCTAACAAACAAAACACCGATGCTCAAACAAATTGGCAGGACAGAATAAACGAATATGCAGGCAAGTCGCAGGACGAGCTTATGCATGAACTTTTGTCAACCGCAACGCGTATGCGTGGAGACGGCAGTTTAAAATCCGCCGACCTTGACGCCTTTTATTCGCGTGTTTCCGGATTTTTGAATGAGGAGCAGAAAGCACGTATGCGTGCGCTCATTGATATGCTCAAGCGGTGATTATGGCAAGTTTTGACAAGCGGTTTATTGAAATCCTGCAAAAAGAGCGCAAAATTTACGACAGAATTGTCGGTACGCTGTCGCAAAAGGATAAGACTGTCGCGCTCGTGAGAGTGCGCAATCCTCTGCATTTGATAGCATTAGAACGCCGATTTCAAGTTGTTGGCGAATATCCGTTCATCCGTTCTTTGGGTATTGAGTGCGGACTTGAAGAAGCGATACTTCTTGGGCGTATGGCAGAGGTTGAATACGTCAGCGCAGAGAGCAGAGTGTCATGTCTTGGCGTGGATTTTGGCGCAGATAATGCACTTTCGTTCGCATGCAAAAGCGGAAAACTCACAGGCAAAGGCACAACTTTATGTGTCATGGACACAGGCGTTTCGCCTCACAGCGATTTGTCAATCCCCAAGGAGCGAATCGTCGGTTTTGTTGATATGATTGACGGCGCAAACGAGCCTTATGACGACAACGGGCACGGCACTTTTGTCAGTGGAGTTGCCATAGGCAACGGAGTGCTGTCAGGACGCAAGATATGCGGCGTGGCAAGCGAAGCAAATGTGTTTGGACTCAAAGTCATAGGTAAGGACGGCGAGAGCGGCACTTTCAAAATCCTTGACGGGATGCAGTGGTTGTTTGACAACTTCCGTCAGTATGGCATAAGCGTCGTTTGCATGAGTTTTGGCGCAGAGCCTCTTGAATACGCCGATCCGCTCAAAATAGGCGCGGAAATGCTTGCAAAGAGCGGGATTATCGTGGTTGCGGCATCAGGGAATAGCGGAGAAAATCATCTCAAGTCGCCTGCGATATCAAGTGAAATCATTTCCGTTGGCGCAGTTGACGAGATGAATAAGGTTGCGGATTTCACTTCACGTGGCATATACAACGGCGTTTATCGTCCGGATGTATACGCGAAGGGTGTAAATGTCAAGGGAATAAAGGCGAGCGGGGCGTATTCTACAATGACGGGCACGTCCGCGTCCGCGCCATATATTGCCGGAGCGTGTTGTTTACTGTGTGAAAAGTATAAAAACATAACTCCAAAGCAGGCGAAATCTATGATTTTGTCAAGCGCGAAGAATATTGACGGCAACTTGGTGTTCAGTCTTGATAGCGTATAATCAAAGCTTTCTCACAATGCTTTCAAGGACGTTTGACACGACAAGAATATCTTTGTCGGTGTTGTCGCAACCAACGCTTATTCGCACTGCGCCTTGACCGAGTGTTCCCAAATGCTCATGCACGAGCGGGGCGCAGTGAAGTCCGGCTCTCACATATATTTTGTTGTCGTTCAAAATGTCAGCAACATAGGTGCTGTCTAGGCCTTTAATGTTGAAAGCAACAACTCCGCAATTTGTTTCAAACGAATAGGCTGTTGCGCCTATATCTGCAAGATTAAATAATAAAGATTTCGCTAATCTATCAATATTTTTCTTGATAAAATCTAACTTGCTGTATGTCCATTTTGCACCCGCTTCAAGTGCTGCAATTCCGCCTGAAAACTGTGTCCCAGCCTCAAATGAATCGGGGATTTCAATGTTTGGCAAAACATCGCTTGAATACGTACCCGTGCCGCCAAAGAGCAGGGGAACAAGCGGTAAATCTTTTCGCGCAACCAAAAATCCCGTGCCCTGTATTCCGTGCAGTCCTTTGTGCCCGGGACAAGCAAGCATATCAATACCAAAGTTTTTTACGCTTACGTCAAGATAAGGCACACACTGTGCGCCGTCAACAATAAACAATACGTTGTTTTCTTTTGCAATACTGCCGACTTCTTCAAGGTCAAGTGTTGCTCCGGTCACGTTGCAAGCCCCGCCAAAGACGAATATATCGGCTGTTTTTGCGGCTTCCTTGATATCATTGATATCAATTTTGTGGTTTTTGTCTTGCGACAAAACTTTAAGGTTGATTTTGCCTTCACTTGACAAGCGATATAGCGGGCGAAGAACTGAATTGTGCTCGTTTTTTGATGTGACAACTGTTTCTCCGCCTTTTATAACTCCAAAAATTGCAAGATTGAGAGCTTCGGTGCAGTTTTTTGTGAAAATAATTGAATAGTCGTTATCTGCGCCCAAGAGATGCAAAAGGGTGTTTCTTGCGCTCTCAATTGCAAGGCTCTTTTTGATTGCCTCGTCGTGCCCGCTTCTTCCTGCATTTGCAGAGTGCAAAATATCATAATTTAGAGCATCTAACACGGTTTTTGGCTTGAAGTGTGAAGTTGCGGCATTGTCTAAATATATCATTTTGTCCTCGTGATTCTCTTGTATAAACTTATGTCAAAAACGTTCGTTTGTTGAAAGCCGTGCGATATATGACACAAAAAACAAAAATATCATATATTGTTTTGAGCGGGTACATAGAATTAGGAGGGAGTATGAGAGAGTTTTTTGTTGCGTTCCGCTCGCGTGCCGAGGCGATACGTTTTTATGAGGCACTTCTTGCATATCACATAAATTGTAAGGTGATAAACACGCCGTCTTCAGCCGGTCTTGGGTGCGGATTGTCTGTAAAACTGTTTGCAAAAGACATGAATCAGGCAAAAATCGTGCTGGAAAGAGGGAGATTTGCTTCTGCTGTCGGATTTTATTATTTCTCGCAAAATGGAACGGCGATAAGGCTTTGACCTTTTGCCGCATACATATATCACGTGATAATCTTCAAAGTCTTGAAGATTTTTTTGCAAGAAAGCTTTTCAACCTTGCCAAAACGCTTTATTTATGCAATAATATATTATTATGACAAAAGAAAACCTCGAGATTTACGAAAAACTCAACAAAATGCACTACGGCGCGCACTGCGAGCTTGATTTCGGGACGCCGTTTCAACTGCTTGTTGCAGTTGTATTGTCCGCTCAATGCACGGATAAGCGCGTAAATGCGGTGACAGAGAAGCTTTTCAAGATTGCATCAACACCGGAAGATTTTGTCGCTATGCCGATTGAAGAGCTTGAAAGACACATCTTTTCTTGCGGTTTTTATCACAACAAGGCAAAACATATCAAAGAGTTGAGTGAGGACGTCGTGCGTCTTGGCGGAGTGCCTGAAACGAGGGAAGGGCTTATGCAACTTGCAGGAGTTGGCAGAAAGACTGCAAACGTCGTGTATGCAGAGGCTTTTCATGGCAACGCGATTGCGGTTGATACGCACGTTTTCAGAGTTGCAAACCGCATTGGGCTTGTTGATGCAAAGACTCCTGAGCAGACAGAAGAGCAACTTATGGTGGGTTTTGACCCTGAAATGTGGAGACAACTCCATCATTTGTTGATTTTCCACGGAAGATACACTTGCCACTCGCAAAAGCCAAATTGTGCCGTTTGCGAAGTTAAAGACGTGTGCAAGTATTATAAAAATCGCGAAAAATAATAATACTTTTGCCAAAAACAACGAGAATAACCCTGATTGGTGATTTATGAAGAGATATGAGATTTTGAAAAAACGTGCGCTTGCATCAAACGTGAACGAATACGTCATATATGCTCCGCTTGTCGCAAAGCATTGTCTTGCGGGACAGTTTGTCATACTCATTGTTGAGCCTGACGGAGAGCGTGTGCCGTTTACGATTTGCGACTATTCAAGAGAGGAAGGCACTGTTTCTATCCTTGTGCAAGAAGTCGGCTATACAACCGCAAAGCTTGCAATGATGAAAGAGGGCGATGCGCTTCAAGATTTTGTTGGTCCGCTTGGCAATCCTACAAATCTTGCTGAGTTTAATAGCATTGTTCTTGTTGGTGGCGGAATCGGCTCTGCTGTCATCTATCCGCAGGCAAAGCAGTTGAAGGCGGACGGAAAGAGCGTTGACGTCATCGTGGGCGCAAGAAACGAAAGTTTGCTCATGTACGTTGATGAGTTTGAAAAAAACAGCGATAATCTCTATCTCATCACCGATGACGGCTCAAACGGCAGAAAAGGATTTGTCACAGATATGCTCAAATCCTTGGTTGAGAGTGGCAAAAAATATGATTGCGTATTTGCTGTTGGTCCGCTTCCTATGATGAGGGCCGTTTGCAATTTGACACGCGAGCTTGGCATCCATACGATTGTGAGCATGAACTCTATGATGGTGGACGGCACTGGTATGTGCGGATGTTGCAGACTTACTGTTGACGGCAAGACGAAATATGCTTGCATTGACGGGCCTGAGTTTGACGGACACGCAGTGGATTTTGACGAGGCTATTTTGCGTAGCAAAATATACAGGAGCCAAGAGCAAGAGCATTTGTGCAATTTGAGAGGGACTTATGGTAAAAACTGAAAGACATGAAATGCCAACTCAATTGGCAGAGATTAGAAGACATAATTTCAACGAAGTTGCTCTCGGCTACACAGCGGAACTTGCTCGTGAAGAAGCAGAGCGTTGTTTGCACTGCAAAAATGCTCCTTGCATGAACGGATGTCCTGTCGGCGTGCGCATACCTGATTTTATTGCGCGTATTAAAGACGGCGATATGGAAGGTGCGGTGCGCATCTTGAACACGGACAACAATCTGTCTGCAATATGCGGTCGCGTTTGTCCGCAGGAGAGCCAATGCGAAAAGTATTGCATACGCAAGGTAAATCTCGGCGGCTCGGTTGCAATCGGCAATCTTGAACGCTACGTTGCGGACTTTGCTCTTGAAAACGGACTTGAAAACCTCTGCGAAGAGGATGAAAAGACAAACAAATATGAGGGCAGAAGCGTTGCAGTGATAGGCTCAGGCCCTTCATCGCTTTCGTGCGCGAGCGATTTGGCACGCGCAGGCGTTAAAGTCGTGATGTACGAGGCTTTGCACAAGGCGGGCGGCGTGCTTGTCTATGGCATACCTGAGTTTAGACTTCCAAAATCTATCGTTGGCAAAGTCGTTGACAACGTCAAATCCCTTGGCGTGGATCTTCAAACGAACGTTGTCTGCGGCAAAACCGTGTTTATTGACGAGCTTTTGTTTGAACATGACGCGGTGTTTATCGGCACAGGCGCAGGGTTGCCGTCATTTTTGAGAGTTAAAGGCGAAAACCTGAACGGAG
>DBVQ01000054.1:9076-14881 GCA_002308155.1 Christensenella sp. UBA1260
ATATTCCGCAAATGAATATTTGACGCGTGTCAACCTCATGAAAGCTTACAAAAACGACTCAATCACACCGATTATGCATGGCAAGAAGGTCGTGGTTGTCGGTGGCGGAAACGTGGCTATGGACGCGGCACGCACGGCTTTAAGGTTGGGCGCAGAGGTCAATCTTGTGTATCGTCGCAGTCGTGTGGAGATGCCTGCAAGAGAGGCGGAAATTGAGCATGCAGAGGAAGAGGGCGTCATTTTTAACCTTCTTCAAAACCCTGTTGAAATCCTTGGCGATGAAANNAAGGAGGACGGCGTGCGCTTCTGCGAGCTGCTTGCGCCGGTTGCGCTCGAAAACGGCACGCTTCTTTGCAATGTAATGCGGCTCGGCGAGCCGGACGAGAGTGGCAGACGCAGTCCGGTCCCAATTGAAGGCAGTGAATACGACATTGAGTGCGACGAAGTTATTGTGGCACTTGGCACTACGCCAAATCCGCTCATAAAGAATAGCATGCCTGCTCTTGAAACATCCAGACGCGGCACGATAGTAGCGGACGAAAACGGGCGCACGAGTGTTCCGCGCGTGTACGTTGGCGGCGATGCCATGACGGGCGCGGCAACGGTTATCCTCGCCATGGGCGCAGGCAAGAAAGCGGCAAAAGCAATACTTGAAGATATGAAATAATCAAGTCAAATACAAAGTATTTGAAGACACAAAATACGAAAGAATATCGGCGGCAGCCGAGTGGAGATATTATGTTTCTTGACTACGTAAAAATCTTTATAAAAGCGGGCAACGGTGGAAACGGCAAAGTGTCTTTCCATCGCGAAAAGTTTGTCCCAAACGGCGGTCCTGACGGTGGTGATGGCGGAAACGGCGGCGACGTCATATTTGTTGCGGACAGCTCTATCAACACGCTCATTGACTTCAAGTTTCAAAAGTTCTATCGTGCGGAAAACGGCGGGGACGGCGAAGCGAAGAACTGCACAGGCAAATCCGCTCCAAATCTCATAATCAAAGTTCCGCAAGGCACTGTTATTCGTGATACAGCGACGGGCAAGGTCGTTGCAGACCTCTATGACGACGGCGAGACTTTCGTGGCTCTCAAAGGCGGCAGAGGTGGCAAGGGCAACAACCGCTTTGCGCACGCAAGACGTCAAGCGCCGACTTTCTCGCAACTTGGCGAAGTGACGGAGGAGCATCAAGTGACTTTGGAGCTCAAAACCATTGCGGACGTAGGGCTTGTCGGTTTCCCGAACGTGGGCAAGTCCACATTGCTTTCCGTGCTTACGAGTGCAAAACCAAAGATTGCAAACTATCACTTCACGACAATCAATCCAAATCTCGGTGTCGTGCAGATGTTTGACGACAGTTTTGTCATTGCGGACATTCCGGGGCTCATTGAGGGCGCAAGTATGGGCGCAGGACTTGGACATCACTTCCTCCGCCACATTGAGCGCGTGCGCCTCATCGTGCATATTGTGGATATCAGCGGCAGTGAGGGCAGAGATCCGGTTGATGATTACAACAAAATCAACAACGAACTTGCCACATACAGTGAGAATCTTGCCAAAATCCCGCAAATTGTAGTGGCAGGCAAGGCAGATTTGCTGTTTGAAAAGGAAAAGGTTGAAGAGTTTGAAAAAGCTATTGGCAAAAAAGTTTACACCGTTTCTTCGCTCACACATGAAGGACTTGACGAACTCCTCAAGATTATGAAGGAAAAAGTGGAAGAATTGCCGCCTCCTGCAAGAATCGAGCGCGACGAAGACTTTGCGCTTGAAGAGAAATCCGACCAGAAGTTTACAATCACACGTCTTGATGACGGCACGTTCTTTGTGGACGGCGGACTTGTGGACTTCCTCATCCAAAACGTCACAATTTCGTCCGAAGACAGTTTTGCGTTCTTCCAAAAGGTGCTCAAAGATAGGGGCGTCATTGCAGAGCTCAAAAAGCGCGGCATGAAAGAGGGCGATATCGTCAGCATCGGCGACTTGGAGTTTGAGTGGGTTGACTAATCATTGTTTTGATTATCGTTTGAAGCGCAGTCCTTATGGACTGCGTTTTCTATTTGTATGAAAGGATTTGAAGCAGTTGTGTTTCCACCGCCCAAGAACAATGTGCATATCGCAAGCAAAAGACAGATTGTGCCGCTGACAATGTAGTAGATGCGAAATGGCGTGATAAATGAGGAGAGCAGTAGTACAACCCCCGAAAACGCATAAGCTTTGAAATTGGCGCGTGCAAACACTGTTTCAAAGATAATTTTCAGTGATAGTTTACGTTTTTGCTTTTTAAGATTGGGGAGTACTCCATGCTTGTCAAGATAGCGGCAGAGTGTTGTGGTTTTGACGAGTTTTAAACGAAGCGACAAAAAGTCGGCAATTTGATACGCCTTTTTGTCTATGCCGTTTGCAAGCAGAAAAACGGTTTTTATGTTTCGCTCCTCAAGTTGCGGAAGAATTGACACGATATCTTGCGGCGATACCATGCCAAACTTGTAGCAGGCAAATATCGCCGTGCCCTTGTGAAATATGCAGGCTTTTTCAACCTCAAAATCGCAAGCGGGCAGAGTTGACGCAACGAGGTTTATGACGTATTCGTTGCCTTTGATTGCAAAGTGTGTCGCGAGATGCGAAGGACTGACCTTGTATTTTTGCTTTGCAAAAAACTTTATTGTGATGACAATTGCGATGCTTATTGTCAAAGAAATTATGAGCGCCAGCCACACGTTCTTCAGCAGCATTGCGCCCAAAACAAAACTCGCAATCATGATTATGACGGACAGTGCGATGAGGTCGATTGTTCTTGCCATAAAACAAGTATTGACAGCACAAAAAATCTTAAACTTTTATCCCTCAAAAATGCCACTGACTATTGAAAAAAACAAATATATGGGGTATAATAAAAATATGAGTACGATAGTTTTCGGCGGGGCGTTTGCTCCACCGCACAAAGAACACGTTGAAATGTGCAAAAATGCTGTGAAGGAGTTGGGGGCAGAGAGACTTGTCATTGTCCCGACTTTTCTTCCTGCGCACAAAGCCGAGCATTATCTTTATTTTGATGCGAGGCGTGAACTTTGTAAGATTGCCTTTGCCGATGTTTGCGACGAAGTGATTGTTGACGACATTGAGAACGTTCGCGGCAAAGACAACTTTTCGTATATCATACTTCCGCTTCTCAAAGAGAAATACGGCGACATCATATATCTTGTCGGCTCGGACAGCCTTGCGTATTTTGACAAGTGGAGAGAGCCAAAGAAGGTTGCTTCGGCTTGCAAGATTGCCGTCTGCTCAAGAGAGGGCTATATCTCGGCAGAGGACGTCATTGAAGAAGTTGGCAAAGAATATGGCAGACAAAACTTTGTTCCACTTGAGTACGTCGGCAAGGACGTATCATCTTCGATGATAAAGACCAAACTTTTGCTTGGAGAGCATGCGGATGAGTTGCAAAAAGAGGTCAATGACTACATTGTGTCGCATAGGCTTTTTGACGACTATCGCGCTATGGTGGATCAGCTTAAATCCTATCAAACGGACGAGTTGTTTTTCCACAGCAAGAGCGTGGTCAAACGCGCGGTGGACTTCAACTCAAAGCACATACTTTTGCAGGACTATGACAAGGTGTTTCTTGCGGCACTGCTTCACGACAACGCAAAGCAGAGAAAGAGCGTGGACGGATTGGACGTTCCGGCTGACGCAATCGGGACGCCTGTCTTGCATCAGTTTTTGGGTGCGGAGAAGGCAAGACGCGACTTCGGCATAGAGGACGAGGAGATTTTGAGCGCAATCCGCTATCATACGACGGCAAAGGCAAATATGACTATGCTTGAAAAGCTCATTTATACCGCGGACAGCCTGTCGGACGACAGAGACTATGAGCCTATTCCTGCCATTCGCGAGATTGCAAAAGCGGATTTTGAAAAGGGCTTCAAGACGATTTTGAAATACACCTACGACAAGATTTCAGAACGTGGGACGGGGATGTATCCACTCACTGAGGACGCATACTACTATTATATAGTTGAAAACCACGACTAAACGCTTCGAGCATAGTTGTGTGAAAAATAATATAATATACGAAAGACAATTTTAAGGAGATACAATATGGAACCAAAAGAACTCAAAGACGCTATCTGTGAACTGCTTGACGAGCACAAGGCTGTGGATATCACGATTTTGAACGTTGAACACTTGACAGTTATGACAGACTATTTCGTCATTTGCACGGCAAAGAGCAACAAGCAGGTCAAAGCACTTGCCGAAATGCTTGAAGAGAAGCTTGAAGAACAGGGCGAAAGGCCAAACCACGAGGACGGCCTCAGAGATGGCAAGTGGGCAGTACTTGACTACGGCAGCGTGATTGTCCACATCTTCAACGACGAGACGAGGATGTTCTATTGTCTTGAAAAGCTGTGGACGGATGGCAAAAACGTTGAAAAGTATGTCCCGAAGGACTGAAATACGCGATTTGAAAATTGAACGGAGGCACTGCCTCCGTTTTTTAATTCTTTGATTGTCGTTTCAAAACTACGTTTAAAAGTTCGGCTTTCTCTTCTTCGGTCATATCGGGTTTTATTTTTCTGTAAATATCGTTGTCAAGAGAGATATATGTTTGTTTGCCTTTTGAAAGCGTATTTTCAAGGTTGTTTAAGAGCTGTTCGCGTTCGCTTTTAAGATAAATTGGCAGGGTTAGAATGCAGAAAACTCTTGATTCTTCTGTTTCAAATGCTCGGACGGAAATTACCTTTTCGTTTTGAAGTGCAAGGGAGACCAAAAACTCCAAATCGTCTTCAAAATCTTCCGCTGTTTTTTCAATAAATTGATTGTCAGCGGTTTGAGCGTAGGAGTCGAGTTTTAAGCATTCAAGCAGTATTAGTTTTTCAATATTCAAGTCGCATTGCATATTCTTATTTTGCGCAGGTTTTTCCAAAATATGTAAAAGGCAAAATCTTCTTTTATTTTTCTGCTTTGTACTTGACAGAAAACTTTTGGATGTTGTAGTATATAGTAGAACTTTGGGGCAAGGTGAAAATCCTTACTGGCGGTATAGTCCGCGAACCTTTTTAGGCCGAGTGGGTGAGACTCCCACACCAACGGTACAGTCCGGATGAAAAAAGTTCTGACATTTTTTGCTCCAAAGAAGGAGCATTTTTTTATGGCAAAAGATCGCATATCCTTGAAACAAAAGTTGGTTTCGCTCGACAAAAAGAAAGCGGGCATACATTCAGCGGCATATATTGCAAAACTAGCAATGCTGACAGCATTGTCGTTTATTCTTTATGCTTTCGTAAAGTTTAAACTTCCTATGCTTTTTCCGAGCTTCTTGGAGATCCAGATTTCAGAACTCCCTGCGCTTCTCGCGGGCTTTTCGATGGGGCCAGTCAGCGGCTGTCTCGTTATCATTTTCAAATGTTTGATAAAGTTTTCTATGTCGAGCACGGGTTTTGTCGGTGAAGCAACGGATATACTGTTGGGGATTGCATTTGTTTTGCCTGCTTCGTTGATTTACAAGTTTAGAAAGAGTATAAAATCCGCGCTTATTGGTTTGATTGTCGGGACGTTGGTTTTGACAGGCGTCGCGATGTTGGTGAACAGATATATTTCAATTCCATTTTATATTCAGTTTTTACACATACCGTTTTCCGGTATCGTTGCCAGCGTGCAATCGCTTTATAAAGACGTCAACGAGGAGAACTTCTATTTCTATTATTTGCTTGTCGGCGTGTTGCCATTTAATATTTTTAGATGTATAATAGTAGGTGGAATAACGTTTGCAGTATACAAACCGCTCAGCAAGATTTTGCATTGGAATGGCGA
>DBVQ01000054.1:14895-22395 GCA_002308155.1 Christensenella sp. UBA1260
AGAGTTTGCAGGCGGAGTTTTTCATGTCAAGTCCGTTGACGAGACGTTTGACCTTGCAGAAAAACTTGCTGATACTTTGAACGGCGGCGAAATCATACTTTTGAACGGCGACCTCGGCGCAGGCAAGACTACGTTTACAAAAGGACTCGCTCTTGCACTCGGCGTCATGGAGGAAGTGACCAGCCCGACGTTTACAATCATGAACGTCTATACGAGCGGCAGAGTCAAACTCAATCATCTTGACATGTACAGAGTTGAAAGTTCGGATGAACTCTACGAGCTTGGCGTTTTGGAAGCTATTGGCGAAGAAGGCGCGGTCACAGTCATTGAGTGGAACAAAGTTGACGATTTGGAAGGCAAACTTATATCTATTGATATAAACTCTATCGGCGAGAATGAACGCGAGTTTGTAATTGTTGTTCCAAATGGCGAGCAAAACGAAGAAAACGCGCCGGCATTTGAAGAGCTTGACGAGCAAAAAGACGAGAAGAATGAAAGCAATATTGATTGACACAACTTCATCCGATTTGACAGTCGCGTTTGTTGACAACAAGCGCGTATTTTCAAGCGTGCAATCCGTTGGAAGGACGGGTCATTCTGCCGTGCTTATGCCGAGTATAGACAAGCTTTTGAAGGACAACGGCCTTGTTGTAGACGACATCGACACGGTGGGCGTTGTGGTCGGTCCGGGCTCGTTTACTGGCATACGCATCGGTGTTGCAACGGCTACGGCACTTGCGTTTTCTTTGAACGTAAAAAGAATTGCCGTCACATCCTTTGAGTTGCTTGCATATAGTAGGCAAAAAGCGGACGTGGCAGTTGATGCCGGACATGGAAATCTCTATGTTGCACACGTTGAGGACGGCAAGGTTTTGTCTACGGACTTCATAGACGGCGAGGCGGCAAAGAGCGTTGACAGGTCAAAGTTTGCTTTTGAGACTGCGGGCGACGTGGCAAATACGCTTGTTTCCGTTGCCAAAGAAAAGGCAGAAAAAGGCGAATACGTCAGCGTGTTTGAGCCGTATTATATGCGTAAATCTCAAGCGGAGCGTGAAAAGGGATTATGAGATTCGTTCGCTTGGAGTTTAAGCATTTGAGCCAAATGGCTGAGATTGAACGCGAAGCGTTCGAGATGCCATGGACGGAAAATATGTTCATCCCTGAGGTGGAAGATCCGTCCGCCACCTATGTCGTAGGCGTGCGTGGCGAAGAAGTCATCTGCTACGGCGGATTTCACAAGGTGCTTGACGAGGCGCATATAACAAATATCGCCGTCAAGAGCACGGAGCGCGGACGTGGTATAGGCGGGTTTTTGCTTGCTGAACTCATATCGCGAGCAAGAAATCTCGGTGTTGAGCGTATGACTCTCGAAGTGAGAGACGGCAACGTGCCCGCAATCAAATTGTACGAAAGTTTCGGCTTCAAGGTCGAGGGTGTGCGAAAGAAGTATTATGACAACAAATTCGACGCTCTCATTATGTGGCTGACTTTGTGAGCGTCTAAGGAGGCGCTTGAACTATAAAATAATCGAAGGCTCAAAGTTTCAAACCGTAAACGGCAATGAAACGCGAGACTATGTGGTATTTTTGCACGGCTGGGGCGGTAGCGTCTCCGCCTTTTTGTTTGTCGCAAAAAGGCTTGCGACACTTGGATATCGCTGTATTTTGCCGGATTTGGCGGGTTTTGGCGATACGCCTGAGCCAACTTTTCCATATACCGTTAAAGCGTATGCAAACGACGTCAGGCGACTTTTGTATGACCTTGATATAAAGAGCGCAATACTTGTCGGGCACTCGTTTGGCGGCAGAATTGCGCTGGAACTTGCCTATGCAAGCCCTGATTTGGTCAAAAAACTCGTGTTGATTGATTCTGCGGGATGCAAGCCAAGGCGAGGATTAAAATACCGTTTTCGCGTTTTAGCGCACAAGTTTTTGCGGAGAATTGGCAAAAAAGGGCTGAAAGGCTCAAAGGATTATCAGGTCTTGTCGCCGATTATGCGTGAAACTTTCAAAAGCGTGGTCAATTATTTTCAAGACGGTCAACTTGAATACATTTCATGTACAACGGCGATATTTTGGGGCAAACGAGACAAGGAAACTCCGAAATATATGGCAAAACGGCTCGTAAAAGGCATTTTAGATGCAAAACTATTTTGGCTTGAAGGCGGACATTTTGCCTATATGGACGACTTTTTCAGATTTTTCAGCATATTCTCGGCATTTTTGAAGGTTTGATATGGCTTTGGCGCGCGGCGATTGGTTTTATATTGTAATGGTGTTTGTGGCGAGCTTTTTTATGACTCGGCCGTATCTCTATGCAATCCAGCAGGACAATTATCGAATAACCGAGATTTTCAAAAACCGAAGACTTGGATTTATATATCTGTTTGATGTCTGCGCGGTTGTCGTGTTTGTCGGTGCTTGGGCAGGATTTTATTTTGTGCAGGCGCGAGCGTTTTTGGGCTTTTTGACAACTTTGTTTTTCTTTGTCGCGGAGATTGCAATGTATTTTATGGAGGATTTGCCGACAAGAAAAAAGCCTTTGAAATATACAAAACGTGCGGTTAGATGCCTTATTTTTGTGTCATTGTGTGGCACTGCGCTTGCGACTTGTGCGCTGGCTGTCGCAAACGTCAGGCTTGAAGACTCGTATTTTAGATACTTGGTGTTTTTTGCATATCAGATAGTCTTTCCGCTTGTATTCATTGTCAGCGGAAACGTGATAAACGTCTTTGAAAAGGCAAACAACAAGGGCTATGAGCTGAGGACTGAAAGGATTCTCAACAGTTTTCCAAACCTGACAAAAATTGCAATAACCGGCAGTTTTGGCAAAACTTCCGTCAAAAACTTCTTGAACACAGTTTTACAAGAAAAATACAATGTTTTGGCGACACCAAAGAGCTTTAATACTCCTATGGGTATCTCACTTGCCACAAAAGAGCTTGACGAAACATACGATTGTTTTATTGCGGAGTTTGGAGCGCGGCGTGTGGGCGACATAAAGCGGCTTATGAATATTGTAAAGCCAAATATCGCAGTTTTGACGGGTATAAACGAGCAACATCTTGAAACTTTCCGCTCAAAAAAGAACATTATCAACGAAAAATGCAGGATTTTGAACGTTTCAGGCGGTTTTTGCGTTGTAAATGACGAGCTCAAAGATATTGTTCAAGACAAAATAGACAAAAAAGACGTCAAAGTCATCTATGTCGGTTTTAATGAAGACTCTGACATAAGGGCGGAAAATATCGCTGTCAGCGAGCGTGGCAGCACATTTGATCTGATTGTGGAAGGAGAGCGTTATTTTGCCAAAACTTCGCTCATTGGGCTTCATAATGTAAAAAATCTTTTGCTTGCGGTTGGTGTTGCGTGGGGACTTGGGGTTGAAATGCCATATATTTTGCACGGAATTGAGTGCGCAGAGCCTGTTCCGCATCGTATGGAACTCATTGAAGGGAACGGAATCAACATTATTGATGATAGTTTCAATGGCAATCCCACTGGCGCAAAATGCGCAATTGACACGCTAAAACTGTTTGACACAAGAAAAGTGATTTTGACACCCGGGCTCGTTGAACTTGGGAGCGAGGAGCAAAACATCAACTATGAACTTGGCAAATACATGGCAAGCGTCGTTGACCTTGTCATGCTCGTTGGCGTAAAACGCACGGACGCAATAAAGAGGGGACTGCTTGACAATGGTTATGGCGGGGAGATACATATTTACAAGACTTTGGCGTCTGCAGAGGCTGATTTTGAGCAAAGATTGAAGGCGGGAGACACTTTGCTGATATTGAACGATTTGCCTGACATCTATGATGAAAAGAGCTAATTTTCCAATAAAACGCTCTGTTTTGAACAAAAAACTATTCTAAAAAACGTAAAATATTGTAAAACTTTTGAAAAATTGTGTTTGAAAATCACCAAAAAACCGGTTTTTGCATAGTGTAGGCAGAGGAGATTTTTATGCGGAAAAAGATTGCGCTGATATTTGGTGGCAGGTCGCTTGAACACGACGTTTCAATCATAACTGCAATGCAAGTTTTGGCAAAAATTGACAAGAAAAAATACCATGTTGAGCCAATCTATATGAAAGATGGAGACTTTTTTGTCGGTTGGGTTGACAAACTTGATGTGTTCAAAGATTTTGACCCGACAAAACACAAAAAAGCGTTTTTGCTCAAGGGCGATTTTTATGTATTGCGAAAAAGAGGGGTAATCAAAAAGATTTTCAAACCTGATGTTGCCTTGATTGCTTGCCATGGCGGAGAGGGCGAGGACGGGAAACTTCAAGCTATGCTTGATATCAACGGCATACCTTACACTTCGCCCGATACTTTGCAATCTGCTGTCTGTATGGACAAAGAGTTTTCAAAGCGCGTGTTTGAAAATATGCTCTTGTCTATTTTGCCTTATGAAACTGTAAAACGTGAGGAATATTTTGAAGATAAAGACAAAATTGTCTTTATGCTTGAGAGCTTTCTTGCATATCCGCTTATCGTCAAGCCCGCAAGACTTGGCAGTAGCATAGGCATAAGCGTTGCAAACGGCAGAGAAGAATTGAAGGATGCGCTGGATTTGGCTTGCAAGTTTGACGATAAAATCGTCGTTGAGCACAAACTTGACGATTTTGTTGAGGTAAACTGCGCGGCATATTGCGATGGGACGAACATTGTGGTCGGCAAAACGGAACAACCTTTGACCGCAAATGACTTTTTGACCTTTGCCGACAAATATGAGCAGGGCGGCAAGATGAGCGGGCATGTGCGCGTGTCTCCTGCAAATATAGGTTCTTTGAACCTAATTGTCAAAGCTATGACGGAAAGAATATATCGCGACCTTGATATGAACGGCATAATAAGGGTGGACTATCTTGTGGACGTTGAAAGAAACAAAGTGTATGTCAATGAGGTAAACACTGTGCCAGGCTCTTTGGCGTTTTATCTGTTTGATGTGGATTTCAAAACGCTCCTGAGTGATGTCGTTGAGGCGTCAATAGCACGCAAAATAAAGAGAAAGTCGGCAACGACTTTCAAGACGAATATCCTTGCCAATTTCAAGGGCGGAAACAAGCTCAAAAAGTAATTCAATAGGGTGGATTGTAATAAAAAAAGCACGAACTGTGTTCGTGCTTTAAAACTTGCTATTTTGTTTAATTCGTCTTAGCGACTATATATTCGCCTTGCAAAACAATTATGTTTTTGTAGGCTTTTGGAACATAGATTTTGACTTGTTTTTCAATCTTGTTTTCGTCAAACATGAAAAACAAAAGTTTTTCCAGTGCACCGTCAAGCGGTGGTTGTTCGTCTTCGGTTATCGTCAGCGTATTGTTGCTTAGTGCTAGCACAATTTGATTATGGTATTTTTCATAGCCGCAAATCAAAACAAAACTCTGTTTTGTCTCATCTTCCGTATAGATAATAACGGCGTTTTTTGTGTCCAAGTCAACGACAATCTTGTTTGGGCTTTCGTCTCCGCCCAAAGTGTAGCGGATTTCGCGGTGGTTTATGTCCGCATAGTAACCGTTTTTCTCCATGTACGGGGAGATTGTCTTTGTCCATTTGTCTCTGTTTATGACTCCGAGAGCGGCAGAGATTATTGCACAGACTGCGCCGACAAGAAGTGTGAGTAAAGCGATATTTTGAAGAGTCAAATAATCCTTGAAAGACTTTGGAGCATTTTGCGGTTTTTGCTCAGGTTTTGCTGTTTCGCCTTTGCGTTTTTTGTAGTATTTGCCATAGGCAAAAAATCCGTTGAGCGCCAAAACTCCAAAACCCGCGCAAATCATACTTGCGGCAAAAACTATCAAGAAAACCATTGCGGATTTGAGTGCTACTGTCAAAATAACCGAATACATCAAAAACAGCAGTGCGCCGAGCATAAGTGCGACGGCGACTGTCATCAAAAGGAAAAACGGCAAAGGCAAAAGCCTGTCTTTTATTGAAGTCTTTTTTGAGATCTGTTCCATAACAAAATTATACAAATAAATAGGGCAGGTTGTCAAATGCTTCAAATCATTGAAGGGATTGAGCGGATTGGAATATTTTTTTGTGAGCGTCATAGGTTTTATTGACGAGATTCGACAAGCCTCGACCTTCTTTGCCGAAAACTTCGTCAAAAAATGAGATATTTTTGAGGTGAAACGTGATATTGACGCTGAAAAGGCAAAGCATAGTGTCTTTTGTTGCATATTTTGTTGTTGCTGTCGTGCTTTTGATTTCAATTGGCGCAACTTCAACGGCGGGAGTGTTTTTTTGCTCGTCCACAAGGAAAATCCCTGTGTATAGAGTGGCGCAAAGCGATGAAGATAAGGTCATTGCGCTCACTTTTGATGCGGCGTGGGGAGCGGACAAGACGCAGGGAATACTTGACATAATGCAAAAATATGACGCAAAGGGCACGTTTTTCCTCGTCGGCTTTTGGATTGACAAGTTTGAGGACGAAACAAAAGCCATTGCGGATGCCGGTTTTGACATTGGCAACCACTCAAAAAACCATTTGAATATGCCAAAGCTCAGCGAGGATGCAATCCGTGATGAAATCTCATACGTCAACGACAAAGTGTTTGAGCTGACGGGCATAAAACCAACGTATTTTCGAGCGCCGTATGGGGATTATGACAACAAACTCATGACAGTGCTTGAAGATATGGGCATGACGGGGGTGCAATGGTCAATTGACAGCCTTGATTGGAAGGGGTTATCTGCAAAGCAGATATATGACAGAGTTGTGCCCAAAGCAAAGAGCGGAGATATCGTGCTTTTTCACAACAACAGCGACAATATTCTTGAGGCTCTGCCCATTGTGCTCGCAGGGCTCAAAGACGCGGGATTTAAGTTTGTAAAACTCAGCGAACTTGTGCTGACAGAAAACTATAGCATAGACGCAAACGGCGTTCAACACGCAGCAGCATAAAACAAATACACCTTAGATTTAGGAGAACAACAAGATGAGTTACCTTGAAATGTACAACAACAGAGTGTATCTCACGGGAAACGTCGTGAGTGAACCGGAGTTTTCGCACGAGATTATGGGAGAGGGCTTTTTTGACCTGACTATATCAGTCAAAAGGCTGAGCGGACAGGACGACCTTATTCCGCTCACGATTTCCGAGCGGATTATGGAGGGCAACAGCTTTGAAATCGGCAATCTAATCGGGGTTGTTGGACAACTGAGAAGCTACAACAAACTTGTCGGCGACAAGTCAAAACTTGTGCTTAAAGTGTTTGTGAGAGAGCTTTCCGCGCCGGATTTGACCTCGCCCAACAAGATTGAGTTGTCGGGGTTTGTGTGCAAGCCGCCTATTTATCGCACGACGCCTTTCAAGCGCGAGATAGCGGACCTGCTGATTGCTGTCAACAGGGCATATAATAAGTCGGATTATATTCCCGCAATCGCTTGGGGGAGAAACGCAAGATATGCCAACACTTTCCAAGTGGGCGAGAAGGTTTTTTTGGAGGGAAGAATCCAATCGCGCATATATCAAAAACAACTTTTTGAC
>DBVQ01000080.1:0-191 GCA_002308155.1 Christensenella sp. UBA1260
GCGTCCTGCGGGGCGACGAGCCGCACGTTTTCGGGCGCGATGCGCACGATGGCGATCTCCTTGTTCTCGTAGCTCTCCAGCCCTTCGCACGGGAACGCCACGTCGTCGATGTAGATCGCGTTCTCGCTCGGCCAGGTCTCGGCGTCGAAGATATTGTTCGCGCGGGTCTTCTTCATGATGTGGATCGCATC
>DBVQ01000080.1:240-431 GCA_002308155.1 Christensenella sp. UBA1260
AAGTCGGTGGTATGCACGACCCATTCGTAGCCGCCGCAGTCCACGCAGATCTCATAGTGCACGCCCATGAACACGACCGAGGCGACCGTGCCGGAGACCTTTGACTTCTCGGGCGGAACGATGTCGATGTCCTCCGGACGAACGACCGCGTCGACCTCGACGTTTTTGCCGAAGCCCGCGTCCACGCAGCG
>DBVQ01000080.1:511-10208 GCA_002308155.1 Christensenella sp. UBA1260
GCAACGAAAGCGTTTGCCGGCTCGTCATAGACCTTTTCAGGAGATGCGATTTGTTGGATCTCGCCGTATCTCATGACGACAATCTTGTCGCTCATCGTGAGTGCTTCTTCTTGGTCGTGTGTGACGTANNACGCCGTCCTTCATGACGACGATCGTGTCGGACATCGTCAGCGCCTCTTCCTGATCGTGTGTGACGTAGATGAACGTGATGCCGAGGCGCTTGTGCATATCCATAAGCTCAAGTTGCATATCCTTGCGCATCTTGAGGTCGAGTGCGCCGAGCGGTTCGTCGAGGAGAAGGACTTCCGGCTCATTGACAAGTGCGCGCGCGATGGCGACACGTTGTTGTTGTCCGCCGGAGAGTGAAGATACGTTTCTGTGGCCGTAGTCTTCAAGGTCAACGAGCTTCAAGAAGCGGTTGACTTTCTCCTTGATTTCCGCCTTTGTGTATTTTCTGAAAAGTTGGATTGTCTCGCCCTTCTTGTTGACCTTCGTGCCGTTTGGAATGACTTTGAGTTTCAAACCAAAGGCAATATTGTTGAACACGTTGAGGTGAGGGAACAGCGCGTATCTTTGGAATACGGTGTTGACTGGGCGAAGATGCGGCGGAACGTTTGTTATGTCCTTGCCGTTGAAGATGATCTTGCCGCTTGTAGGCATTTCAAAACCGGCGATCATACGGAGAGTTGTCGTCTTGCCGCAACCGCTCGGGCCGAGAAGCGTGACAAACTCGCCGCGCTTGATTGTGAGACTCGCGTTTTTGACCGCGTCCTTTCCGTCGTACGTCTTGTAAACGTTGCGGAGTTCGATGATGTTGTCAACAGGTGTGATGTTTTTCATGAGACAGTTTCCTTTTTTGATTTTCTATGAGTATGTTATATATGTTTATCCTATTTTAAATCAAGCACAAGATTGTTGAGAAATACTTGTTTGAGTCACAAAGTTGCAGGACGGTTTAGCAAACAAACTTGTGCGCGAAGTAGTGAGAAAGTTGTGTTTATCGGCTGAGCATTTGCTCTGCAAATGATATGCAAATTGGCACAACTTTCAAAACGTAGGAGGAGCTGCGATCCAAAGCACGACGACTCTCTCGTTTGTGCGATTTTCAAGATGATGCGGTTTTTCGGAGGAATAGTAGAAAACTTCGCCCTTTTTCACGTTGTAGGCGGATTTGCCAAGGTGGAGCATAAGGCTGCCTTTGAGCACATAGCCAAACTCTTCGCCCTCGTGCGGCACGTCCTCTTCAAGAGAGGAGTGAGGCTCGATTGTCACAAGTATTGGCTCCATCTCGTTCTTCTGTGCGTTTGGCACGAGCCACTCAATCTTGTGCGTAGGCGCGAGTTTTTCAATAAACTCCGCTTCGGTAAACACGACTTGCTCCTCGTTTTCATCACGGAAAAACTCGGCAAATGTCGTGCCGAGTGCTTTCAAAATGTCTTCAAGCGTCGCGATGGACGGAGAAGTGAGTTCGTTTTCAAGCTGGGAGATGTAGCCCTTTGTGAGTTCGCATCTGTCCGCAAGCTCTTCTTGAGTGAGATTTTTTTGAAGTCTCAAACGTTTGATTTTGATGCCGAGTTCCATAATCTCTCCAAAACACATATCGTGCTATATGTTTAACTTGTCTAAACTTTTTGTGCAGTTTAGCAAAAATCAACGCTCAGTTTAACAGGTTTCGCAATTTTAATCCCAAAGTTTAGCAAAACTAAACAAGATTTATATCTGCATTATATAGATTTAAAAAAATAATGTCAAACATATTCCGTTATATTTTTAAAAAAATATCAAACTATTTTTCCTTACATTTTGTTAAGAAAGTAAGTTTTTTTGCAAAAGGCGGAAAAATGTGCTATAATATAATGGCTCAAGAGGCAAACCCTCAAGGAGGTAGAATATGAAAAGAAAAATCTTGATAGCAAGTTTTGCCGCGGTTTTGGTGATATCTTTGTGCCTTGTCGCGTTTGTGGCTTGCAATCCGGACGACATAACGCATTTTAGGCTTGACCTAAATGACAAAAATGCGGACTATTCGCAGGAATATCGTGAGGCTCACAGCATTGAGTCGCGCAACATAGTCAAAGTTGTCAACAAGGACCTCTACAAAAACTTCTGCACAGGGCTCCCGACGGGCAATGATATGATTGCGCCAAGCGGCAAAGCCTTTGCAGGCTGGTATTTTGACAAGAACAATTTTGAGGGCACTGAGTTCTCCGAATACAACTGGAACAGATTCCAACGCGATGCAGAGGACGGCGAAAAGAAATATGTTCTTTATGCCCGCTGGATTCCGGTTGGACAACATGTAATCTATTTTGACCTTAACAACAAAGACGCCGACTACACAGCGACCTATCGTGCATCTCACAACAACTTTGACCACCGTACGCCTGAGGTCATAGTGTCTTCAAGCGATGTAGAGAGCAAGCTCGCTCAAATGCCGCTTTTGCCAAATGTGCATTTTACTGTTCCAAACGATGTTAATTTTGATGACTGGTATTTGGAAGACGGCTCAAAGGCTACAATTGTAAATTTGCTTACAAAAATAAACGCTGGCGAGGTGCAAATCAAAGTTGTTGCGCATTGGCAAGAGAAGCCAAAGGCATATGTCAATTGCTCTTTCCCAGAAACAATCCCAGGCTCAGGTATATACTTTGGATTTGCACAGGGGCAACAAAGCAACTTCCATGTGCTGAGAGAAAACGTGAATGACCTATTGCAAGTGCTTCCGACCAAGGCGGGCATTGTGTGCTATATTTACAATGCGGAACTTGAAGAGTCGGTGAAGTATAGCGGCGAAGAGGCATTTGCCACATTTGAGTGGAAGATTGCAGTGTTTGATGAAGAATATAGTATTGTGGAAATGCTTGAAATCAACCAAGCCAACTGGCTTGCCACCGTTGAAAACCTTGGGGAATACAGCGGTGTGACGGTTATCTTTGAATACACCTTGAACCCTGGCTATGAACCGATTATGTCATAAATGTATGTCATAAATGTTTGTTATAAATAACAAAACACCGAGCAGTTGCTCGGTGTTTTGTTTTTGTCATAAATAACTGATTGATTAGTCCCAGTTCGTCAAGAACTTGCCTTCCTTGTCCGTGAAGGATCCGCAGAGGATCATGATGAAGTCGACGAGTGCGCCGATTCCAAAAAGTCCGCCTGTGAAGAGATAGAGGATGCCTGTGCCAACTTTACCGACATAGAAACGATGAATACCGAGTCCGCCGAGGAAGAAGCAAAGGAGGGTTGCTACGAGTCTTGATTTTGGTGATGTTGCTTTGTCTGACATAGTTTTGTCTCCTTGTATATTATATTTATTTTTCATCTTTTAGGTCATCATACTTTTCCACAAGGATGCCTGCCTCTTTAAAGAGTTGCATGGAGAACTCATCCGGATATGGATATTTGTAGATGACGCGTTTGATGCCGCTGTTTATGATGAGGCGAGTGCAGATTGTGCAAGGTTGATGCGTGCAGTAGAGCGTTGCACCTTCAAGAGTGATGCCCAGCTTTGCCGCTTGGCAGATTGCGTTTTGCTCCGCGTGCACGGCGTAGCATTTTTCTGCTTGCGTTCCGCTTGCGATGCCAAGGCGGTCTCTCATGCAATAGCCCTTGTCACGGCAGGGCATAACGCCCGAAGGTGCTCCGTTGTAGCCCGTTGTCAAGATGCGTTTGTCACGCACGATGACTGCGCCTATGGCTCTGCCTTGTCTTGCACAGCTCGTCCAGGTTGAGACGAACTCCGCCATATTCATAAATCTTTCATCCCATTTGTTCATAGTTTCACCTATTTTTTGGATTCATACGAATATATTATCATACAAAATGACAATATTCAACATTACAAACAATATTTTGTGGCAAAAAAATCAAAATATTTGACATAATATATTGACATTTTCGCTCGCTTTGGTATATATTATTAGCAGTCAAGCACCGAGAGTGCTAAAATCCTATTGAAAATACAAATCGGAGGCATATATATGGCAATCAAACCATTGTTTGACAAAGTTGTCATCAAGGCAATCGAACAAGACGAAAAGACCGCCAGTGGTATCGTTCTTCCGGGCGCGGCAAAGGAAAAACCGCAACTTGCTACTGTCGTAGCAGTAGGCCCAGGCGGTATGGTTGACGGCAAAGAAGTCAAGATGCAAGTCAAAGTCGGCGACACCGTGTTGTACAGCAAGTACGCAGGTGCTGAGTTCAAAATCGACGGCGAGGAAGTCGTCATCGTAAGGCAAGCGGACATACTTGCCATAGTTGACTAAGGAGGCTCATTATGGCAAAACAATTCAAATACGGCGACGAGGCAAGAAGATCTCTTGAAGCCGGCGTCGATACAGTTGCAAATACAGTCAAAATCACGCTCGGACCAAAGGGCAGAAACGTCGTTCTTGACAAACCATACGGCGCACCGCTCATCACAAACGACGGCGTGACTATCGCAAAAGAAATTGACGTCAAAGACCCATTTGAAAATATGGGCGCGCAAATCATCCGCGAAGTGTCCACCAAGACAAACGACGTGGCAGGCGACGGCACAACGACAGCCGCAGTGCTTGCTCAAGCAATCGTCAAAGAAGGGCTTCGCAACGTAGTTGCGGGTGCAAATCCAATAGTACTCAAGAAGGGCATCAAAGTTGCGGCAGACGCAGCAGTTGAAGAGCTCAAAAAGATAAGTAAAGACGTTGAAGACAAGACGGCAATCGCACAGGTCGCAAGCATATCAGCAGGCGACGAAGAGATTGGCAGACTCATCTCCGACGCAATGGAAAAGGTCGGCAAAGACGGCGTCATCACTATTGAAGAAGGCAAGGCTATGGACACCGAGCTCAACGTTGTTGAAGGTATGCAATTTGACCGTGGCTACGTATCCCCATATCTTGTCACCAACACCGACAAGATGCAAGCCGAACTCGACGGACCTGTCATCCTCATCACAGACAAGAAGATCAGCAATATTCAAGAGATTCTTCCGCTCCTTGAGCAAGTGCTCAAAAACGGCTTGAAACTCCTTATCATCTCCGATGATATTGAAGGCGAAGCACTCACCACAATCATCGTCAACAAACTCAAAGGCGTGTTCAACGTCGTGGCAGTCAAGGCTCCTGGCTTTGGCGACAGAAGAAAGGCATATCTTGAAGATATCGCAATCTTGACTGGCGGCACGTACGTTTCAACAGACCTCGGCTATGAACTCAAAGACGTATCACTCGATATGCTCGGCAGAGCAAAAAGCGTCGTCGTTGACAAGGACAAGACCACAATCGTCGGCGGCTTTGGAGATCAAGCGGCAATCGCATCTCGTGTTGCTCAAATCCGTGCACAAATCGCAGAGAGCACGTCTGACTATGACAAAGAAAAACTTCAAGAGCGCCTTGCAAAACTCGCAGGTGGCGTAGCAGTCATCGGCGTTGGTGCTGCAACTGAAGTTGAAATGAAAGAAAAGAAACTCCGCATTGAAGATGCTCTGAACGCAACTCGCGCGGCTGTTGAAGAGGGTATCGTCCCGGGCGGCGGCGTGGCACTCTTGTCCGTCATCCCTGCAGTCAAAAAGGCAATTGCAGGACTTGAAGGCGATGCACTCACCGGTGCAAATATCGTGCTCAGAGCTCTTGAAGCGCCAATCCGTCAAATCGCGGACAACGCAGGCGTGGACGGCGGCGTGGTCGTCAGCAATATCGTGAACGCCAAGAAAGCCAACTACGGCTATGATGCGGCAAAAGACGAGTATTGCGATATGGTCAAGAGCGGTATTCTTGATCCAACAAAGGTCACACGTTCCGCACTTCAAAATGCGGCATCCGTTGCAGCAACTTTGCTTACAACCGAGGCACTTGTCACAGACATCAAGGAACCTGTTGCTCCGCCTATTCCGCAAAACCCTGAAATGTATTGATGGGAAAAACAACAAAAAAAAGCACCTGCATCGCAGGTGCTAATTTTTTTATACTCTAGTGAGTATAGCAATTGAAATCGTGCAGTAAATTATGAGCGACAGAGCGTCGACGATTGTCGTGATGAACGGACTTGCGACGACGGCAGGGTCAAGTTTGATGCGTTTTGCAAAGATAGGAAGTATGCATCCCACAAACTTTGCAAGCACGATTGTTATGAACAGTGCAAGTGCAACGACTGCGGAAGTGATGACGTCATAGCCTTCAAAACGGAAGAGCAATCTGTCAATGAGTTGCAGTTTTGCAAAGCAGGCGACAGCAAGAGTTGCGCCGAGGAGCACGGATACTCTCAGTTCCTTCCAAATGACCTTAAAAACGTCTTTTGGCACGAGGTCGCCGATTGCAAGCGCACGAATGACCGTGACGGAAGATTGCGAACCTGCGTTCCCGCCCGTGTCCATAAGCATAGGCACGCACGCGAAGAGCACGGTGGAGATTGCGGCAAGTTTTGCCTCATACGTGTTGATGATGAGCCCCGTGAAAGTTGCGGACACCATGAGGATGAGAAGCCACGGCACGCGGTTGAGCCAAATCTGCCAAACGCTCTGTTCAAGATACGGCTTGTCGGACGGACGGATAGCCGCCATCTTTGCGATATCTTCGGTTGCCTCTTCTTCGATGACGTCGAGAGCATCGTCAACCGTGATGATGCCGACGATTCTTGATTCTTGGTCAACGATTGGCACAGCGGTCAAGTCGTATTTGGAGAGCAGGGAGGCGACATACTCTTGGTCGGCGTAGGTGTCGGCAGAGATGACGTCCGTCTCCATGATGTTTTCAATGACAGTGTCGTAGTCGTTGAGGAGGAGCGTCTTGACTGTGACAACGCCGATGAGTTTGCGCGTTTCGTCTGTCACATAGCAGTTGTAAATCGTCTCTTTGTCCACGGCTTCTTTGCGGATATGGTCAAAACATTGTTTGACCGTCCATTGCTTTTTGAGGCTGACGTACTCGACGGTCATGACGCTGCCCGCGCTGTCTTCAGGATACTTGAGGAGCTGGTTTATGAGCTTGCGCGTCTCGAGGTCGGATTGGTTGATGATACGCGAAACGACGCTTGCCGGCATTTCCTCAATGATGTCGACCGTATCGTCCAAGAACATCTCGTCAAAGACGGATTTGATTTCTGCGTCGGAGAATGCATTGATAAGATATTCCTGCGTGTCGCTGCTCATTTCAACAAATACTTCCGCCGCATTTTCTTTTGTGAGCAAGCGGAAGAGTATAAGCGCTTGACGCTCGTCTTCGGCAAATATTTCGTCGAGCAAAAGAGCGATATCTTGCGGATACATATCGTTGATTTCTGCCTTCAAAGCGACATAGTTCTTTTCTTCAAGCAAGGTTTCAAATCTTTCAAGCATTTTGACCTCCTTTTCGTCGCGGTGGGGAGGGGATAAAAAAATCCGCACTTGCAACAGTACGGAAAACACACAATCAAAAGATGCAAATCCTACCATTACAAGCTTTAGCATCATCGGGCGATGTAATTGCGTTAGGCTGCGCCTTGTTTTTCGACGCCGCCTGCTAACCGCGCGGTAACGTGTCTCCACGTTATTGTCGGTAGCAATCCGTATCCCGATGGTAGCCTCACCTACCGGAGATTTATATTACTGCTATATTATGCTTTTTTTTTGCCTGTGTCAACAATATGGCAAACATTTGTTTGACATTTTTTGAGGGTATTTTTTGCGCTTTTATTATGAATAATAAAGTTTTACCGCGCACGCAAAACGCATATATTTTGATATGCGAACAAAAAAGCCAAGAGAGAGTAGCAAAGAAAACTTGTTTGTCGTGGGCGTTATTGTGCTGTGTTTTGTCGTCACACTTGGGCTGTCCTTCATATTTTCCGGCAAGGGATTTTTGAGCCTTGCTGAGGTTTTTGGCAAGGAGAACACAAGGACGTTTTACGCTGTGACGGTGGGCGGCTACGACGATATGACGCTTGCAAGGAGCACGGCGGAACTTGTGAAGAGCAGGGGCGGAGCAGGCTATGTTGTAAGAAGCAACGAGGACGGCAAGGACAATATTGAGATTGTTTTTGCCATATACAAAGACAAAACTTCTGCCGAAAATGTGTTGAATACGATTGAGGACAGGTCAGCATATCTCAAAGAAATCGTTGTCAATGAGCCCTCGTATTCGTGGTGCGAAGGGGACGTGAAGACGGCTGTTTTGAACGCTATGCAATATTTTGACACTGCCTTTGACGTGATGTATTTGACGAGCAATTTGCTCAACGACAATGCAATGACTGTTGAGGACGCGAAGACCAAAATCAAGGTTTTATACACACAAATTGAGGACATAAAGTCTGTTTTTTATCAAAACACGCAGGATGCCCAAAAGTCGCAAATCACTGAAATCAAGCTTGCTCTTATCACGACTTTGGCGCTTCTTGACAACGTGGAATATAGTTCGACTGCCAAGTGTGCATCATCAATCCGCTATCAGCTTGTACAACTTGTCTATTGCTACAAAGCATTGGTGCAGGGGCTTTGAAAATAAAATAATTTTTGTGTTGCTATTATAAGTAAATTAGTTTATAATATCAAATATGGCATACACATCTTTATACCGCAAATATCGTCCTGACACCTTTGACAAAGTCATTGGGCAAGACCATATTGTGCGCACACTCAAAAATCAAATCGAAACCAATTCCATTGGGCACGCCTACATCTTTACGGGCACAAGAGGAACGGGCAAGACGTCAGTCGCAAAGATTTTCGCTCGTGCCGTCAACTGCTTGCATCCCGTAAACGGTTCGCCGTGCGGAAAGTGCGAGAACTGCGTTGAGCTTGCTAAGAGCGGCAATTTTGACATACTCGAAATTGACGCGGCGTCCAACAACTCGGTTGACCAAATCCGCGAGCTCACTGAGAAGATCAATTTCCCGCCGACGATTGGCAAATACAAAGTCTATATCATAGACGAAGTTCACATGCTTTCAAAGGCGGCTTTTAACGCGCTCCTCAAAACTCTTGAAGAGCCGCCGGAACACGCGATTTTCATCCTTGCGACGACGGAGATTCATCAGATTTTGCCGACTATACTTTCGCGCTGCTTGCGTTTTGACTTCAAACTTGTGCCGAACTCCGTGATTGCGGAGCGCATTCGTTTCATCTTTGACGACATCGGTTGCAAGTATGAGCCGGAAGCAGTTGAGCTCATTGCATCGTCCGGCAACGGCAGTGTGCGTGATGCGCTCTCTGTTGCGGATATGTGTGTCAGCTATTGCGAAAACAACGTGACCTACAAGGGTGTGCTTGAAGTGCTCGGAGCGTCCGACCCGCAAAAGCTCATTTCGCTCTGCACGGCAATCGCGGATGGCGACATTGACAAGACGTTGAGAGAGGTGGCATCCCTTTGCGACCTCGGCAAGAGTGTGAGCATCCTTGCAAGTGACATTGCAACGGCTTTCAGAAATATTCTTTACATAAAGAATTGTTCTTCCGCAAAGCAACTTCTTGCGCTTCCTGAGGAGATTTTTGTTGCGCTTCAAGCGATGGCGGACAAATATCCAACAGAGAAGTGCCTCTCAATCATGAAGACTATGACAAGTCTTGAGGGAGAACTGAGATACTCATCTCAACACAGAATCATATTTGAGGCGGCGGTGACACTCGCTTGCCTTGGCGGAGACAACGACTCCAAAACCGAAGAGCTTCAACTAAGGGTCGCAAGGCTTGAAAAGATGCTTGCGAACTTGAAGAAATCGGGGTTTGAGCCTACACCTG
>DBVQ01000084.1:0-464 GCA_002308155.1 Christensenella sp. UBA1260
TTGGAGCCTTCGCCCCAATACTCTTTGACATAGTTGCCATTGATGTTGAGTTTGTTTGTTGGGGATTCGTCAAAGCGAGCGAAGTATCTGCCCAGCATCATGAAGTCGCTGCCCATTGCGAGTGCGAGCGTCATGTGATAGTCTTGCACGATGCCGCCGTCCGAGCAAACAGGAACATAGATGCCCGTCTTCTCAAAGTATTCGTCTCTTGCCTTTGCAACCTCCATAACGGCTGTCGCTTGTCCTCTGCCTATGCCCTTTTGTTCACGGGTGATGCAGATAGAACCACCACCGATGCCAACCTTGACAAAGTCCGCACCGGCTTCTGCAAGGAACAAGAACCCGTCTCTGTCAACGACGTTTCCTGCACCAACCTTGACTTTATCACCGTATTTTGCACGGATAAAGTCCAAAGTTTTCTTTTGCCATATCGTATAGCCTTCGCTTGAATCTATGCAGAGCAC
>DBVQ01000084.1:574-745 GCA_002308155.1 Christensenella sp. UBA1260
GTGCGCATCGTAGTCCTTGCGGAAGATGATATAAAGCAGATTGCCGTCATCGTCAATGATTGGAAGCTGATTGAGCTTGTGATCCCAAATGATGTCGTTTGCTTCTGCAAGAGTTGTATTCTTGCCACCAACAACGAGCTTTTCAAATGGAGTCATAAAGTCTTTGACTTT
>DBVQ01000084.1:769-1161 GCA_002308155.1 Christensenella sp. UBA1260
GGTGCCATACGGCTGACGCGATAGTCACGGCTTGTGACAAGTCCCATAAGTTTGCCGTTTGACGTACCGTCTGAAGTGACTGCAATGACGTTGTGTCCCTTTGTTTGAACCAGGTCAAGCACGTCCGCAAGAGTTGAGTCCGGCGTGACGTTGCTGTCTGACACAACAAAGCCTGCTTTGTAGTTTTTGACTCTGCGCACCATAGCTGCCTCGTTTTCAATCGTCTGCGAGCCGTAGATGAAGGAAATGCCACCCTCTTTTGCGAGTGCGATTGCAAGTGTATCGTTGGATACGGATTGCATGATTGCGGACACGAGTGGAATGTTGAGTTCAATCGCCGACTTTTCACCCTTTTTGAACTTGACGAGTGGAGTCTTCAAAGACACGTTTGC
>DBVQ01000084.1:1207-4602 GCA_002308155.1 Christensenella sp. UBA1260
AAATACTCACTAAAAGTTCTCGATGGTTCTTCAAAGTGCTTTGCCATAATATGCTCCTAAAAATATAATTTTTAATATAATACCCATTTTGACAGGATTTGTCAAAAGAAAAACACCAAAAACTCCGCCTTTTTGAAATTAATTTCAAACAGCAATAAAAAACCCCGTACGTACGGGGCTTTTTTCACAGCAATGTGACAATCTTCATGCAAAGGTCGCCGTGACGTTTTTCGTCGGCTTGAACGGACGCGATTTCAGGAAATTTGTCGATCCACGGCGCATACGTGTCGTATGCCTTGTATTCTTGTCCGGCAATGATTTTGAACATAGTCCTTTTGCCAATGCAGTTCATAAGCACCGGCACCGCCTTTGCTTTTAGCATCTTCGGACGTAGAGAACTGTCGCCTGAAATGTTCTTGACCACGGAAGCATGTCTGCCCTCGTCTGCTGCCATGCCCTTCAAAATCTCTGCGACTTCGGGGTTTTTGTCCGCAAACTTCTTGGCGAGTGCATTGTACATAGGCACGGCATCAAGCTCGCCTTGTTGGGACTTCTTCAAAAATTTTTCATCTGTCATATATATACCTCAAAATTGAATTTTTAAACTCGTCACACTTGCACACAATACAGTTTTATCGGTTGATGTGTTCAAGGGCGACTTTGGCGGCGTTTTGCTCGGCTTCCTTTTTGGATTTGCCCTCGCCTTTTCCTGCATCTAAACCGTTTATTTTGACTTCAACGTCAAAGGTCGGCTCGTGCGCTTTGCCCGTCTTTGACAGGAGCACGTATTCTACATGCAAATCATGCTTTGACGCATACTCATTGAGCTCCGTCTTGAAGTCATGACTTCCCGTGTGTTTGCTGTCGCCGTTGAAAAGTGGCGCGAGTTTTGAAAGCACGAACTTCTCGCAAGGTGCAAGTTTGTTGGAGTCGAGATATATCGCCCCAACGATGCTCTCAAATATATCACTCTTGATTTTGCTCTGCGATGTAATTGCCTCTTGATTTTCGCCCTTGCCGACAATCAAATACTTTGAAAGGTCAAGATGGTCGATCTCTTCAGCAAGCGGCTCTTTTGACACAATCTGAGCACGGTTCTTTGTGAGAGCGCCCTCATGTGCGTTTGGATTGATTTCCATGAGACGTTTTGCAACAATAAAATCAAGCAGGCTGTCCCCCAAAAACTCAAGGGATTGATAGTTCTTTGTGGCGCAAGTGTCAACAGATGCGTGCGTAAAAGCACGCTCAAGCAGTGCCTTGTCCTTGAACTCATAGCCTATCTTTTTTTCTATTGTTCTAATATCGTTTTCTCTCATTTTGCTCGATTAGATTGCTGATTTACTCTTCAACAGCCGCTTTTTGCTGAATTGCTTGTTTGATGTTTTCAGGTGTCTTGTGCACCGCAAGTGATTTTGCTTGCAAGATGCTTGCGCAGATGGATTTGCGTTTGCTTGCGCCGTGGGACTTGACAACGACTTTGTTCACGCCAAGGAAGCACGCTCCGCCGTGCGCATTGTAGTCCATCCTCTTCATAACACCTTTGAGGGTTGGCTTCAAAAGGAGTCCGCCGAGTTTTGCTCTGAGTCCTCCGCCGTAAACCCCCTTTTTGAGTTCGCCGATAATCGTGGTCGCCGCACCTTCTGCACTCTTGAGTGCAATATTGCCGTTGAAACCATCACAGACGATGAGGTCATAGTCGCCGGAGAGAATATCTCTTGCTTCGCAGTTGCCAACAAAGTTGATGCCTTCTTCTGCCTTCAAAAGCTCAAATGCCTCGTGGCAGAGCTCGTTGCCCTTGTGGTCTTCAACACCGTTTGAAAGGAGTGCGATGCGTGGCTCTTCTACATCAAGCATTGCTTGTGCATACGCTCTGCCCATAAGTGCAAAGTGCAACAAATTGACTGCCTTGCAATCAACGTTTGCACCGCAGTCGCAGAGCACGACGCCGTTTCCTTTTGCCGTAGGCAAAATCGGAGCGAGTGCAGGACGAGATACGCCCTTTATGCGTCCGACTTTCATAAACGCGCCAACAAGCACAGCGCCCGTTGAACCTGCGGACACAAATCCCTCTGCGTCCTCGTTTGCCATGAGATAATCAAATGCTTTGACGAGCGAGCTCTCTTTTTTGGTCTTTATTGCCATAGTTGGGCTCTCGTCGTTGGAAATGACGTCCTTTGCGTCAACGAGTTCAACTCTTGCCTTGTCATACTTCTCTTCTTGAAGAATCGGGTTTATCTTGTCCACGTCTCCAACGAGCACGACAGTGAGATCCTTGTCCGCCACAAGCGCGTCAAGGCTTCCGAGCACTATTTCCTTTGGGGCGAGATCCCCACCCATTGCGTCAACAACTATTTTCATAATACGTTTCCTAAAAATGATATAAAAAAAGAGTGATGACTCACTCTTTTTCAAAGATTAGTCATTGTTTTTTTGCACGACTTGTTCGCCATCATAGTATCCGCATTTTGGGCAAACTTGGTGGCTCTTTTTGAGCTCGTGGCATTGTGGGCACTCAACAAGACCCGGGGTCTTGAGTTTCCAATTTGCAAAACGAGAATTGGTTTTGGATTTTGAAACTTTATTTTTTGGAACTGCCATCTATCTATCCTCCGAATATTTTCACTACTATTTATACAGCATTATTGATTATATAAAATAAACAATAAGTTGTCAAACGCTTTTTGAATATTGATTTTTTTATTTTGCAAGCAATACTAGACTTATTTGCGTGCCGCAAGGACAAGTTCTTGCGTCTCTCTTGCAATGGAGAGTTCCTCATTTGTCGGGAGGATAAGAACCTTGACTTTGCTTGACGGTTTGGAGATAACTCTCGTGCCGTCCCCTCTGCCCTTGTTTGCTTCAAAGTCAAAATCAACGCCCAAGTATTCCATATCTCTCATGACGAGTTCACGCATATAGTCGCTGTGCTCGCCGATGCCGCCCGTGAATACGATTGCGTCAACGCCGTTCAAGGTTGCGGCAAATGCACCGATATATTTCTTGATACGATACGCCGTGATGTCAACTGCAAGTTTCGCCTTTTCGTTGCCCTCTTTGATTGCACTCTCAAGGTCGCGCATATCGGATGAGAGTTCACTCACGCCGAGCATACCGCACTTTTTGTTCAAGAATTGAACAACTTCGTCTGCCGGGATGTTCAACTTCTTTCTCATGAAGTCAATTGCGGCTGGGTCAATATCGCCGGAGCGAGTGCCCATCACAAGACCTTCAAGAGGTGTGAAGCCCATCGTTGTATCTTGGCACTTGCCGTCTTTGACAGCAGAGATTGAAGAACCGTTGCCGAGGTGGCAGATGATGATCTTGGCATCCTTGCGTCCAAGAATCTTGATTGTCTCTTCGCTCACAAACTTGTGGGACGTGCCGTGGAAGCCGTA
>DBVQ01000084.1:4629-5093 GCA_002308155.1 Christensenella sp. UBA1260
CCGTACATATATGCCTTTGGCGGCATTGTGCTGTGGAAAGTCGTGTCAAAGACTGTGACCATTGGCACACCCGGCATGACCTCTCTGCAGCTCTTGATGCAAGCGATGTTGCCCGGCATATGGAGTGGACCGAGCTCAGCATTCTTTTCGCAGATACGAATGACTTCGTCATCAACGAGGACGGAGTGCTTGAAATCTTCTCCGCTGTGGAGAACTCTATGTCCCACTGCCGAAATCTCGTCCGTGGACTTGATTGCGCCGTACTTTTCGTCAACCATTGCTTTGAGCACGAGGTTGATTGCGTCCGTGTGATCCTTCATATCTTGCTTGATGTTGAGGGTTCTGCCGTCCGCAGTCTTTTGTGTGAGCTCACTTCCCGGGAAGGTGATGCGCTCGCAGAGACCTTTCAAAAGCACGCTTTCCGTCTCCATGTCGATGAGTTGATATTTGAGTGATGAACTGCC
>DBVQ01000084.1:5168-7135 GCA_002308155.1 Christensenella sp. UBA1260
CTGCAAAGCGGTAATAGCTGCCACTGCGGCGATGTCCTCAGCGACGCAACCACGGCTAAGGTCATTGACCGGAAGTGCAAGACCTTGCATGATCGGGCCGATTGCCATGCAGTTGCCAAAGCGTTGTGCAAGTTTGTAGCCGATGTTGCCTGCATCGAGGTTTGGGAACACGAGGACGTTTGCTTGTCCTGCAACCGGACTGTCGCCTGCTTTTTGCTTTGCTACGCTGTCAACGAGTGATGCGTCAAGTTGAAGTTCGCCGTCAACGCAGATTTCAGGATGCTGTTCGCGCACTTTGTTGTAAGCGGAACGAACCTTCTCCACTGATTCGTGATTTGCGCTTCCCTTTGTTGAGAAAGAGAGCATTGCGATCTTTGGCTCCATTTCGCAGATCTTCTTTGCGGAATCCGCTGCTGCCACGACGATGTCTTTGAGTTGGTCGTCGGTTGGATATGGGATAACTGCGCAATCCGAGAAGATGTATGCAGGATATTTCTTGTATTTAAACTCTTCAGGCGGAACCATAACGAAGCAGCTGGACACCGAGCTGATGCCAGGTGCTGCCTTGATAACTTGGAAAGCCGCACGAGATACGTCTGCCGAGCTGAACACTGCACCGCCGACAACACCGTCAACGTCGCCACGCTTCAAAGCCACGCAGGCATAGAACATATTGTTTGAAGTGACAATTTGTCTTGCTTGCTCCTCTGTCATGCCTTTTGCTTTGCGGAGCTCGTAAAGTGTGGAGGCATATTCGTCAATGTGCTTGCTGGTTTTTGGATCGTCAAAAGCAACGCCCGTGAGGTCAACTTCCGGGAACTTTGCCTTGATTTCAGCTTCATTGCCGATGAGAACGACTTTGCATACGTTCTTTTTGGTGAGGATTTCAGCTGCTTTTGCGGCTCTTACGTCAAATCCTTCTGCGAGTGCGATTGTCTTGCCGAGCAAACTTGCTCTTTTCATAAGGTTTTCAACAAAATCTGTCATAAACGCTCCAAATTGCAATATATAATTGCATTTATTTTTTTATTGTATATAATTATAGTTAGTTGCGAGCAAAAAATCAAGGGAAAACGCCTTGTTTTTGAAACATTTTGACAAGGTTTTCAATGTATTGAAAAATTGCACGCAAAAACCGCAACGGGAGCAACGCATGAACATCACCGCCATTATTGCCGAATACAACCCATTTCACAACGGGCATTTGAAGCAGTTGAAAACCGCAAAGCGCGAGACGGAAGCCGACGCGCTTGTCGTCGTGATGAGCGGAAGCTTCACAGAGCGTGGCGATCTTGCGATTGCAGACAAGTTTACGCGCGCAAATTGGGCAATCCAAGCTGGCGCGGACTTGGTGCTTGAACTCCCAACTGTATATTCTCTCTCTTCTGCTCCAAACTTTGCAAAAGGCGCACTCAAAACACTCTCTATGCTTGGAGAATACACTCTCTCATTTGGCACGGAAGCCGACGAACTTGAGGGACTCAGCATGGCAGCAGAGTTTATGCAGAGCGAGTCAAACGACGTGTCAAATCTTTTGAAAGGCTTCTTGAGCGAAGGCTACTCCGTGGCAAAATCAAGAACGCTCGCACTTGATAAAGTGCGTCCCGACGTTTCAAACATGCTCAAATCGCCAAACAACATACTTGCAGTTGAGTATATGAAGGCAGGAGCCGCCTACGGCGACAAAGTCAAATATCATCAGGTCGCAAGAAAACCGGACGATATGAAAAAGTACGCCTCTTCAACCGCAATCCGCGAGATGTTGAGAGACGGCGAAGATGTCAAATCCTTCGTGCCTGATTTTGTAAATCTTGACGAAATAGCTGACGTCTCCAAATACAACATGATTTCCACCTATGCTTTGAGCGCGTTGACAGCAGACAAACTCGCTGAAATCGCAAACATCTCCGAGGGCATGGAAAACCGCATTGCAAAGAGCGATTTTGAGAGCATGGACGACGTTTTGA
>DBVQ01000084.1:7190-10088 GCA_002308155.1 Christensenella sp. UBA1260
CTCACAAAAGAACTTGTCGCGCTTGCAGACAGCGAAAAACCATATTGCACCGTGCTCGCTGTGCGCCCGTCCAAACGCAAAGCACTCTTCCCGATTTTGGCGGGTGCGGACGGCTATTTCTTCTTCAAAGCAAGCGACTGTGAAGCGTCTTCTCCAGTGCGCCCGCTCGTTGACCTTGACGAAAAGGCAACAAAGATACAAAAACTCTGCAAATAGGCATTCTAACCGCATATATTTCACGCAACAGCTCAAAATCGGGCTGTTGTTTTTTTGCTGTTTTTCATAAGTTAAACCGCATTTTCATAAATATTTTTGATGGCTACAATCTCTTCAAAACGCATAGGAACCTTTAAAAGAAATCAAGTTGATTTTGGCAGGCTCAAAAAGCTTGTGTTTTCGCCAAAAACACTGGCAACGGTTCTGCTTGTTCTGTTTGCCGTTCTTATGATTGTCAACCCCAAATACTACCTTGACGCAACAAGGCGCGGATTGAGCCTATATGCAACAACTGTTTTGCCGAGTTTGTTCCCCTTCTATTTTTGCGCAATGCTGCTCACCAAAATCGGTGCTGCAAAGACTTTGTCTTTGATGTTTGAAAAACCCATGAAGAAACTCTATCACACGCCAAAGGAAAGTGCCTACATCATGATACTCTCAATGCTCTCCGGCTACCCTGTCGGCGCATCCTGCATAAAAGAACTGTATCTTGCGTCAGGGATATCCAAAGAAGATGCGCGTGCAATCTCCTCTTTCGCCTCAACGTCGGGGCCAATATTTATCCTCGGCACGCTGGGCACTGCGATATTTCAAAACGCCGCGGTTGGCGCAATAGTGCTCGTATCACATTATCTAGCGGCATTTTTCAATGGCTTTATTTTTAGAAATAAAAAGGATAATGGCGACTCAATCGTTTCAGTTCAGGCGCAAACAACTGACAATGTGCTTGGAGAGAGTGTCTCAAAGTCCACGCTTGCGATGCTCACGCTCGGCGGCTACATTGTGCTTGCGGGGATTTTGGTGGACACCCTTTCCTTTCTCGGCGTTGACAAGGCACTGACGCGTATGTTAGGCGACAACGCTCAACCGATTGTTGCAATAATTTTCGGCGCGGTTGAAATGACGAGAGGCACGATTGAATGCTCAAAATGTGATTATCTCCCACTTGGCATCGCACTTGCATCTTTGATAGTCTCTTTTGGAGGGCTCTCCGTCATATTGCAATCCCACGCCCTACTCTCTCCGTGTGGCATTAAACTGAGTCAAATCGTCCTTAGAAAGCTCACACAATCTGTCATTTCATTTGTCATAACTTTTGCGATTGCATTTAGTTTTCAAAGATTTTTATAATTTTTTCAAAAAATGGTGAAAAAGTTGACATAAAATGTTGACTTTTGCCTTGTCAACAAATTATGCTGATAGCAAGAAAGTTTATTTTCAACAATTTTCGGAGGAAAATATGAATAAAAATTGGAGCAACACGGCACTTGTTGCTTATTCTGCTTTGCCAAAAATCGCAAAAGAGCTCGATTTTTCGCTCTCTCGCCTTGTAAACTCAAGTTTTAAAAGCACTCATCTAAAAAATGGTGTAAGCACAATGCAATTAATTGGTGAAATCATGGAAGTGACTGAAGAAAAGAGAAAAATCGTCAATCTTCACTTCATCGTCAATTCCGCTTTGGAACACATGACGGTCATGGGCAGAAATATGCTCGTCAGCAGAATTATCAAGAAAATGACGTTTAGAGATATGGCGGACGAACTCGGACTTTCAATCCGCACTACTTTCCGCAGATTTGAATCGGCGCAAGATGAGTTTGCCCACTATTTGAGAGCTGCCGGATACAGCGAATCATGGTTTGAAAATGAATACGGCGAGGACAAATACATTTCGCCTATTCGCGAACGATTCCTCGCCGATAAATATCTGAGTTCAAAAAACCTATAATCAATATGCGTTTTTGATTGTGACTGCAAGATACGGTGTGTAGTCAAAGAGATTCCACACGGATTCCTCAGGCGGATATACGCGGAACACAAGTTCCTGCCCGCCGACCGGATGCGCAAATCTGAGTTCCGTTGCCCAAAGACAAAGCGGTGCATTTGGATATTTGCCGCTGCCGTAGCGCTTGTCCCCTACGATTGGGTTGCCCATATTTTGCATTTGAACGCGGATTTGATGTCCTCTGCCAGTCACAAGATTGACGGATACGAGCGAAAACTCGCCCTTGCCCTCAACCGTTTTTGTTGCAAGCACTTTGTAGTCAAGCTCAGCATACTTTGCACCTTCGCTCAAAGCCGGCACAACCTTGACTGTGTTTGTGTCAGAAAACTTTTTGAGGTAGCAAGTGAGTTTGTCCGCCTTGTATCTTGGTGCACCTTCAAGGATTGCAAAGTATTTTTTGTCAACTTCGCCGTTTTTGATTGCCTCCGAAAGACGAGCCGCCGCCTTGGACGTCTTTGCAAACACCATAACGCCGCCCGTCGGTCTGTCAAGACGATGCACGAGCCCGAGATATGCGTCGCCCGGCTTGTTGTACTTTTCAACAAGATATTGCTTGAGGAGCGTGAGCATATCAATGTCCCCGCTCTCGTCCGCTTGACAAGGCACGTCAACAGGCTTTACGACAACCAAAATATGATTGTCTTCAAAAACTATTTGCAGGTCTTTATAAGTGATGTTTTTTCCCATATTATCACCCAATTATTTAAATGTAGCAAAAGCGGTACAACCTTGTGGAAGCACGAGTCCTTCCTCTGTGGCTAAACCGATTTCGTCAGCGTCAATAACAGCATTTTCCGGCAATGCGAGTTTCAAGATGTTTGCCATAACCGTAGGTTGAAGCCCCGTCGTATAGCTGTTGAGACACACAAAGAGCGGATTGTCGCTGAGGAGCTGAG
>DBVQ01000084.1:10127-10474 GCA_002308155.1 Christensenella sp. UBA1260
CCTCTGCCAAAGGACGGAGGGTCAAGAATGATTGCGTCGTAGTGTTTGCCGCGTCTTATCTCTCTTGCGCAAAACTTGAAGCAGTCGTCAATAATATATCTCATCTCGGCGCTTTCAAGCCCCGAGAGTTTGACGTTTTCACCCGCACGCTCAACCATAGCCTTTGCGCTGTCCACGTGGCACACGCTCGCGCCCGCCTTCAAGCACGCGACAGATGCCGCACCAGTATAACCAAAGAGGTTGAGAACGCTGATTTTTCTCCCCGCATTTTCAATGAGAGACATCATTCTGTCCCAGTTGACAGCCTGCTCGGGGAAAAGCCCGGTATGCTTGAAGCCCGTGGGCCG
>DBVQ01000077.1:0-6370 GCA_002308155.1 Christensenella sp. UBA1260
AGGTGTGGAAGGAGGTTGCATCCGGTTTGGAAAAACGCAACTTAAAGTTCTTGGCTTTTGCGGCACTTGAAGCGGAAGTTGAGACGACGGACAGCGAGTTTATCGTCAAAATCGCCTCGCCTGCAACTCTTGGGCTCTTCCTTGACAAGCAGAATAGGGACGTGATAAACGAGATATATGCACCTCTCGGCGGCGGCAAGAAACTCGTGTTCAAAGACGTTGTGCATCTCGATGAAGATAAGGCTTTGCCTTATGTCAAAGAGATGTTTGGCAATTGGGTTGAAATAAAATAGTTATATAGGAGACAAATTATGGCATACGGTGGTGGATTTGGCGGCGGCAATATGCAGCAGCTTATGAAACAAGCACAAGCAATGCAACGCAAACTTCAAGAGGCTCAACAAGAGATTGCTGAGACTGAAATCACAGGCAGCGCGGCAGGCGGTATGGTTGAGTTTAAAATGATGGGGGACAAAACTCCTGTCTCTATCAGCATCAAGCCTGAGGCGGTTGACCCAGACGACGTTGAAATGCTTGAAGATATGATTGTCGCGGCAATCAACGATGCAAACGCACAAGCGGACAAACTTCAAAAGGATTTGATGGGACCGCTCGGTGGCGGAATGGGACTTTTTTAATGAAATACATTGAACCACTTGCCCGTCTCATTGGGCAACTCACAAAGCTCCCGTCCGTCGGAGAAAAGACGGCGGCAAGATATGCTTATGCGATTTTGAACGCACCCGACGAGGATGCGGAAGAACTCATTGCGGCAATCAAGGACGTCAAAGAGAACGTCCACTTTTGCAGTGTCTGCGGCAACTACACGGAGGACGACGTCTGCGAGATATGCAAAACTCGCGAGCCGAAGGTCATCTGCGTGGTCAAAGAGCCGAGAGATATCGTTGCGCTTGAAAAAATCAAGGATTTCAAGGGCGTATATCACGTGCTTGGCGGGGTTATCTCTCCAATGGAGCACGTTGGTCCAAACGATATTCGCATAAAAGAGCTTCTTGCTCGTCTTGACGGCGTTGAGGAAGTCATCCTTGCCACCAACCCTGACGTGGAGGGAGAGGCAACCGCAATGTATATCGCGCGCCTCATCAAACCTCTCGGCATCAAAGTCACCCGCATCGCTCGCGGCTTGCCGGAAGGCTCAGTTATCGAATATGCAGACGAGAGTACGTTGTCAAGGGCTATGAGCTCAAGAATTACGCTGTAAGTTATTTACAAGGTAAATAAAAAACACGCAGTTTTGCGTGTTTTTTTGTTTGTTGTTGATTTTGTTTTAGTCAATGACGGAGTGGATGAACTTGTCAAATGCGGCTTGACCTTCGTTTGTGTTTTTGAAGACGGCGGTGGTGTCAAGGATTTGTTCGCAGGCGTTGTTGATGTAGGCGGTGATTGCCTCTCCAGCCTTCTTTTCGCTGATGCCCGTGCCGTAGTCCACGACGAGTTGGGTTATCATGCCGAGATGCTTGTGGAGCGGATGCTCATCCTTTGCAATTGCCTCGAAGTCAAGCGGAGTTTTGCCCGTCAAGATGTCGCGCATATCGGACATCTCTTTGGCAAGTCTGCCGGGGAGTATAAACACGCCCATGACTTCAATTATGCCGATAGACTCTTGCTTGATGTTGTGAAGCTCAACTGCAGGGTGGAAGATGCCAAATGGGTGTGCTTCGTCCGTTCTGTTGTTGCGAAGGATGAGGTTGAACTCATATTCGCCGTCTTTATTGATTGACGCGATAGGGGTGATTGCGTTGTGTTGCACGCGCTCGCCGTCTTGCTCTGTGTGAGAAAGCACGTTCATTGCAGGCTCGTCATAGTTGTCCCATGCGGCATAGATGCGATTGACCGCTTCAAGAGCTTGCGCACGGTTTTTGCTGGAGATACGCACGATTGAGTTGTACCAATCAACGACTGCGACATCAACGTCCGCAAGATCTTTGATCTTGAAAGTGCGTCTATTTGGGCGTTCAAACACAGGGAGCACCTTTTTGCCACCTTGATAGTGATCATGTGCAAGGATTGAGCCGCCAACGATTGGAAGTGCTGCATTTGAGCCGATGAAGTAGTGCGGGAACATATCAAGGAAATCAAGCATGCGCCTGAACGTTGCGTCCGTCACGCACATAGGACGATGCTCCTCGCAGACCGCAATCAAGTGCTCCGCAAAGTATTGATATGGGCTGTATTGCATAAACCAGTTTTCTCCGTCCAGTTCAAACGGGATTATGCGGATTGTCTGTCTTGCAGGTTTTGCCGCATTGCCCGCAAAACCCAAGTTCTCAAGGCAGAGCATACACTTTGGATAGCCGCCTTTTGCGAGTTTTGCAAGTCGCACTTGCTCAGGAGTTTTTTCCGGCTTTGCAAGGTTGATTGTCACAACGATTTTGCCTCTTGCGCCGTCGTTTTCCCAAATGATGTTCTTGTCAAGGTCAGGGCGTCTAAGATATGCAGAATCTTCGCCGAGTTTGAACAGCATCTCCGTTGCTTCCTTTGTGCCCGAATATCTTGCAATGTCGTCAAACATTTCAATCGTCTTGGACGGGGAAGGCATGCAAAAACCGATGAGTTTTGTCTCAAACAATTGTTTTTCTGGCTCTTCGATGATGCCTTTTTTGACAGCGTAGTCGCTGAGTGCATCCATGACCTCATAAAAATCGTAGTTGCCGACCTCGCCTTCAAACGGCTCGGTAAGTTTCAGGGCATCTAACAGGATATTTTGCACATAAACGGCATCATAATCTTGAAGATAAAGCTTGCGCACAGCATAATCAACCAAGCGTTTTACGTTCAGTTTTGCTGTTTCTTCACTTGACAATCTTGGCATAAAATCCTCCAAAATGAGAAAACAAAAATTGACTGTATCTATTGTATCATATTCGCCTTTTACTTTCAATATGAAAACACAAAAATCACAAAACCACAGCGGTTTTTTGAGCTTAAATATGCGAAACGCATATTTATTCGATTTTCAACTTGCTTTTGAGAAATGGATATGCTACAATAAACTATATTTATTATATATTTGCGGGGGCATTATGGCAACTATTCAAGAGCAATTCTTTGAAAATAATCCTTCATTTGACAGAATCTGCGCAGACGTTTATGGCATGGAGCCTGCTTTGCAGAAGCCGAGATTTTTGGAGCTTCTTGCAATGCACAAAGAGATTTTCGGCACTCAGGATGTTGAGTATTATTCTTCGCCAGGGCGCATTGAAATCATTGGCAACCACACTGACCACAACGGCGGCAAGGTGCTGTGTGCCGCAATAAACTACGATACGCTCGCAAGCGTCTCGCCTCGCGACGACGGCATCATAGAAGTCAAATCCAAAGGGCTATCCAATGCTCAGGGTTGACACGGCAGACGTCACCTTCAAGGTCTCGGAAGTCGGCACGTCAACCGCACTTATAAAGGGCGTTGTGGACTACTTCCTTCACACAAACAAGAAGGTTGGCGGGTTCTCTGCATGTATGACTTCATCCGTGCCAAAGGGCAGCGGTGTTTCGTCTTCAAGTTCCTTTGAACTTGTGATTGCCGAAATCCTCAACGTTATGTACAACGACAGCGTGCTTGACGCCATATTCAAAGCCAAAGCCTCCCAGTATGCCGAAAACACTTTCTTTGGCAAGCCGTGCGGACTTATGGACCAAAGTGCAATCGCACTCGGCGGCGTCAATTTGATTGACTTTGCCGATTTTGAAAACCCTGTTGTTGAACGTGCCAACTGGCACTTTGACGACCTTGACATATATGTCATCGCAACGGGCGGAGATCACTCCAACCTCACGGACGACTATGCCGCAATTCCTTATGAGATGAAAGAGGTTGCAACCCTCTTCGGGGCAAAACTCCTGCACGAAATCCCAAGAGAAAAGTGGGAGAGTGAAAAGGTGTACATTGAGGACAAGGTCAGCGAGAGGGCATATCTTCGCGCCGAACACTTCTTTGAGGAGAACGCAAGAGTTGAATCCGCGATTGTTGCAATTGACAATCGTGATGAACGCGCTTTCCTTGATATAGTCAATGAATCAGGGTTAAGCTCAAGATACAAACTTCAAAACACCTATTCTCCTGCAGGTAAAAACAAGAACCTTGAAAACGCCCTTGACAGAGTTGTCAAGATTGACGGCGTTGTCGCAAGTCGTGTTCATGGCGGCGGTTTTGCAGGCACAATCCTCGTATTTGGCAAAAAGACGGTCAGTGGTGTCAATGCCGCGCTCAACGTTATGTTTGGCGAAGGCAATGTTTTCAAGATGTCAATTAGACCTACGGGCGCAGAGCGCCTGTTATAAAACCGTGTGATTGAGCGACCTGCGGCGTCAGTTTTGCGGGTGCTCGCCATCACGTACAGCAAGTACGCTCAAGTTCGCGTACGCAACTTTCTTGCATCTCATCTCAATCGCGCGGTTTTAAACGATTGTTTGTTCGAAGGCGGAACTGGAGCCGCAGGGCGGCGACCGCTGCCGTCTGCCCGACTTGTAAGCAGTGCGAGCATTTTGGGAACTAGTTGCGAAAGCCCCAAAATGCGACGTGGTATAACAAGAGAACGATACCTTTGAGGGGTGCGGCGTGTCGCCCCGAAGCGGCAACTCTCTTTTGTAGAGAATAGCAACGTGCCAATGCGACCAGTGTGGTTTTATCCTTGGAGCATTGGGACTTGTGTTCGGCTCAATCGCGGTGGGGAGAAACTCGCGGAGCGGGAAGAGGGGAAAGTCCTATTTTAGGTTAAACGATTATAATAATTTTGGTTTGCTTTGCAAACCAATATGATTGAGGATAAATATATGTTCGTTTCAGCAGTAAATCCCGTCGCATTTGAAATCGGCAATTTGTCGGTCAGGTGGTACGGAATAGTCATCGTTTTGGGCATGATAATCGGGCTTTTGTACGCTTGCCGTCAAGCGCGCGTTATCAATTTGTCCGTGGACGATGCAATAGAGTTATTCTTGTGGATTGTCCCAATCGCAGTCGTGTTTGCAAGGCTTTTGTATGTCTTTGTCCGCCCGAGCGAGTATTTTGCGGCGGAGCAATGGGAAAACTTTGGTCAGGGCTTTATCAATATGATTGCCGTTTGGGAGGGAGGCCTCACAATCATAGGCGGCATATTGGGCGGCATTTTGGGTGGCATATTCTTCACAATCCGCCACAGAAAGCAAATCAACTTTGGCAACGTTGCAGACATCGTCATTGTGCCGCTTCTCACAGGACAAATCGTTGGCAGACTCGGCAATTTCTTCAACCAAGAGGCGTTTGGCATCCCGATTGACAATCCGCATCTTCAAACTTTCCCGTTTGCGGTCTATATTGACAGCCCAAGCGGCGTTGGAGAAGAGCACATGTCCGTTGTGTATGATGCAATCACAAAGGGCGGCGGAGGCTACTGGTTTGCCGCAACGTTCTTCTATGAAATGGTGTGGAACACAATCGGCCTTTCAATTTGCTACGCGCTTTGGAAAAAGGGCAGCACAAAGAAATATCCGGGATTGCTCCTCATATTCTATCTCTTCTGGTATGCATTGGGCAGGGCATGGATTGACGCAATCCGTATGGACGGCAAAGTCATCACGCAAATTGCCTGTGGAATAGTTGCACCTCTTGCACTTGCGGCGATGATCGGCTATATTTTGCTTCGCAACAGTCAACTTTCTTATAGACGCATACGCGCACTCAAAGAGGCAAACGAACTTGAAGGCGCAATGCTCACTGAATACGATGTCAAAAATTATGTCTGCATCGGCGGCATAATGAAAAACGAAAACAATCCGCTCAGATTGTTCTATGGTGCAAAGAAAGAATATCTGGACGTCAATTTTGACGAACTTGACTATTATCACGTGCCAAAGGGCTACAGAAGAATCTTTAAAAACGCAAAAAATGAAGAATACATTCTTCAAAAATAAACTTGGGTGAAAAAATGGGATTTGATTATATCACCGAACGCACAAAAGCAAACAACCTTACGCTTCTCACCGACCTCTATCAACTCACGATGATGAACGGCTACAAAATCTGTCATCTTGACAAGACGAGAGCGGTGTTTGACGTGTTCTATCGCGGCAACGGCGGCTACAACTATGCAATAGTTGCGGGGCTTGAACAGGCGATTGACTACATCCTCAATCTCCACTTTGACGAGAGCGATATTTCATATTTGCGATCCCTCAAAATCTTTCCGGAGAGTTTTCTTGAAACGCTCAAAGATTTCCGTTTCACGGGCGACATAAAGGCAGTGCCGGAGGGGACGCTCATCTTTCCATACGAGCCGATACTCACGGTTTCCGCTCCGCTTTTTGAGGCGCAACTCGTTGAGACAGCACTTCTTACTTTCATCAATCATCAAACGCTCATAGCAACAAAAGC
>DBVQ01000077.1:6404-17989 GCA_002308155.1 Christensenella sp. UBA1260
CTTCGCAGAGCGCAGGGCGCGGACGCGGGCATCTACGGCGCGCGTGCGGCGTATATCGGCGGTGTGCGCACAACGTCAAACGTCGTTGCGGGCAAGTTGTTTGATATCCCTGTGACGGGTACACACTCCCACAGCTGGGTTATGTCATTTTCAAGCGAGCTTGAAGCATTTGAAAAGTATGCGGAGATTTATCCGGACAACTGCTTGCTTCTTGTTGACACATACGACACATTGAAGAGCGGCGTGCCAAACGCAATCAAAGTGTTTGACAAATTGAAGGCCGCAGGGCACAAGCCGATTGGCATCCGTCTTGACAGCGGAGACCTTGCATATCTAAGCCGCAAGGCACGTGCGATGCTGGACGCCGCAGGACACAAGGACGCGCTCATATTTGCAACCAACGACCTTGACGAAGACATCTTGCTTGCGCTCAACAACCAAGACGCCAAGATTGACGTTTACGGCATAGGCACCAAGCTCATTACAAGCTATTCCAATGCATCTCTCGGCGGAGTTTACAAGCTCTGCGCGATTGAGAAAGACGGCAAGCTTGAACCGCGTATCAAGGTGTCCAACAGCCACGAAAAGACCACCAACCCGGGCGTTAAAAAGATTGTGAGAATATTAAAAGACGGCATGGCACAAGCAGACCTCATCTGCCTCGAAGACGAAGTCTTCGACACATCTGAGCCGCTCACAATTTTCCATCCTGAGCAGACTTGGAAGAAGACCACGATTGAGGGCTATGAACTTGTTGAGCTTATGCAACCAATTTTCAAGGACGGCAAACTCGTTTACAACAAGCCGTCGCTCAAAGAGATTGCGGCACACGAGGACGAGAGCACAGGACAATTTTTCCCGGAATACAAGCGCGTCATAAATACGCAGGAGTACAAGGTTGACCTCTCATACAAACTCTGGAAACTCAAAAACGAACTCTTGAACAGAGGATAACACCTATAAGAACAAGGCACTCGCAAGAGTGCTTTTCTTTTGTGCAAAAATGAGGCTTTTCGGCATTTTTTGCCGCCCAACGGAAAATGTTTGCGCAAGGGAAAAGTTATCTTGTCTTTGAGGTGTTTTATGAAGAGAAATAATCAGCGTTTCAAAGTGAGATGCAGTGGATATGACAAAAAGCAGGTGGAGAGTTTTATTGCCGAACTGCAATCAAGGTATGATGCGGTTGCGATTGAGCAAAGAGAGAGGATTTCGGCTCTGAAACAACAAAACGATGAATTGTCCGAGCAACTTGCGGTTTTGCAGGGGCGAGAGGAGCAAATCAAGCTCACGCTTTTGAAGGCGACAAAGACCGCAAACGAATTGGGCGCGCAAATAAAACAGCGATACAAAGCGGAGCTTGAACGCCTCAAACTCTTTCGTGCAAAATGGTTGGCGGCGTATGACGAGCTGAAAGACCGCTATCATTTTGAAAAGGACGCACTCAATATGGAGAGTGTGGCGGTGCAGACCGAGCTTGAACTCACCAAATATTTGACACAGGAGTTTTCATTGACGCGCGGGGATGATGTGGACGATATGGAGGCTTATTTCAAGCAAGAAGTTGATCGCCTTACGCGCTTGCAACAATCCATGCAAGAAGGCGCAGAGAGCAAATCCAAAGATTTGAAACAAAAACTCCGAACAAAAGAAAAGGCGCAAAACGATGCCGATATCGCGGAGGAGGGTGCATTCAGTTTGGATGAAGCATTGCACCCGACCGAGAGCCTTGTTGACATTTGCAAATCGCTCGGGATAGGATGAGTTGAATATTGAAATAAACAATATATTTATATATAAAACCAAATAAAAGGGCACAAAAAAATCCGCCGTCAGCGGATTTTTTGTTTGTGTCAGTTGATTGTTGCGCTCTTCAATTTGTAAACGACATAGAAGGTGTCGCCTTCATGTGTGATTGGCTCGCGGAACTCAACAAGCAGATGTTTAATCGTGAGCTCGCTGTTGGATGCCTTCATATCGTCAACGGCATAGAAGAGGATTTGAGATTTGCCTGCAACCTTTGTTGAGCGAGAGACTTCAACGCGGTAGCAATTTACGCTGTTTTCAGGATTGAGCGCAGTGGTGAACGGAGTTGTGATGCCCTCTGTTGACTTGCAGCTTGCTGTGAGTGATACAGAGGTGTTTTCTGTTGCAGACACGAGCGGCACTGCAAATGAGAAACTGAAACTTGTTGTATATGTCGTCACTGTACGCAAAGCCTGATGGAACTCGTTGTTGTCAAAATATGTGCCGGAAACCTTGATTGAGCCACTTGAGGTGTTGCCGCCAACAACCTTTTCATAGTGGAAGGTTGCGCCGTCATAGTAGCCGCTCATGCGGAAAGTCTCGTTGCCGTTTTCAGTTTGCACGCGATAGGAGCGCGCTGGAACCATGAGGGAAGTGCCGCTTGTAAGGTTGAAATAGCAACCCGTTTCATATACGGTTGTGCCGACAGTGAGTGAGCCTCTCACGAGTATGCCTTTTTCAACGTTTTGGATTGGCTCCAAAAAATCTTCAACGGTTGCGCCCTTTTGGAATCTCTTGATGTGGACGATATATGTGCCCGTTTCGTTGGTGAGCTCATTTTTCACGTCATATTCAAAAGTTTCTTCCGCATGGTCAACGAGGAAGTTTGAAAGTTGTCCTTGTGTCGTCGCGCGGTTGCAAGCAACAAGCGAAAATGCCACTGCACCGAGGACAAGTATTGCCACTAAAATAATAACCATTTTCTTCATAATACGATTATTATAGCACAAAACAAAAATCCTGCAATCAATTGAGACACAATATTCAAAAAACTGCAAGTTTTTTTGAAACTCCGTTTTTGTCCTCAAAATGGTGCATGCAAGCTGATAGAATATGTTTGAAAGTGAAAAATGGGGAAGTATGACACTAAACAAATAAATATAATATTTGTATATTATATTTATTTGCGCAAATCTATTGAAAATAGGTTTTTTTGAGAGTATAATTTGCTTATGAAAATTATAAAATCCAACACAGCGCACGGCGCATATATGGGCATCGTGCAAGAATTGAACAGGCGCCTTGGTGCAAATGAAGATAATATCGTCATTGCACCTGACCGTTTTACCGCTTTTGTGGAGAGGGCGCTCATTTCTACGCTCAAATTGAAAAGCACCTTTGGCATAGAGGTCGTGTCTTTCACACGTCTTGCAAACAAGCTTGTGGGCAGAGACATAAAAAAGTGCTTGACGCCGGAGGGTGCGGTTATGCTGATTTCAAACGCAATTCTCGCCGTCAAGGACAAGCTTGCGTTCTATAAGAACGCAGTTGGCAAGGATGGGTTTGCGAGCGAGATGTATGCAGCACTTACGGCACTCAGAAACAGCGATGCCACGGTTGACTCTCTGCGTGAGAGCGCGGAGAAGCTTGAGGAGAAGTCTCAACTTAAGGCAAAAATCCTTGACATTGCGCTCATATATGAGGAGTATCTTAGACAACTTGAAGTGTCGCACAGCGATTCAACCACGCGTCTTATGGCACTTGCAAACTTCATTGAGCAACATCCGGAGGCAGTGAGTGGCAAAAACTTCTATTGCACGGACATCTATGAGTTTTCGTCTCCCGAGCTTGCAATCCTTTCTAGCATAGACAAACATGCCAACTCGTTGACGATAGGCGTGCCGAGTGGCTATGACAACCCAAATAAACGCATATATCCCGACCGCGTCATTGAAAAGCTCAAATCCATAAGTGTAGGGGCGGCGGAGATTGTAGAGAACGATGAAAAGCTTATCCCGCCGATTGACGCTATTTCCAAGAGCTTATTTTCATATTTCAAGCCAAAGACAATTGCAAACAACAGAGATGAAAACGGCAATCAAAAGGTATTTTTGCGCGTTGCAAAAGACCGCTATGACGAGATTTTGAAGCTTGCAACCGACATTGCAAGTTATGTGCGTGAACAAGAGGATGGCACGAAACACAGATACAAAGACATAGAAGTCTTTGTAAGCAATCTTCCTGCATATCAAGCGGACATAAAAGCAGTCTTTTTGAGATACGGCATCCCGTTCTTTATTGATGAAAAAGAATTGCTTTCAGAGCAGACCAAAGTGCGCTATCTTTTATCCGCGCTCGCAGTGATTAAGAGCGGCTTTAAAAGTGCGGAAGTGCTTGACTTTGTCAAAAACCCGCTGTTCTTCAACAAGCTAAAAGAGGAAAGCGGAGAGGAAGAAGTGTTCCTCTTTGAGAATTATGTCCTCAAACACAGCATTGAAAAGGGTGGTTTTTCGTGCGAGTTTAAACTCCTCAAAAAGCCAAACGAAGCGCATAGAATACCGAAAAAAGAGTTTAACTTTGAAGGTGTAAGCGATGCGACGCGCGCTCTTGTTGAAAGTGAAGAAAACGTCATTCCCGAAAAAGTGCGCAAGGCACTCATGAATACACTTGCGCCTATTAATTTCAAAAATGATACTCCGCTTGAAGATATTGTTGACGGATGCAAAGTGCTCCTCAAAAACGTTGATGCGGGTTGGCGCAATCACGTTGAACAGCTCACAAAAGTCAGTGAGTATTACAGAAAGTGTGCGGAGCAGGTTGACGAAAAGATAAACTCTGTCTTTGACGAAATAATTGACGTGCTTCATGGAGAATACTCCATGAAAGATTTTGCCGTGATTGTTGAGTCCATGGTCAAGACGCTCAAAATCGCACTTGTTCCGACCTATCTTGACTGCGTGTTTGTGGGCAGCTATGACAGCAGATTTATGGGCGGCAAAGATATTTATATCTTGGGCGCGGTGAGTGGCAAGCTTCCTGCAACCATGAGCGGCGGAGTTGTGCTCAGTGCAAACGATGAGGAGACGCTTGAACAAGTTGGAGTCAAGGTGTCGCCGACATCCTATCAAAAGATTATGACGGGCATGTATGCTGTCTGCGACATTATGAAAAAGCCGCACGGCAAACTCATCATTTCACGTCCGGAAATGGCGGACGGCGTGTTTTTGCAACCGTCTGTCGTTATCAGCGAATTGAAGGGCATACTATCAATTGACGGCAAGCCGCTTGAAGAGGAACAAATAGACTTTGAACACCTCTCAAAAATCCCTGACGGCGAGGGCGAAAAACTTGCCACATATATGTTCTCAACTGACGCAAGCGCATATCACGAGATTTTGCGCAGCGCAATGCCGCTCGTGCTCAAGGATGCGGCGTCCAACCGCATTGTGCCTGAGGAATTGCCGTTTTACAGCGCGGCGTATGAGACGCTCAATGAAAGTCAAAAGCATGCTCTTGAGAGTATGGAGACAAGCGGAGCGGACAAGAATATCGTTTCGTCAAGGCCAATAACCTCAACGAGCGTGAGCCGACTTGAAAAGTTTTACACCTGCCCATATCAACACTATTTTGCATATACACTCGCACTTAAAAAGCGTCAGGAAGGTGAGTTTTTGGGAACAGAGAACGGCACGATTTTGCATAGTGTTTTGGAACAGTTGTTCAAAGATATCAAAGAAGGCAACGAGAAGGGCGTAGTCGTTGTGGACGCAAACAACGTCGCGGACAAGGCAAAAGAGTATTTTGACAAGGCAATAGCCGAAAACGATTTTGAATACTTGTTTGAAAAATCCAAGACGAGACGCGCGCTTGACAGGTTGAAACGCGAGAGCATGACGCTTTCAAGCGATATGCTTGCCTTGACCAAGCACTCGGAGTTTAAGCCATATCTCCTTGAAACGAAAATCGGCGAGAACGGCATAAATCCTATGACGATTGAAGTGGGCGGACATACGATTGATTTCAAGGGCGTGATTGACCGAATTGACACGTGCGATGACAAGTTTTTGATTATTGATTACAAGACCGGCAACAAGGAATTGAAGTTTAAAGAGATATATTATGGACAAATGATTCAACTCTACATCTATATGGAGGCGGTCAAAGCGAGCCTTGGCAAGCGTCCTGCCGGCGTGGCATATTTTCCGATTTTGTCCGGTTTTTCAAAGGATGATGAACAGAGATACAAATACGAAGGCAATTTTGTCAACGAAGGAAGTGTTTTAAGCGCGATAGATGACAGAGCAGAGACGAGTTTTGCGGAGTCAATTTTCCCGACTACGGAGTCAAACAATCCAAGGCAAGACAGTTTGCTTGACAGCGATATGCTGGACTTGATTGGCAAATACGCGCTCGCCGTTGCAAAAAAAGGCGCGGAAGCGATTGAGAAAGGTTTTATTAAACCTTTGCCTATGAAAAACAAGTGCAGTTATTGTGATTTCAAAGATTCCTGCGCATATTGCAGCTTGAGCGAGAGAAAAATGCAGAGGGTTTCGCAAGCGTCGTTCAAAAAAGAAGAGGCGGAGGGCAATAAAAATGAGTGATATTTTGATGAATAATGAAATAAAAAACATATATTTGCCCAAGCAACTGACACCCGCGCAGATAAAAGCCATTGAGGACGACGGCGAGATTATCGTCTCTGCGGCGGCAGGGTCGGGCAAGACTTCCACAATGGTCAAGCGCATACTCCGCCTTGTATTGAACGGGGAGTCCCTTAGAGACATGCTCATCCTTGTTTACAACAATTCCGCGGCGGACGAACTTCGCGAAAAGTTGCACGAGGCTCTATTTGAGGCTGCGCGCATGATTGACGGACCTCAGGCAGTCGTGTTGCAAAAGCAGCTGGACGAACTCTCGTTTGCGCACATAAGCACAATTCACGCCTATTGCCAATCGCTTATCAAGGAGAACTTCAGCAGTTTGGAGATTTCTCCGACTTTTGAGGTCATAGACGAAGACGTGCATGACGAGTATATGGAGCAGGCGCTTGACAATATATTTGAAATGCACGACGAGGCGGGGGACGAGGACTTTGAAAGAATTGTCAAGATTTTCTTCCAAAGAAGAAAGGAGGACAACCTCAAAAATACAATCAAAAAACTCTTTGCCGTCATTGACATTCAGTCCGATGAAAACTTGTTCTTTGACAATGTCAAAGCCTGCTACGATGATTTTGAAAACAGCAGGTTTTTGAAAATTGTCATTGACGCCGAGCACAGAGTGTTTGGCAGAGCGGCGGAACTGCTTGCTCCTTTTGTTTTGCTGTTTCAAGACGGCGCAAAGACAATGCCTGACCTCGCGGCATATCGCGATAAAGTTGTCAATGCTTATTACACCGCAAAGAGAATTGAGACAAGCCTTGATTTTGACGAGATATGCAAGATAGCGGCGGAGTTTTCTGAGCCGCGCGCCTCAAAGAGCAAAAACTGGGGCGAGCCATACTATGAGTCGGCAGATATTGTCAAAGCGTGTATAGACGAGATGAAAGAGGAGTTCAAGACGCTCGCTCAATATGCCGGCAAACTTGACTTTTTGAAAGAGGCTCACGAACAAAACGGCAAACTCATTGAAAAACTTGTTGAAATTGTTCAAGACTTCCGAGACGAGCTTGCAAGGCTCAAACAAGAGGACAACGTGCTAGCTTTTGAGGATTTGCAACGCAAAGCGTTGGAGTTCTTGTCCAAGGATGATGCGGGGACGAAGAAGTTCAAATATGTGTTTGTGGACGAATATCAAGACGTAAACCCGACGCAGGAAGCAATCATCAATCATCTTATTGACAAAAACTGTTTTATGGTTGGCGACACAAAGCAAAGCATATATGCTTTCCGCCTTGCTGACCCGCACAACTTTACAAACAGACAGATGAGATATGATGATGCATCAAGCCCCGGTGAATCCATATATTTCAACCGCAATTTCAGAAGCGCAAAGCAGATACTTGATTTTGTCAACAACATCTTTGATGTTGTCATGACAGAGGACGTTGCGGACGTTGACTACAAAAACAAGGCGAGATTTGAAACGGAAAACGTCAAGGCGAACGGCATTTGTGAGATGCATCTTTTTACTTGCAAGGAAGAGAGCAGCACGGCAAAAGGCGTGTATGATATCACGCTTGACGGCGGCAAGGACGACGAACTTACGGCGGCGGATTGTGAAGGTATGTTCATAGCAAGCAAAATCAACGAGCTTGTCAACAGGTCAATAAAAGAGGACGGCAAATATATCAGCTACGGCGACATCACAATCATCACGCGCAACCGTTCAACAGGGGCGCAAAAGATTGTCGCGCGCCTGAAAGATGCCGGCATACCTGTTGATGACAGTGGATTTGACAAGTTCAAGACACAGCCCGAACGCGAATTGATGCAGATGTTAAAGTGCATTGACAATCCACGTCAAGACATACCGTTTGTTGGGTTTTTGCTGTCTTTCTTTGGCGGATACGATGAGCAGGAACTTGCGGATATCGCCGCTTTGCAGGCGGAAACGTTCTATGACAAGTTTTTGATTTATTCCGAAAGAGATGATGCGCTTGCGCAAAAGATCAGAGACACAAAAGCTATGCTCAACAAATACAGAGTCAAGGCGAGTTTTAAAAACGTCAAAGATTTGGCAAACGGAATAATCGCAGACTTTTCATACGATGCATATCTTTGCAAGTCAGGCGAAGCGGACGTGTATGGGCTCAAAGCATTTGTTGCGGGCATCGCGGACAAGGACAACGAGTCATTGGGCGCATTTTTGAGAGGGTATGACGAAACCTCCTCCAAAAAATCCGCGCAGACAAAATGCGATAGGGTGCATCTGTCCACAATCCACGGCTATAAAGGACTTGAAAACGAAGTCGTGTTTGTCAGCGATTTGGATGCTGCGTTCAGCTCTGAAGACATTAAGGGTGACTTGATTGTGGAGAGCAAGGGGCATATCGCCATGAACTACTACAACTTTGAAATGAGCGAAAAGAGCACAAAGACGCTGTCCAAACTCGCTGTCAAAAAGTTGTACAAGCAAAAGAGCCTCGGCGAAGAGATGCGCCTTTTGTACGTCGCATTGACGAGGGCAAAGCGATTTATGTACATCACATCTTCAATCAGCGACAACAAGCTCAAAACCTTTGGCAGAATCAGCAGTATAGGTATGCCCGGCTCCATGCTTGACATAATTGGCGAGGCTATTTTTGCGCAAAAGGGCAAGCTCTCGTTTGTTGTGCACAGCGGCGACGAATTTAGAGCGGCAAGCGGACAAAAACAAATCTATGTTTCCCCTGCCGCAAACAAGGAGTTGAAGGAAAAGATTGAAAAAGCACAGGCGTTCTCCTATGCCTATACGCCTGCTACAAAACTGTCAATGAAGTACAGTGTATCTGCGCTTGACAGCCTTGATGAGCAGACAATATTTGCCTATGGAGATGAGGATTACAAGAACATCGGCACACTCTATCACAAAGTTATGCAATATATTGATTTTGAGACAAAAGGCGTGGACGGCGTGAAGGCGGAGATTGAAAGACTTGTTGCCGAAAGGTATTTGACTCAGCAAGAAGTAGATGAAATCCGCGAGGTTGACGGCGATGAGTTTGAAAGAAAAATCGCAAAATGCCTTGAAAGCAACATAATGCAAACAGCCCTTGAAAATGAAAAGAAGGGCAGGTGTATGCGTGAAAAAGCGTTTATGATGTATGCTCCCGCAAACGAAGTGCATGACGATTTTGATGCAACGGACGAGGTGCTTGTGCAGGGCGTCATTGACCTGTTTATCAATGGCGATGAGAAGACTATTGTGGACTTCAAGAACTCCAATCTTGCCAACAAAGAAACCGTTGAAAAGTACAAAAAGCAACTTAAACTGTACAAAATGGCAGTTGAAAGCGCGATTGATGCAAAAGTTGACAGGATTGTGCTTTACTCTTTCAAGACGGGTGAGACCATTGACATCAAGGATTGAACGGAAAACAACAACAAAAACCCAAAACGCATTTGCCCAGGCAGGTGCGTTTATTTTTTGTTTCTTCATTATTTTTAATAATTTTAGTTAAATAACTATTGATTTTTTCCGCGTTTGCCTATATAATTATTTTTACAAGTATTCTATTTTTGGAGGACACACGTGGAGTTCTTTTCAAAAGTCTTTACATGGCTTGCAAATCTATCTTCAAAGTTGCCGCAAATTGATTTGAAGGCATATTTTATCGTTGTCCTCGTGGTGATTGGAGCCGTCGGCATCGTTGTCGGTTTTACATATCTTGGCTCACACGCTCACAAACTCAAAGCAGCTTGCAAAAAAGTTTTGAAATATCTCGCAAACGTTGACAGCATTGACGATGACAATGTCAGCGATTTTACGGCAGAATGTTTCTCGCAAAAAGCACCTCAACCATTGAGAGACAGTTGGGTTGAATATTTGGGTGTTCGTTTTGGCTATCCAAGTGATATCGTCAGCGAGAAGAACGTTTATGACAAAGAAGTCAAAAAGGTCAAAGATACAAGAGCAAATATCTTTATCGCAGTCGCACTTATTTTGGTTGCGATTTTTGCATTTTGGGGATTTGGGACTCTCAGTGCAATTGAGATGAGCGTTGTGCACTGCGCAGGGCTTTTGCTCTCGGCAGTCATCTATCTCGTGCTCGTGCTCTTGAACAGAAAACAAATAAGAACAACCCGCGATGCTTTTTATGATATGCAGGACGAGTTGGATGCAAAAGTGAACTTCCAAGTTGAGAAGAACTTCTCAACCGATTCCTCTCCGCTTGTTGAACTTGCCGCTATGGTGGACGAAATCATTGCTCGCAACACGGCAAAAGAGATTGACCTTGAAGAAGAGGAGCAAGAGCCGACACCAATTGAAGACCTCATTGAGGAGCTTGAAAGCAAGCGTCGTGCAGAAGAAGCAGAAGAGGAAGTTGCCAAACTTCTTGGAGAAGACAAGCCAGAAGAGCCTGCACCTCAAGAAGAGCCGGTGCAAGATGAACAAGTGGTTGAAGAACCTGCCCCTGAGCCGGAACCAGAGCCGGAACCGGAGCCTGAAAAACAAGAACCAGTTGCGCTCAAAGACAGTTTGGCTGCCGCAAGAAAGGCGGGGCATGCTGTTGTGGGCAAGAAGTTCTTTGGCGATTATTTGAAAGAAAAATACGGCGAAGGCGTTGAGGTCAATGAACGTGAAAACAAGACGTCCACAGGACTTCCACTTGCCGACACATATTTTGCAATTGACGATGACAACAGAAAGTGCTTTGCATACGCCTATGAAATAGACGGTGCATCTTTGCTCCTTGTCAATGCGGACAGCGAGTTTGAATCTGTCGTCAAAGAAAAACATGACAACATCAATCTCAGTGCTTTCCCAAAATCCAAGGACGAGTGGTACAGCTTGCCGCTTGATGACACCTACACTGAGGACGAGCTCAAAGGCATACTTGATTATTGCTATGCCCACGCACTCGGCAAGGATTTGGAAGAACCAAAAGAGGACTCTGAGCCTGAAGAAATAGCCGAGCCTGAAGAGGAATCGCGCCCTTTTGAGCCGGAGCCTGAAGAGGCTGAGGACGAAGTAGCACCTGAGGAAGAAGTGCCCGAGGAGCAAGAGGAGCCAGCGGAAGAACCCGAAGAGGAAAGTGTTGAGGAGCCGGTTGAAGAAACTGCGGCAGAAGATGAGTCTGTAGAGGAAGAAGAGCCTGTATCTGAGGACGAACCCGTAGGGGAAGAGCCCGCTGAGGAAGAAGAACCTGTCGAAGAAGAGACAGAAGAGTCCGACGAGGATGAATCTGATGATGACTCCGA
>DBVQ01000077.1:18010-18945 GCA_002308155.1 Christensenella sp. UBA1260
GGCCCCTCAAGAGGAAATAGAAGAGCCTGAAGAAGAAACTGAAGAATCTGAGGAAGAACAGGAATCTGAAGAGTCTGAGGAAGAGCAAGAGCCCGAAGAAACGGTTGTCTATGTCATTGACGGGGACGAGGAAGAGGAAGAATACGTTCAACCTTCAAGACTTTCAAAGCTCTCCAATCTCACCGATTATATGCTTTCTCAAGATATGTCGCGCAAGGTCAAGATGCAAGTTGCGACAATGCTCATTGGCGTATACAACAAGTTCAAGGACAATCCTGAAGACAAGAAGATTATTATTGATTGTTTGAAAAAAGTCATATTCTCTTTGCAAAAGAGAGAAGAAGAACCTGTTGAATATATTGAAGATGATGACTCTCAAGACGATGGACTTGACGAAGGAATCATTGAACAAGAACCGGAAGAAGAGCAGGAAGTGTCCGAAGACGGACTTCCGCTTTACAACTGGAATTAATCAGCACAAATTATTTGTATATAAAAGAGGTTAAAAATGTTCGGCAAAAAGAAGAAACTTGAAGAAAAACAAGTTGAAGAACAACAATCTATTGTTGAGCCAGCACCCGAAGAAGAGGCTGTTCCTGAAGAGGATGGTATTGACTTTTTTGAAAGTGAATTGTTTGACGATGACGAAATTGAAGCTGAAGTTTTGACAGAAGAAGAAGCAGCGCAACTCGATGAGTTGCAAGCCTTCTTGGTTGGCGAAGATAAGCCGGCAGAAGAACCTGCCGAAGTTGTAGAAGCCGAAGCGGAACCGGAAGAGACTGAGGAAGCTCCTGCCGAAGAAGAGCCACAAGAAGAAGCTCAAGAGGAACCAAAGGAAGAGGAGCCGGCACCGGAGGAAGAACCGGTTGAGGAACCTGTGGCAGAAGAGCCTGCTTTGGAGGAAGAGCCTCAAGAAGAGCCTCAAGAAGAGCCTC
>DBVQ01000077.1:18964-21038 GCA_002308155.1 Christensenella sp. UBA1260
AAGGAAGAGGCTGCTGAAGAGGAAGAGGCAGAAGAAGCCGAAGAACCGCAAGAAGAGGCTGAGGAGGCCGAAGAGGGCGGTGAAGAAGCAGGAGAAGATGAAGAAGTTGTCTATGTGGTTGATGGACCTGAAGAGGACGACGAAGTCGTGCATCCGGCAAAGCTCGTCAAGTTGCCTCACCTTGTTGACTATATGATTGCACAAGGTATGTCAAAGAATATGAAGATGAAAGTTGCACTTATGCTTGTGCAAACTTACAAGAAGTTCAAAGACAGCCCTGAAGACAACAAGATTTGCATGCAATGTCTTGCAAAAATCATGCAAGAACTCATGAAGAAATAACCTTTTTGAAAAGTTAAAATCCCGCACGTTTTGTGCGGGATTTTCTTTTGACAAATATTTAATTTAAAGCGGTTAGATAACTGAAAACCGCCAAGTTTTACAAACAGGTCGATGACCTCATTTGAGCATTTTCTTTTTCCAAAGGAGGATCATCATTATGATGAGTACGACGATGTTTATGCCGAGGACAATCCAAAAACCATAGAGCTTGCCTTGCCACGGAACGCCCGTATTCATGCCCCAAATTGAACCTATCATCGCAGGGGTGTCAACAAGCAAAGTGAGCACGGTGAGAGTCTTCATGACGACGTTCAGGTTGTTGGAGATGATTGACGCATAGGTGTCCATTGTGCCGTTCAAAATGTCACGATAGATGTTGGACATCTCGATTGCCTGTTTGTTTTCAATGAGCACGTCGTCGTAGAGGTCTTCGTCTTCCTCAAAGAACTTGACAAGTCTTGGCACTTTGTCCAGCACTGCGCCATTTGCACGGAGAGAGGTGGAGAAGTACACAAGAGCCTTTTCAAGCGAGAGCATTTCGCTGAGCCCTTCGTTTTTCATTGCCTTTTCAAGCTCTGCTTGAACACGCTGGCTTGCACGGTCAATTTGTTTCAGATATTGCAAGTATTTTTTTGCAATGACATATTCAAGTTGCAGGAAAAATCTTGTGCGCTTGTGGATGTTGAAGTCCTTGACGTAGCGACCTGCCATAAGGTCGTAAATTATTGACGTCTCGTTCAAGCAAACAGTGACAACGCACTTGTCAGTTGTGATGCAGCCAAACGGGAGAGTGGAGTAAGAATACTTTTCATCGTCATCCTCTGTGATTGGAATGTCGGTGATGGCGCAGACAACGCCGTCTTCCTTGTCAATGTGCGCGCGCTCTTCCGCGTCAAGTGCGGCCTTGATCATATCTTCAGGGATCCCCGCCATTGAGGAGATAAGTTCAATCTCCTTGTCGGTCGGGTTGGACATATGAATCCATTGGTCATTAAAATCGTAGCCCTCAACGATGAGTTCGGGGTCGACTTCCACTACTGACTTATTGATTTTTTTGTACACTTGGAGCATAGCGGTTCCTCCTGAGTATTGCAAATAGCCAATGCTCAGCGAAACCTGAAACAAAGGCTAAAATGAGATATTCTTACTTCGAGGATGGTCTTCCATCATTATACCTCAAATCAAATGATAAAAACAGTTTAACAAAAAAAAAGCACAAAGGCAACAATATGGCAAATTTTTTCTTGTTAAAATATTTTTTGCTTTGCAAACGCGCAATTTTTGGGCATTTTTGCAAAATAATGTTGTAAATAGTATATATTTACAAAAAAGTTTTTCCAAAATCTTGCAAAAGGTTTTTTATTTTGTTATTATTATATTAATATTCAAAGAATATTTAGGAGGATTTCTAAATGAGCAAAAAATACGTTTATCAGTTTGCCGAAGGCAATGCAAACATGCGTGAACTCCTTGGCGGTAAGGGCGCAAACCTCGCAGAAATGACCAACATCGGTCTTCCTGTTCCTTATGGTTTTACAATCACAACCGAAGCATGCACCCAATACTACGAGGACGGCAGACAAATCAATGATTCGATCAAAGCCGAAATCATGGAACATATCGCTCTCTTGGAAGAAAAAGCCGGCATGAAGTTCGGCGACAAAGAGAACCCACTTCTTGTTTCCGTGCGTTCCGGCGCAAGAGCGTCTATGCCTGGTATGATGGACACGAT
>DBVQ01000020.1:0-2261 GCA_002308155.1 Christensenella sp. UBA1260
TAAAAGGCGCATTCTGCGCCTTTTTGCATAAATCACGGTTTTGTTTAGAAGTTGTAGCCGCGAATACCTACGGTATCAACTTTGCCGTCAAACAACGGGACGAAGGCCTCGGTTTCGGCTTTGGTGAAATCGGTGAAACCATGGGAGATGCAGCCTTCCGTATCGTTGTAGTGCTGCATAAAATATCTCTTTGCGCCCTTGATCCAATCGGCGATTTCAATCATATCTTCAAGGGTGTGAAACTCCTTGATGAGTGTTGTGCGGAACTCATAGTCAACGTTTGAGTTTTTGAGGATTTCAACACTGGCGTTTATTTTTTCAAGGTCAACGTTTTTGACGCCTGTGGTCAAAGCGTATTTCGCCTTGCTGTTTTTGATGTCCATTGCGACGTAGTCAAGGAGACCTCTATTCAGCAGGTCTTTGAGCACGTCGGGGCGGAGTCCGTTTGTGTCAAGCTTTGTGGCGTAGCCCATTGCACGCACCTTTTCGTAGAACTCGGCAAGGTCGGGTTGGAGTGTGGCTTCGCCACCTGTCACGCAGACTGCGTCAACGAGCCCCTTGCGTTTTGAAAGATAGTCAAACACTTCGTTCACCGAAATCTCTTGGCTCTTCACGTCTCCCACGACGAGCGCGCCGTTGTGGCAAAACGGGCAACGGAAATTGCACCCACCCGTAAATACCGTGCAGGCGATTTTGCCGTCGTAGTCCACCATAGAAAACTTTTCAAATCCGCAAACTATCATAGTGAGTATAGTTTAGCACAGAAGTTGAAAGCGTGCAAACATTTCTTTACAGAAGTTTTTGCGTGTGCTATAATTATTTGGCTATGGAAAAGAGAAGCGCAAAGCAATATTTCAAAGAGCTGTTTTTGATGTTCCTTGTCTTTTTGAAGATAGGGCTCTTTTCCTTTGGTGGCGGATACGCCATGCTCGCGCTCATTGAGGGCGAAGTCGTGGACAAAAAGCATTGGCTTACGCACGCGGAGCTCAATGAGATTTTCGCCATAGGCGAAAGCACCCCGGGGCCTATCGCAATCAACGTGGCGACGTTTATCGGTTCAAAGAGGCTCGGCGTGTTTGGCGGCATATTTGCCACGCTCGGCGTCGTCATACCGTCCTTTGCAATCATGGTCGCGTTGTCCTATGTCATAGACCTTGTCAAAGACAACAAGTGGGTGGGATTTTTGTTCCGCGGCATACGTGTCGGCGTGCTCGTGCTCATCGCAAAGGCAGTTTTGTCGTTTTTCAAGAATATGCGCAAGACGCTTTTCTCGTTTGCGCTGTGTATCACCGCATTTGTCCTTGTTTTCCTTGTCAAAGTGGATGTTGTGTATGTCATACTCGGCACAATTGTGTTGTGCTCTATAGTCGTTGCGTGGACGAGCTATTGGCGCAGTCATCATCTGCATATGCTCGGCACACCGGAATACTACAACGAAAACGTGGGCAAGTCACTTGAAAAGGACGAATACGCAAGCGAAAAGGCCATTGACGACGGCATCGTAAAAGTCAAATCCGAAGTTAAAGGGGAGGGCAAAGTATGATTTATCTTGAACTCTTCTGGACCTTCTTCAAAATCGGGCTGTTTACAATCGGCGGCGGGCAGGCGATGATCCCTATGATCATGACAAACGTCGTTGAAAAGAACTGGATGTCCTACGAAGCACTTGTGGACTTTATTGCCATAAGCGAGAGCACCCCCGGGCCGTTTGCAATAAATATTGCAACCTACACGGGCATAGAGACGGCGGGTATCTTCGGCGCGATGTGCGCAACGCTCGGCGTGGTGCTGCCGTCCGTCATCATAATTTTGCTTGTCGCAAAAGTTTTCACCACGTTTATGAGAAGACGCGCGGTCAAAGAGGTGTTCTTGGGCGTGAGCGCAACCGTCACGGGTCTGCTTGCATCCGTCTGGCTCAGCTTGTTTTTGACGCTCATCTTTGGTTTGAGCATCTCAAACTATCAGCTCGTCGGCAACTTCACCCCCGACTGGCTCAGCCTTGCGCTCTTTGGCGTCGTCATGCCAATCTCTTTCATCAAAATCAAAGGCAAGAAGTTCCCACCGGTGCTTATAGTGGTCGTCTGCGCGCTTTTAGGACTATTAGTTTTTGGGCTCTGCGACCATTTCGGCGTGGCGATATAAAAAGATAATATATTGATGCAAAAACCGCACAAATGTGCGGTTTTTTGTATTTTAAAAGCATTATTTTCAATTTGGGTATTTACTTTGCAAGTTTAATATTTTATAATAATTGTATCTTG
>DBVQ01000020.1:2319-2669 GCA_002308155.1 Christensenella sp. UBA1260
ATGTCAAAGAAAACAAAAGAACCAAAGGAAGTCGTTCTTGACGAAAACGGCAGACCGCCGCTAAAACTCGACTACGGTCAGACGTTCAAGGTCGGCTTTGCTTTTGCAATCATCATGCTGTTTTGGACGGCATACGACTTTGTCGTACCGCTCTTGCTTGAAAACGCCTACGGCTTGCCAAGCTGGGCGAGAGGTCTTATCATGGGTCTCGACAACTTGCTGTCCTTGTTTATGTTGCCAATCTTTGGCAAACTCTCAGACAAGTCGCACGGCAAGATAGCCAAGAAGTTTGGACGTCGTACACCGTTTATCGTGGTCGGTACAGTGGCATCCGTGCTCCTCATGGTGTT
>DBVQ01000020.1:2761-3123 GCA_002308155.1 Christensenella sp. UBA1260
GCGGCAAGCGGCGAGCAGATTTATGGCGAATCTGCGGCAAACTTCTGCGACATCCAATATCTCAATCAAAACAAAGACAAATTCGGCGGATTGAGCGAGAGAGATTTCTTCATCTCACTTGCCAAGGCGCAAACGCCGGAATACAAGGCACTCACCGCCAAGAAGTCCGTGCTCGGGCTTATGGGCGAGCTTGTGTATAAATACAACGGCGTAGAAGTCAATGCTGACGATATTTGCCCAGACACAGGCGTCACCTACAAGCAGATGAACGAGCTCAATTCCAACTACAAGTCGTTTGCGGCAAACGGCGTTGCCAACTACAAGTCCAACTGGAAATACAACAACTGCACAACCACAAAGAA
>DBVQ01000020.1:3184-7354 GCA_002308155.1 Christensenella sp. UBA1260
CTTATGCCGGACGTCACGCCAAAGCCGCTCCGTTCACAGGGCAACGCAATCATCAACCTGTGCGGCGGTATCGGTGGCGCAATCGCGTTCTTGATATACACCGTTGTGCTGTTTGGCGAGCGACTTGAAAACTATATTATAATCTTTGCATCCGTCGGCGGCGGCATGCTCTTGCTCCTTGCAGGCTTCCTTGCACTCGTCAGAGAGCGCAAGATGGTGGCAAAGTGCCAAGAAATCTGCAAAGAATACGGCATTGACGACTTCGCCGAAGGCGAAAGCGAGCACGCAGAGAAGTTTGCGGAAGAACTTATTGAAGAGGGCGGCATTATGCCGGATAGTTCTGCTGAAAACGCTGAACCTGTTGGCGCGGTAGATATAGAACACGCTGACTTTGACGAGACGGGCTATCCAAACGGNNCTATCCGAACGGCGAAGCCGCACCTATGGTGGACGAGCTTCCGGAACACGTGCAATTTGCAAAAGAAGTTGTTGAAAACGCAAAGAAGCGTCGCCCAACTCCAAAAGAGTGGTGGGAAGGCAAGACCAAGGAAGAGCAAGGCAAGCTCGTGTCCTTCTGGCTCATCCTTGCATCAATCTTTATGTGGTTTATGGGCTATAACGCCGTGTCGTCCAACCTCTCGGTTTATACGACAAAAGGACTTAACCTCTCCGCAGGTATCGCATCAATCATCTCCGGCGTATCCATGGGCGTCAGCGCAATTGCGTTTATCCCTGTCGGTTATCTCGCCGCAAAGATTGGCAGAAAGAAATCTATTATAATCGGCTACGGTTTGGCGGTTATTTCCTTTGTGCTCATCTGCTTTGCAATTATGCAAGGACAAGAAGCAGGCTTGAAATCAGTGTTGTTTGCACTCTTCTACGTCATCGCAGGCTTTGGCCTCATCATTGCAAACGTCAACACCTTCCCGATGGTCACAGAGCTTTCAACGGCTGAGACGGTTGGTGCCTACACCGGCTACTACTATGTTGCAACAATGTCCGCACAAGCAATCACGCCGTTTATTGCAGGTCTTGTCATGGACTACATTCAACAAAAATACCTCTTCTTGTACAGCGCAATTTGCATCGTCATCGCAATCGTCCTCATGGCATTTGTCAAACACGGCGATAGCATAATCCTTGCAAAGGGCAGAAAGTTGACAAAGGAAGAAAAGAGACAAATCAGACTTGACTCTATGGACTCCGCAGACTAATAAAATGCACAAAAAAAAAGACGCTCGGTTGAGCGTCTTTTTTTGTTATCTCTGATCGTCAGGATCGCTGCCGTCGTCAATGTGAACCGGCTCTTCTTCCTCTTGCTGTGGCTCGTCGTCCGCATGTATGTGTTTGTATTTCATCATTGTGCCTCTCCATGTGTAGTAGAGCGGGATTGCAAAGAAGATCACCCAGCCCGGGTGCCAAGCGTTCAAAACAAAGCCTATTATGAGATACACCGCAACGGTTAAGATTGGGATGAGGATGTCAAACACCTTTGTCCAGCTTGCGCCCTTGATGACTGCAACCATCATATAGTAGAGTGGGATTGCCGCAAAGATTGCCCAGTATGGGTGCCACATCCCGCCAAGACAGCCGAGGCAGAGATACACAGCAACCACAATTGGTGCAATCGGCACGAGCTCAAATGATTTGTGGATAATTGCCTCTGCCGTCATATAGTAAATTGGCAAAATCAAGAATACGAGCCAACCCGGATGCCACCAGCCGCCGAGGCAGCCGAGCAAGATGTAGGTGACTACGACAAGAAGCGGAAGCCCATCGTTGAGCATCATGAGCGGCAACGGAGTCGCCTTTCTTGCTTTTGCTTGCTCTGCGCCAAACTTTTCAACCTTTTCTTTTCCTTTTTTGAGTTTATCGAAGAAATCACTCATTGTTGTTTCCTCCCGAGATTATTTCGCAAGCATTATAGCACAATGCAAAAGAAAATACAACACCAAAAAAAATGCCTCCGCAGAGCGGAGGCAGAACTGAGTTAAACTCTCTCAAAGTGAGAGTACGAGTTTCTCCATGTGGGCGAGATATTTGTCTGCCAATGCAACAGCCTCTTCCTTGGAGCTCTTGCTTGTTGCAACATAGAACTTGAGCTTTGGCTCTGTGCCGCTTGGGCGGACGCAAATCCAATCGCCGTTTTCCATGTGGAGTTTGAGGGCGTTGGTCTTTGGAAGTGCCACAGGCTCAACGTGGCCGTCTGCAAACGTCTGCTTGCGGTCCACGAGGTCGCTGACGCTTAAAACCTTTGTTCCTTCAATTTCTTTGTAGGATGCTTTTCTCATAGAGAGCATAATGCTCCTCATTTTTTCCATGCCGTCAAGGCCGCCGAACGTGATTGCTTTGGATTTTTCAACAAAATAGCCAAATTTTTTGAAGAGGTCTTGCAACACATTGTAGATGCGTTTGCCCTTGGACTCAAAGTAGCACACCATCTCCGCAAACATCATAGATGCAACGACAGCATCCTTGTCGCGTGCGTGTGTGCCGACAAGTGAGCCATAGCTCTCTTCAAAGCCGAAGAGATAGACGTATTCGCCAGTCTTTTCCCAATCCGCAATCTTTTCGCCGATAAACTTGAAGCCTGTGAGGACGTCAAAGGTGGTGACTCCATAGGAGTCAGCAAGCTTGCGCGCCATCTCTGTTGTGACAATCGTTTTGACGAGTGCGCCGTTTTTTGGGAGTACGCCGTCTTCCTTTTTGCGGAGGAATATGTAGTTTGCAAGAAGCACGCCGATTTGGTTGCCGTTGAGAAGGACAAACTCGCCTTCGTTGTTGCGTACGGCGATGCCCATACGGTCTGAGTCCGGGTCTGTGCCAATGACGATATCACTGCCAATCTTGTTGGCGAGCTCAACGCCCATTTTGAGCGTGTCCGCTTCTTCAGGGTTCGGGACGCGCACGGTTGAGAACTCCGTGTCAGGCTTCGCCTGCTCTTCAACGACGTTGACTGTGATGCCCATTCTGCCGAGGATTGTCGTCACGGGCATATAGCCGCTGCCGTGGATTGGCGTATAGACGATTTTGATGTCCTTGCCAAACTTCTTGACTGCGTCAGGGGAGAGCGAGAGCTTTTCAATCGCCTCAAAGTAGGCATTGTCCACACTCTTGCCAATGACTGTGATGTGCTCGTCCAGCTTGTCGTTGTCAAGCCCTTTGATGCACTTCGCGCAGGCTTTGACGTCTGCCTCTTTTATGCCGAAATAAGGGGTTTTTGCAATAAACTCAACCACTTTGTCCGTGGATTCAGGAGACATCTGTGCTCCGTCGTCGCCATAGACTTTGTAGCCGTTGTAAATCTTTGGGTTGTGGGATGCGGTGATCATGACCGCCGCGATTGCACCGAGATGGCGGATTGCAAACGAGCACATAGGCACAGGGCGGACATCCTCAAACAGATAGGAGTTGATGCCGTTTGCCGAGAGCACTTTTGCGACGCGGATTGCAAACTCGCTGGAAAAACGACGCGTATCGTATGAGATGACGACGCCGCGGCGCATTGCCTCTGCGCCCAGAGTGCGGATATAATCCGCAAGTCCTTTTGTTGCGCGCTTGACCGTCCAAACGTTCATGCGGTTGGTGCCGAAGTCCAACACTCCGCGCATACCTGCCGTGCCAAACTCAAGCGGGCCAAAGAACATCTCTTTCTTTTCCGCTTCGTCAAGTTGTTGAAGGCGGGCTTTGTCTTCTGCCGAGAGCTCATCGCTTGCGAGCCACTCATTGAAACTTTCTTGATAAGTCATAATATTCCCCCGAAAAGTGGTTTATAAAAATATTATAAACTTTTTACCTTATCAAGTCAATATCACTTTTTTTATTTGTCAAGACGATTCTTTTTTGCGGAGCGTAAAAATCCGTGCGAATAAGCTCGCTTTTGACAAGCTCGCCGTTTTCGTAGTAGTCAAGATAGCCGCGCGACTTGACGCCCTCTTTGCCCTCGCTGTCAACGACTTCGTCGTCCATCGCAAGATTTGCGTCCTCTCTGTATTCAATTTCAAACGGGATTGTCTCAATGACTTCGGAGCGGCGTTTGATTGTCTGCTTGCCCACGCCGTAGATTTCGGCAACGATATCGTTGCCGTCCGCCTTCATTGTGATTTTTATGGGCGCGGATAGAGTGTTTACAAAGCGGAAATCACTGCCGCTTGACACCATTGCGTCAAA
>DBVQ01000020.1:7376-17725 GCA_002308155.1 Christensenella sp. UBA1260
AAGCCCCGAGAGCAGGGCACAGTTGTAAAGCGTTGAGGACACTTGGCACACGCCTCCGCCCACGCCCTCAACAAAGTCGCCGTCTTGGATGATATATGCGGTCTTAAAACCGTTCTTTGCCGTGCGCTCGCCCACTTGCGCGTTGAAGGAGAACTCGTCCTCGGGGTAGAGCACAAGTCCGTTTATTTTGCGGCAGGCGAGCTCAACGTTGGATTTGCGGTTTGGCGCGCTGTCGCCGTAATAGGTGCAAAAACGCGCCAACAGTTTGACGCTCGGCGTCTCTGCGCTTGCGATTTTTGGTTTTGCCATAGCCCCTCCCGCCACAATAACCATGCACGTGGCAATCAGCCACGCGAATATAAACAACCTGATTTTTGCACCTTTCATACTTATAGTATGTTTGAAAAAATAAAAACGAAACGCGGGGCATACAATTTGGTGTGAACGGCAAGATTTTGATGTTGATACTCTCCGCGCTCGCCGGCGTGCTTGGCACAGGCATAGGCGGGGTTATTGGCGCGTCCATAAAGGACAAGAGCACGGAGACAGTCGGCAAGACGCTGATGTTTGCGGCAGGGATTATGCTTGGCGTAGTGGCGTTTGAAATGATGCCGGAAGCCGTAAATAACTGCAAAATAAAAGATAGCGAGTTGTTGGGCGTGGCAGTTGCAATGGCATCTTTGTTTGCGGGCACGGCAGTGGCGTTTCTTTTCAATTTTGTTGTGGAAAAGGCGGGCGCAAAACAGCAAAATAATGCGTTAGAACACCAAAAACAGGCACAAGTTGAGGTGCTTGCCACAAGGACGAAGACGAGCCTCAAAAAGGCTGGCATAATCACGTTTTTGGCGATAGCGTTTCACAATGTCCCCGAGGGTATGGCGATTGGCGCAAGCGGGGCGTCAAACGTTGCTGTCGGGATTGTGGTTGCGGTGGTTATTGCGCTTCACAATCTGCCCGAAGGCATGGCAATCTCCGCGCCCCTTGTCAGCGGAGGAGTAAAGCCCGCGCGCGCCGTGCTCCTCAGCCTGCTCGCGGGTGGCGCGACGCTCTTGGGCGCATTGATAGGTGTGTTTGTGGGCGGAGCAAACTTGGTTGCCGACGGCGTGTGCGTTGCGCTTGCGTCGGGCGCGATGCTGTATGTTTCAATCTTTGACCTTCTGCCCGTTGCAACAAAGTTGCAAAACGGCAATTTTTCTGGCAAAAGTTTCTTTTTGGGGCTCGTCGTTGCAATGATTTTTTCGCTTTTGTTTTAAGCACTTGAAAACTCGCCGTGCGCTTGGTATAATAAACCTGTATGAGCGCACTTTTTTGCCGCAACAAAATTGAGGATTATTTTGAAGTCAAGCATTTAAGACGCATTGACTCAACAAACGACTATTTGAAATCTCTTGACAAGAGCAAGTTGAGAGAAGGTTTTGTCGTTGTTGCGGACGAACAGACGGGCGGAAAGGGCAGACTCGGCAGAAAGTTCTTTTCTCCAAAGGGCGGGCTGTATTTCAGTGTTCTAACCGCTCCAAAAACGCAGGATTTGTTGGACAAGTTGACTGTTATCGCAGCGATTGCCGTGTGTGATGCCGTGCGCGAAGTGTGCGGCGACGATGCGAGCATAAAGTGGGTGAACGACGTGATTGTCGGGGGCAAAAAATGCTCCGGCATACTCACAGAGACGAGTGAAAATCTGCCCGGATTCGCCATTGTCGGCATAGGCGTCAACATTGGGGACAGCGTGGATGAAGCGGTGCGTGATATCGCCTGCGGGGTCAAAAATGTTGGCAAGGACACAAAGAAGAAACTTCTTTGTGCAATTCTTGAAAACTTCAAATCCTTATACTGTGATTTTGACAAGTCGCAAGTTGTTGCCAAGTACAAGGCTAGGTGCTCAACGTTGGGTAAGACCGTCCGCGTTATAGACAACGGCGGCAAAGAGTATCCCGCGGTCGCCAAGGACTTGGATTTGGACTGCCATCTGCTCGTCTTTGACGAGCAAAATATAACGCACACTCTCTCAAGCGGAGAAGTGAAAATCTTGATTTAAACGCGCGTTTTGCGCATTTTTTGCGTCTCTTAATGAAAAATAAGAGACATTTGCCACATTTTCCCCTTGAAATTATTAAATTACTATGCTATATTTTTTGTATAAGCTCTCAAGGAGTGTGTTATGGCATACGACAAAGAAGGCGTACAAGCTCTCGTTTGCGCGCTGGAAGACGTTAGAAACTCAAACCTCATCTTCGTTGACAAGAAGCTCAAAAACGTGCTCAAATGTCTCGCTTTTTACGAGGAGTTCCGCACGGTGCTTGCCTATTGCAACAAAGGCTTTGATTATGAGACGGAAAAGCGCAAAGCGCTTACCAAGGTCGGAGACAGCAATATTTTGCGCCTTCCGAAAAATCAAAAGAACCTTGTTGCGCTTGTCAGCAATATGCTTGTTGAGTTTGATGCAGGGGTTATGGACGCGCTTGCGTTTTCCGCAATGTTTTTCCCTGCCGAGACAAAACAGGAAAGTTTTGACGAGTTTTGCGTGAAGATGCTTGAGCCTTTCAAACTTGCAATCGTCAACTTTGTTGTCGAGGGCATAAGAGAGGAGGCTCCTGAGATTTCGCATCAAGTTGAGTTTGCGCACTCCGGACTTATGGAGCAAGTTGAATACTTGCTCGTGAATATGGCAAAAGCGGTGCAAGAGGCACAGATTGACGACGGAACAAGAGGCGAGTTTATGATTATGCTTGAAGGCTTTTCCGTTGCGCTTGACTCTCGCGATTCGCTTATGATAAAGGCGATTTGGGCAGGGCTTCGCCGCACGCTTGCGGATGAAAAACTCTGCTTGAATGAGATTGAAAAAGTGGATGAAGCGTTGAGGCTTTATCTCGTCAGCAAGTGATTGCTGAGCGTTGTTGAGAAACAAAAGTTTTGATATAAGAGGGAAATTATGAAAAAAATCAGCTCAAAAACTATTTTGACGTTTGTACTTGTCCTCGTGCTGGTTTTGTCCTTGGTGCTTGTTGCTTGCAACAAGAAGACGACACCGACAAACAATTCAAATAAAGGCAGTCAGGGCGGAGGCAGCAGCCAAGGCGGCAGTGGTGGTCAAGGCGGCGGGCAAGTTATTGATCCAACCGACATCAGCATACTTGACCCAGGCGATGGCACTCCTCAACACAACAAGGCAATTATTTACGTGACGGCGCTTTTCGGCGGCGGACTCTACAATGAGGAGACGCAAGAGACAGTTTGGGATCCGTTCAACACAGAGTTTGACCTCTATGAGCACTGGGCTCCAGATACGCCAAGCATTTATGACCTCGGCGGTGTTATGGCAGAGTTTGAGGCGGAAAAGGACGTTTTTCCAGTTGTTGCAAATGCATTAGTATTCCAACCAGGTAATCTGCTCTATGATATGTCTCTTGACCAAGACGGCAACGGCAACAATCCGCACGTCGTCCCTGCAAACAACAAGCCGGTTGACAAAGACGGTTATCGCATAAACTGCTACTACGGCGCAGTTGCAATTTACAAGCAATTTATTCTCAACACAAGAAAAGAGTTTGGCGACGAATACGACTGCATTATGTTCAACCAAGACTGGCGCAAGAGCCCGGCGGATTCCGCAAAGGTGCTTGAAGATTTTATTGCAGAAAAGGGTTATGAGAAAGTTATTTTCATGTCCCACAGTATGGGCGGTCCTGTCGTCAACAGCTATCTTGCAAGAAGCGAGGCAAACAGAGAAAAGGTTGAAATGTATCTCGCATACGCACCTGCAACACTCGGCTCGTTTGACGCATACGGCGCAATGACTTGCCCGAAAGCATATCTTGGCAACTTCTTAAAAACCTTTGGCTTTGACCTTGACCAAATGCTCGCGGACGGCAGCACTGTCGGCGGTGTGGTTCAAAAGTTCCTTGGCATCATTGACAAGTTTTTCAACAACAACTGGGGCATGATGGCGCTCTGCCCAAGCTATGAGTTTATCAACTCATATCAACTTGCAGGCGATTCTCAAGGCGGTCTCTGGGTGGACGGCGAAAAGATCGGTCTCTGTGAAGATCCGGATGATCCTGATGCCGTTGAAGCTGCAAAGCATGAGCTCTATGATTTCTACAACACTTTGAACTGGGCAATCTATACAGAAGAGTACACAGTCATCGAAGGTGTTGGCGCAAATGAAAGAGAAGTCACAAAGACAAGACCTGTCCACTATGAAGAGGGCGCAACGTTTGCGGGCGACAGTGTCAATCCGGCAGGCGGCACGCTCCGCATCAAGAGCGGTATGGACGTCAAGAAGGGCATTGTTGAAGTTGAAAACTTTGATGAAGCAGAAGCAACTATTGTGGACTGCGACCTTGTATGCGTTGAAAAGGGCGGCAAGCTCTATGTGCTCCTTGACGTAAACGGCAATCCATACAGCGTCAACAAGAGAGGCGACCGCATCAAATACGGCGCGGCAAGACTCAAAACCTACTATGAAGGTTTGTTTGTTGATGGTCAAATTGCAATGAGCTATGTCAACTACTATATGTTCCTTGGCACAAACATCCAAACAACAATCACCGGTATCAGCATGACGAGCGGAGAAGTTGACGAATATGGCTATCCAACCTACACTTGCGAAGTTATCAACAACGACAGAGCAAGAGTTGGCAGAGAAGGTTATATCGGCGGCGACGGCATGGTGTGCACATATGCATCTCTCGCAGGCATGGATTGGGACGAGATGGAAGCAGCGGGCAGACTCTATGAGTATAAAAACTATTGGCACGCGGACGTCGGCGGTGCATGGCCTCTCCTCGGCGACGATGTGTTGGCGCTCCTTGACGACCTCATTAATGCAAAGAAATAATATGTATCAACATCAAAATACGCTGTGCAATATGCACGGCGTATTTTTTTTGTAAAAACTAAGACAAAACACAAAGTCTATGCTATAATCTTGATGAAATAAACATTTTTAGGAGGCAATATGGCATTATCCAAGTTTTTGAACGGTATGCGTGGCGAGATGAAAGAACTCGTTTGCGCGCTCAAACCGTATTACAAATATGTCAGCATACTTGGCACAGACTCATCAACCGCCATGTACCACGTGGACAGAGAGACAAGTTCTGTCTCCGCCGGTGGCAGAATGGAAGGCGAGTGCGGATTTGTCGTCAAAGTGCATGACGGCAATGCTTTTGGCGAGTATTCGCTTTCTTCAATCGCAGGCGACAAGAAGGCTCTTGCAGAAAAGATTGTGAAAGAAATTGCTTTAAACAAAGTTGAAGGCGCAATCTCTTGCCCAGTGCCTGCTGACCCAGTGCACAAAGAGTCATTTGTGCGTGAAAGCGACTTTGACAACTATTCGGATGACGAGATTTTGAAGTTCTGCACCAATCTCAAAGACGAAGCATTGAAGAAGGACGAAAAGATTTTGAACGCAATCGTCGTTGTGCATCCGTTTGTCGTCAACAAACTCTTTATCAGTGAAAACCGTGAACTTGACCAGCATTACGGCTGGGTGAATGGCTATGTCATTTTGGTTTATCGCGACGAGAAGATTGCACAGTCGTTTGAATCTGCCTACGGCAATCAAATGAAAGATATCTTTGACACATTGCCAAAACTCGTTGACAAGGCTGTTGACAAGGCACGTCATCTTGTCAAGGCAACTCCGATTGAGCCGGGCGTGTATGACATAATCACGGACAGCTCAATCACAGGTCTTATCGCTCACGAGGCGTTTGGACACGGCGTTGAGATGGACCAATTTGTCAAAAACCGTGCACTTGCCAAGGAGTACGTCGGCAAATACGTGGCGTCTCCAATTGTCAATATGCACGACGGTGCGGCGGCGGCATTTTCAACCGCATCCTATTTCTTTGACGACGACGGCATAATGGCACACGACACACAAATCATAAAGGACGGCATACTTGTCGCAGGGCTTTGCGACCTTGCAAGTGCGGCTCAACTCGGAACAGAGCCAACGGGCAATGGCAGACGTCAAAACTTTGGCCACAAGGCATATACGCGTATGACCAACACCTTCTTTGAGGCAGGCAAAGACAAACTTGAAGATATGATAAAATCCGTCAAGCACGGCTATATGTTGTTTGAAACAAACAACGGCATGGAAGACCCGAAGAACTGGCAAATCCAATGCACGGCGGAATACGGCATTGAAATCGTGGACGGCAAACTCACAGACAATTATGTCTCCCCAGTCGTTATGAGCGGATTTGTGCCAGAACTTTTGAAGTCAATCACAATGATTTCCGACGATTTCAAAGTTATCGGTGCAGGCTCTTGCGGAAAGGGCTACAAAGAGTGGGTGCGCGTCTCTGACGGCGGTCCGTGCCTTAAGGCACGTTGCAAACTTTCTTAAGGAGGTGCTCTATGTTTGACGTTGAAAAAATTGTGAAAGCAAATTGCCCGGATGGGTATAAAATCATTGACAAAAAAACCTCTGCACACGAGATGTTCTTTGTTGTGGGACGCAAGGTTGAAACCGTCCGTGCAAGCGAAACGGAAGATACGAGCGTGTCCGTGTACGTCAAAAACGAGGATGGCACGATGGGCGTAAGCTCATTCCCTGTCTATGCATCTATGGACGAAGGAGCATTGAAGCGCGAGCTCACAAAGGCATTGTCCCGCGCAAAACTTGCACACAATCCTCCGTTTGCACTTGTTGAAGGCGGCAAGGAAGAATATGAAATCAAGTCTGACCTCAAGGGCTTGAGCGGCAGAGAAGTCGCTGAGAAGGTTGCAAAGGCTGTGTTTGATGCAAAGATGGTTGATGGTGCAAGCATAAACGCACTTGAAATCTTTGTCACAGAGAGCAAGACGAGAGTGCGTCTGTCAACAGGGCTTGACAAGACACAAACGGGCTACAAGATTGGCATTGAGGCAATCCCAACCCACACAGACGCAAAAGAATCCGTTGAACTCTACGAATGGTATGAACTTACGTCCCTTAATCTTGCAGATATCACGCGTGAAATCAGCGACAAGATGAGAGAGGTCAAGGACAGACACGAAGCAGTCAAGGGCGAGCCACAAGTTGTTGATGTCGCTTTGAGACCGAACGAGATATCGGAACTTGCGGACAATCTCGCATACGAACTCTCTTATGGCGCAAAGTATATGCACAGAAACGCATTTGAAGTCGGCGAGGATTTGCAGAAGGGCAGAACGGGCGACCCGTTTACCGTGACTATGAAAGCCGCAGTTGAAGGCAGCAGTCATTCCGCCGCATTTGACGAGGATGGCACGACGCTCAAGGACAGAGTTGTCATCAAGGACGGCAAAGCCGTAGCACTTTGGGGCGGCAACGTGTTTGGTCAATATCTCGGCGAGAAGAAAGAGGACATCACAGGCAACCTTGAGTGTATCTCTGTGGGCAGCGGAAGCCTTGACAAAGTGGGCGGCAGATATCTTGAAGCAGTTTCGCTCTCTGGCATTCAACTTGACACTTACAACGACTATATCGGCGGCGAAATCCGTCTTGCCTATCTCCATGACGGAGACAAGGTGACGCCTGTGACAGGTATCTCAATGAGCGGCAAACTCAGCGAGGTTTTGCCTTCGCTTCGCTTGACTGCTGACAAGGTTGTGCGTGGCGCATACGAAGGCCCGTCGCTCATGCTTCTCAAAAATATGCAAATTGTTTAACACACTTCGTGTGAGTAGCATTTGTTTTTGCGCCCTTATTAGACTGTAGGAGCAATTATTAAAATAAAAAATCTCGGGTTTGTGCCCGAGATTTTTTGTTTATTCTTTTTGGAAGAATAAGTTTAGATGATGCCGAACGGAATCAAGAATGCAAGGAGCAAAATGTTGATGCCGACTAGTGTCAACAAGAAGATTGTCTTTGCCTTCTTTTGCATCTTCGGCACAAAGTTTGCCGCAAGGAAGAACGGGATGTAGGTTGTGATGAAGACAAGGATAACGCCCCACCATGGATACACCCAAATGAACGAGCCATTCTCTGCGCCTGCAAGGAAGGACTCTATGAGTGCAAAGAGAAGTGCCATGCCAATCGCTCCGACGAGTCGCATTGACACCTTGAACTTGCCCTTGTTGATTACGAGCTTGTCAGGGTTGTCGCCGAGCATCTTGTAGGAGATGATACCTGCAATTGAGAACATCATCGAGAGCTCCCAACTTACGCCCGCGAGCAGAATAAACGTCGTGCTTTCAGGCGATACACACCAAAGAGGCGCGCCAGTCGCATAGCCGATGACGGCGTTCATAATCTCGTACAGCCAGTGCACAGAGTAGAGCGCGACACCCGCGATAATTGCATCCCAGTTTTTGTTTTTGATTTCCGTCCAATACACATAGAAGACGACAGCCAAAATAAATATGAACGTCCAGTTGAAGTTCTGGGTGCTGCGTACGCAGTGTTCCATGATATATTTGACTCTATCCGCCGCATCGCTGCTGCTTGGGCCAAAGAAAATAAAGTGCATAAACTCACCCCCATCATTTTGTACTTTCATTATATCACCCGCAAATAGACAGGTCAATAGCGACTTTTCAAATGAAAAAGCGCACCGACTGGTACGCTTTTTTGTCTAAGTAGTACGAAAAGGCTACACCTTGATTTCACCACAAATTGAGATTTTTTGTAATTATAAACAAAGAGGGACTCATATTTCTATGAATCCCACTCCAACTTTTCTTCGATTTGAAGTCCACCCTTCAAAACGATGATTAATCTTTTATCGCCCATCACTCGGATGTGATCTACCAGTCGTCGGATAGTCCGGTCGTCATATTTATCGAAGATGGTCATATCGGTAAGGCACTCCTTTATACGAGCAATCTCCAATCCGATCTTTTCTTCCGAAGACAGTTTTTCTTTTGCCAAACTCAGTTGTTCGTTCAAGGCAAGGATCTGACTGTTCATGTACTTGATTACGTCATAATATTTCTGCGGATTGCCCTCGGTATTCATCGCAAGTTCGACGTTTTCTTCTATCCGCCCTTTCAATTCTTTGATTTGCGATTCGATAGCAAAAATATCCAAACTGTCGTCTATTCCTGTTACGCCGTAAGAGAGGTTTGAAAGGATGAGTTCATACGCTTCACGGTCATACTGAACTGCTCTTCGCAAAGCTCGGCAGATGGTTTGTTGCAACATTTCTTCTTCCACGCTGATGGAATCCTTGCAGTAAGTCGTTCCGTTATCCACACGGCTCAAGCATCTCCACACTTTGCGGTTGACGCCATTGCGCACCCACGTTCTTCTGCGATAGGGACTACCGCACTCACCGCAAACGAGCAACTCGGTTAAAGCATACTTGCCGCTGTACTTCCCTTGCTCGGTCAAACTCTTATCCGACGTTTTCCTCTTACCGCTCCGACGAGCACTCTCCTTTTGCACCGCCTTGAACGTATCCCTGTCAATGATTGCCGGATGGTTGTTTGTAACAAGATACTTCGCCATCTCTCCACGGTTTTTCAATACCTTTTTCGTGATACAGTTCTCCGTGTAGGTCTTCTGCAATAACATATCGCCCGTGTATCTCTCGTTCGAGAGCATACCTTGAATGATGGTTTTGCTCCATTCGCTCTTTCCTGTTTTCGTCAGAATGCCATTGCTTTCGAGATAACTTTTTATCTGATCGAGACTGCTTCCGTCCAAATACATCTCAAAGATATTTCTAACGACTTCGGCTTCCTCTTCGACAATTTCCGGTTGTCCGTCTTCACCTTTCTTATATCCCAACAGGTTGTAGCGAAATGCGAACGTCCCACTCCGCATTCTCTGTTGAATGCCCCATCTGACGTTGGCGCTGATATTCTCGCTCTCGGCTTGGGCAAGAACGCTGTGAATACCAATAAACATCTCGCTGTCCGCTTTTAGGGAGTCGATACATTGTTCTTCAAAGTACACGCCCACGCCTTTGGCTTTTAGTTGGCGAACGTATTTCAAACTTTCGACGGTGTTACGGGCGAAACGGGCGACCGATTTAGTCAAGATCAAATCTATCTTTCCCTTTTCGCAATCCCGTATCATTCGCAGGAAGTTGTCACGTTTCTTCGCAAGCGTTCCCGTTATACCCTCGTCGGCGTATGCTCGTTTGATTATTGTTCTTGACTCTTCAAAAAACTTATCGTTTCGATACAAAACTAACTACCTTTTCGCATACCGTTTTAATCTTTTGGGAAGTAGCCATCTGTATGCTACTGCTTGATATAGCGTTTCGGTTATTCTCATATTCATCACATCTTCCTATTTTGGCGTATTCATATATATAGATACAATCAACGCACTAAAAAATGACATCCAACTTCCAATTCAATACTATTTTATGTTTTGCACTTCCAAACCTTGCTTTTTTGCATCGTCAAGACGGCAACAATCAGAA
>DBVQ01000076.1:0-1839 GCA_002308155.1 Christensenella sp. UBA1260
GCGAAAAAGCCCGTTTGCGAGGGATGAGCGTACAAAGCGTACGTGACCCCCGAACAAACGGGCTTTGACAATGCTATTCGCAAAACTGTGCGGTTTTACAATAAACCGTGGAGGTGATCAATAAGCTTCGCCCCATTCGGCATACTTCCTGACTCCGGGTCTTGCGTCTCTGGGTTGATGTCGCATGTGTTGTAATAGAGATAGATGTAGAAATCCATCTTCTTGAGCATTGTGACAGTCGTTGCCAAAACTGCATCAGACTTGAAGTCCGGATCTTGCTCCTTCACTTCCTTGATTGTTCTCAGATTCTTTGAGAAGAAGTGTGTGAAGCGCTTGTCTTCAAGTTGCGGTCTAAGGTAGATTGTTTCGCTCGCTGGCGGGAATCCGTTTGGAGTGTTGATGCCAACAGCGACAAAGCCCATGTGGAAATAGCTTTCGTCAATGCCGTTTCTCTTCCAAATATACTTGAACGGATCAAGATCAGGATGCTTGTCAACGAGAGCGCCCAATGCCGTTTGAAGCAGTTTGTCCGCATCTTCGTTGCCGGTCTTGAGCATATTCGTTGCAGATGAAGGTTGCCAGTTGTACAGGTCAAGGAAGCCGGTTTGAATAAATTCGGAGTTGTAGCCCTTGCTGATATAATTGTCATACATATACTGGTCAATCGTCTCTGCCGTTTGTCCAAAACGATAGGTCGGTTGGTTGTTGCCATCATAGTGATCAACTGAATAGTAATCGTATGTTATGTTGGCAAGCGTGCCGAGCATGTTTGTCGCAAATATGTTGTTGAAATGATAATGCACGTATTCCGGATAGAGATATTCAACACCGTCAAACGTGGCTGTTGTAAATCTCGTTGGGCTGTAGAATGCGGATTGAGCAACGTTTCTGAACACGCAGCCATCGTAAGTGACATCGGCATTGTAAATGCTGGACACCTTCTTGCCGTTTTCAAGCAAGGAGAACTCAACGCGGACGTTTGTGAGTCTTGCACTGCCGTACTTGATGTTCATATCATCGTCTCCAATCACTTCAATATCAACACTATCGCCCCACAATGCTTGAGTGTCAATAGAGGTCTCATCCTCTGCAAGAGTGTTGACTCTGATGTGAATATTGCTCATGGTCACATTGCTCCAAGCAATGTGCGTGAGTTCTCTGTATTGCCCGTCGAGATACTCTTTCTTGGAAGAAACCGTCTTGCCGTTGCCATAGACATCGCCATACAAGTTTATTTTGCTGTCCCCGTCTAACTTTCCTGATGAATGGTATTTTTTGCAATAATCGGCATCAAACTCAAAGTCGTTTTCAAGCACTATCGCCATAGTCTTTGAACTTGAAACATGAATATCAAATCCGTGATAATCCTTGGTTGCGACTTTGTTTGCATAGGCGTATGCTTTTTGGTCAAGAGATGCCTCTTTAAACTCGATTGCGTTTTCGGCAGCAATGCCATAAACGGCGTTTATTGTCACATCTTCAGTCGTATAGTGAGCGAGCGTCTCGTATTTTGGATATTTTGCGGATACGCGCACGATGATTTGTTGTTTGCCCTTTCCTTCAAGCCCCTCACCATCAAACACGAGTTTGTTCACCGTCGTATCGTCAAAGTGAGCGTAGTCTTCACCGCTTATGATTTTAAAGTTGTATGCACTGTAAAAGTCCACAANNCAATCTCTCGTCTTCCGGCTCGCCGTCAATACGAATAAGAACGCTGTTTGCCTCTTTGGTGTGGTCAACATCAACATTGACAAATCTGTCGCTTGCAAACACAGTCTCTCTTGCAATACCTGCGGATGCAAAGTATGAGTTGGATGTTTCAAGCCTCAAAGTTGTGAC
>DBVQ01000076.1:1897-12044 GCA_002308155.1 Christensenella sp. UBA1260
GTTATAGTCACAATACCATCGCCAACAGCGACAACTTTGCCATCGCTGTCAACAGTTGCAATTTGAGCGTTTGAAGAAGACCAAACAACATTTGAAAGAGCGGTTGTCTCTGTTTGAGACGCCCATTTTACTTCCAAAACGAATGCTCTTGCTGAACCGACTTCCAAGATGAAGTTGTTGTCCTCGTCGCGGTTGTCAAAGATTTCCTTGTTGACAATCTCAATAGCCTTGTCTTGACAACGACTGATTGTAAACGTCTTTGTGCCGTTTGAAAGCACGACCGTATCGCCTGTGATTGTGAGTTCATCGCCGACAATCGTTGCGCCGTCGCCAACGACTTGATAGCCGTCGCCGATGCCTATTTCGTGCAAACTGAGCAATGATTTTGAAGTTGTGAGCGTGTTGCCATAAATCGTGCTTGCGCCTGCTTCAACAACGATTTCAAACGGAGTTGATGTCACATATTCATTGTCTTTGGAATAGACGTCCGCTTTGTGCGTGATATGTGCAACGCCTGGTTTGTGCGCCGTGACAACGCCGTTTGCGTCAACAGACGCAACTTCTTCGTTGTCGCTCTGCCAAACACCCGATGATACAATGCTGTCAACAGGAGTGTAGTTTGCAGAGAGTCTCAACACTTCGCCAACAACCAAACGGTTGTTCTCCGTCGTGACGTTGGCAAGTGAAATCTTTTCAACGTCGTAGCCGACGATTGAAATCTTGACGGAAGCAGAGTGGAAACCAGCCGCAACTTTGAGCACAAATTGGCAATATGTGCGGATTGCAACTTTGCCCGTCTCATTGGTTTGGACTTCTCTGCCATCTCTGTCAATGAGCACCGCCGCCGCTCCGTTCAAAGCCTCGTCGTAGTCTACATCAAAGCAACGCAAATCTTCAATAGACCATGAAACCGACTTGTCCGTCGCTCTTTCCGGGTAGACTTTGATGTAAACTTGTTTTGTGATGTCAAGCACACCGCCTTCAAGTTCGGAAGTGCTGACCGTCAAGTTTTTGACCTTGTTGCCGTCAGCGTCTTCAATTGAAACGCTTTCAACCGAAATATAAGCATCCATAGAGATTATCGCGCCAACCGCCACAATGACGAGAAGGACGATAATCGGGATGAGGATGAGGATACCAATCATAACTTTTTTCATAATCAGTCCCTCCCCTTATGGTGCAATATTTTGATAACGCTTGTTCAAGTTTATGAACATAAGCGCGCCGCTTGCCACAAGCAAAACTGCGGACACAACGGTCAGAACGACATATATGTCGCTCGTATTGTTCATCCTGACGATGTGCCAGTTGCCGATGTTGAATGGCAGCAAACTGAACACCATTGCAAACACGCCGTATCCAACCGCAACGATAATACCGACAATCATTGAAAGCGCAACGTTCTTGTTGGCTTTGACGAGTTCGCCATCGCCGGAGACGTTGAAGGTTGGCATCTTGACGTCTGCCCACATGCTAAGGCATGTGAGAGCCATAACAACCATTTCGCTTATACCAAAGATTGCGAGCACGTCAACATAGTTGAGCACCGCAACACCCTCTTCATCCGGTTGCGTATAGTATCCGCCTGTCACGGCGCAACATATCGCAACGGACACAACTGCCACAACCGAATAAAGGAAGAACTTTGTGAGCACTTGCTTTGTGTAGCTCACAGGAATGACCTTTGTGAGATAGAAGCAGTTGCCTTCACGCGAAATGCATGTGGATGCAAACGACACGATAATCGTGACGAATATGATGATAATCATGAGCATAAGTCCCGGCATGATAGTTGCACCGAGGCTCTTTGTGCCCATGCTGACCGCAAGACGGCTGCAGAAGAACACCATAAACGGTGCTGCGCACGCCATTGCGAGATATTGGAATGAATAGTTGAAACTTCTGAGTATCAAGAAGAACTCTTTGTGCAAAACCGCATGGAATACAGAGCGTTTGTGATTTTTGATTTTCTTCTTGAAGGAAGTTTTTTCCGTTTCAATGCCGTAGAGGATTGTCTTGTAATATGCAGTTTTTGTGATGAAAAACGCTGCAACGCCAAGCCCACCGTTGATGAGCAAGAGATACAAGAAGTTGAGTGCCATTTGTCCTGATGTCATGCCCGCATATCTCTTGCCGTTGATGAGATAGGCATAGAAGTTGAACGGATATGCGTGCGCCGCAAAGTCACGATAGACAGCAACAACTTCTGCGGAGAAGATGTTTTTGTTGGTCTCCATGAGATAGTCAACAATGTTGCTGAGCGCTGACATATAGAGCACAAACACTCCGCAAACTGCGGCTATTGTCAAGATGAGCACGAGAAGGAACTGATTCTTGACATAGTTTAAAACTTTCATGACAGGAACTGCAATGATGTTTGCAACAAAATACGGCAAGAGCGAGGAGAACAAAATCACAGCGATATAGCTGAAATAATCGCCAACAGGTGCGTTTGTCTCAACGCCGAACGTAATATAAAACGGAAACATTGTCGCAAAGCATACAACGAGGTTGTGCAAAAAACAGTATACTGACTTTGACACCAAAATCTCCGTTCCGCTGACAGGGAACCTAAGAAGCAATTCGTTGTCGCCATTCATATACAGGTTTTTAATCACCGTACCTGTTGAAATAGCCGTTGCGAGCAACACTGTCAACATGGTCGCCAACGTCAAAAAGCTGATTTCGAGTTTCGCCTTGTTGATAAATATCTTGCTCAAATATACAATGCCGAGTATGAGGACTGCATAAACCACCGCAAAGAAGAGGTAGTTGGACACCTGTATAACCCTGTTTTTGACGCCAATCTTTTGCGTTGTGCCAAAACGGGATTTGAGGTCAAGCTTGAACAGCGTCTTCACACTCTGCATAGAGAAGTCGCTTTTCATTATTCTTTGTCCTCCTCAACTTGTTGGTCTTCTTCGGATGCATTGTCCTCCACCGGCAAATCAGGGCGCACGTCTGCACTCTCTTGGGATGCATAGTCCTCAAAGAGACGCGCATCATAGGTGCCCGTTGCCTTGAAGAAGATTTCTTCAAGTTTTTGTTTGTTTTCTTCATTGCCTGCAAGGTCAAGGATGTCAATGAGATGCCCGTCGTTGACGATTGCGGCTCTGTGGCAAAGCTTCTTGACAAGATCAAGGTTGTGGCTTGAGAAGAAGACTGTGTTGCCCTTTGCGCAGTGTTCGCGCATATATGCGATAATTTCCGCAGTGGATTGCGGGTCAAGGCCCATCATAGGTTCGTCAAGCACCCAGAGTTTTGGCTCATGGATGAGTGCCGCGATGACGCAGATTTTTTGTTTCATGCCGTGTGAATAAGACTTGATTTGTCTGTCCATGGCAAACTCCAAGCGGAAGAGCTTGGCAAACTTGTTCATACGCTCTGTTCTGTCAGCTTCGCTCACTTTGTAGAGGTCGGCGACATAGTTGACGTATTCTCTGCCCGTCAATTTCTCATAGACGGAGTGGTTGTCAGGCACGTAGCCCATATTCATTTTTGCCTTGATTGGCTCTGCTTTCATATCATAGCCGCAAATCTCAATCGTGCCACTGTCATACGGAAGTATGCCCGTCAAGCACTTGATCGTCGTGGATTTGCCTGCGCCGTTTTGACCAAGGAAACCAAAGATTTCACCCGGTTTAAGTTCAAAGGAAATGTGATCAACAGCGACTTTGTCGCTCTTTGGATACTTTTTGACTAAATCTTTTACTGTTAACATATAGTTCTCCCTGCTCTTGTATTATTTTCGTATAAATACAAAAGCAAACATCCTTAGCATTTTAACATTGAAAAGGATTTGTGTCAATGGAAAACACGCGCGCGGGTAGTTATAATATAATAATAGTTTACAAATGTTTAATAAAACCGTTGAAAAATCAAAGAATAACATTTTGAATATGCTTGACTAAAACAAATAAAAGGCGTATAACTGCTCTTGCAAAAGAGGAAAAATGATAAGTCAAACAATGGGTATAATTGAATATTTTGAAATTCTTCTGCCGCTTGCGCTGATTTTGGTATGCTCAAAACTCTTCTCCGTTCTCGGCAAAAAGATTGGACTCCCACAGGTTGTGGGTATGCTTGTTGCGGGCATTTTGCTTGGACTTATCAAACTCATCCCGGGACAAACCGTATTTTCAAGCGAAACGCTTGAAGGACTCTCATTCCTTGCAAAAATCGGCGTAATTCTCATAATGTTCTCGGCAGGCATTGAGACGGATCTCAAGCAGTTCAAAACCTGCGGATTTCCGTCCGTCATCATCACGATTCTCGGTGTCATCTTCCCTGTCGGGCTTGGTTTTGTCGTGGCCGCCGCCTGCAATACGGGCTTTAATGGCATGACAGGCGACCAAGCCATTCAAAACCTCTTTTACGGAACAATCCTTGCCGCGACTTCCGTGTCTATCACGGTTGCGGCTTTAAAAGAACTTGGCAAACTCAACACAAAGGTCGGCACGTCCATCATTGCGGCGGCAATCCTTGACGACATCATAGGCGTTGTCCTTCTCTCCCTCCTCATCAGCCTCAAAAACGGCACGGGAGCAGGCAACGTCGGCATCGTAATCGCAAAGATGATCGGCTTCTTTGCGGCGGCAATCGTCGTGGGCATCGCGCTTCACTTTGTGATGAACTTCATAGAAAAGAAATATCCGCACACTCGCCGTCTCCCAATCCTCGGCTTTGCAATCTGCTTCTTCTTTGCGTACGCCGCGGAAAAATGGTTCGGCGTTGCGGACATCACAGGCGCATATATTGCGGGTCTCGTCATGGCAACTGTAAGAGAACACGACTATATCGACCGCAAGGTTGAAGTGTCCAGTTATATGATCTTCGCGCCTGTGTTCTTTGCAAACATCGGCATAAATGCCGATTTCTCCACAATAAGCCCTGCGATCGTAGGCTTTGGATTTGCGTTTATCGCAGTGGGACTCGTTGGCAAAGTGCTCGGCTGCGGACTCGGCGCTCTCGCCTGCAAGTACGGCGTCAAAGATAGCATCCGCGTCGGTTTTGGCATGATGGTGCGCGCTGAAGTCGTGCTCGTCTGCACTCAAAAAGGCATTGACAGCGGCATCGTTGACCCGAACATTATGCCTTTTGTGCTCATCTTAATCATCATATCCACACTCGTCACCCCAATGCTTCTCAAGCTCTCCTATCGCAAGGAGATGAAGGCGCACGAGCATATAATCAATGACCCGCTCCAACCTCTCGCCACATCTTCAACCGGCGAGCCTCTCTCCGCTGAAGCCGCTCAATCCGCAATCGGCATCAAAAAGGAATCTTGGCCTGAGCCGGACATCATCGACGACTCCGACATAGACTGAACTTAATTTATTAATAAATTAAAAGCACGCAAATCTGCGTGCTTTTTTTGATATTGTGTTTTGAACTATTATTTGATTATCGGTCTATCCCAGTGTTCGTCTGGAGTCAAGCCCATTAAACGAACAGCGGTTGCCGCAACGTTTGAAAGTCCAAACTCGCCGTCTGCGATTTCGCAATCCGCATTATAGACAATAAACGGAACAGGATTGAGGCTGTGCGCCGTACGTACGGAGATGACGCCTTTCTTGTTCTTTTCAAGCATTTCGTCTGCGTTGCCGTGGTCTGCCGTGACGATGAGCGCATAGCCCATCTTTTTGATGACCGGAAGCAGTCTTGCAAGCCCGAGGTCAACGGCTTCAACACCAATTCTTGTTGCATCAAGGTTGCCTGTGTGGCCGACCATATCGCCGTTTGGATAGTTGCAGCGGATGAAGTCATATTTGTCGCTTTCAACAGCCGCGATGACCTTGTCTGTCACCTCTGCCGCTTTCATCCAAGGACGCTCGTCAAAGGACACTTTGTCGCTCGGGACTTCCTCCCAATCTTCAAGTTTATCGCTGAACTTTTCGGAGCGGTTGCCNNTTGCCGTTCCAGAAATATGTGACATGACCATATTTTTGCGTCTCGCTGACAGCATAGGATTTGATGTTTCTGTTCACGAGATATTCGCTCAAAGTATACTTGATTTTCGGCGGCTCAACAAGAAATCTTGTTGGGAGCTTCAAATCGCCGTCATATTGGAGCATGCCTGCATACTTGACTTTTGGCATATTGCCGCGGTCAAACTTGTCAAAATCAGCGTTGTCAAATGCCATTGAGATTTCAATTGCACGGTCGCCGCGGAAGTTGTAAAGTATCACGCTGTCGCCATCCACAATTTTGCCCACAGGTTCGCCGCCATCTGCAATGACAAACGCCGGCAAATCTTGGTCAATGACGCCCGGATTTTCCGCACGATATGTTTCAATTGCGTCCGTTGCGCTTGCAAACTGTCTGCCCTCTCCGTAAACGTGAGTGTAGAAGCCCGCTTTCACCATATCCCAGTTGGCGAAGTATCTGTCCATCGTGATCTTCATTCTGCCGCCACCGGATGCGATGCGCGCATCAAATGATGCATCGTTGAGCTCTTTGCAAGCCGCTTCAAGCATATCAATATAGGTGAGTGCGCTCGTTGCAGGCACGTCACGTCCGTCAAGGAGTGCATGGATACGAACTCTCTTGACGCCATCACGCTTTGCACCCTTAATTAAGGCGATTAGATGCCCGATATTGCTGTGCACGTTGCCGTCAGAGAGCAATCCCAAAAAGTGCATCGTGGAGCCATTTTCAACACAGTTGTTTTTGAGCTCTTGCCATGCGGAAGACGCAAAAATGTCTCCCGATTCAATGGCCTCTTCAACAAGCTTTGCACCCTGCGAATAAACTTGTCCGCAACCGAGTGCATTGTGGCCGACTTCGCTGTTGCCCATGTCGTCATCACTTGGAAGACCGACTGCCGTGCCGTGCGCCTTGATGTAGGTGTGTGGGCACTCCGCAAGAAGCTTGTCAAGCGTTGGAGTGTTTGCAAGTGTGACTGCATCGCCAAGTCCCGTCTTGGACTTGCCCACGCCGTCCATAACTACCAAAACTAATTTTTTCATATTTTACCTTTAACTTCACTAAACGGGCAGATGCCCGTTTAGTGTATTGTTTTATTCAAAACTGAAGATTATGGATAATATAATTATCCATTCAATTGAGCGAAATATTTGGATGAGTTGCTAGGAAGATGCGCACACGAAGCGCCTAATGTACAGAGTCGTACATGACGCCGAGTGCACGTAAAGCTGACAACGCAAATCGCCAAATAGGCGCTCAATAATTCACGACTTGAGAGAAGTCAACGGCTTTCAGTGAAGCCCCACCAATCAAACCACCGTCAATCTCAGGCATTGCCATGAGCTCCTTGACGTTCTTCGGGTTCATGCTGCCGCCGTATTGGATGCGGATGCGCTCTGCGCAGTGTGGACAGAAGACTTCTGCGACTGTGCGACGCACGATTGCGATTGTCTCGTTTGCAACTTCTGCTGTTGCAGTTCTGCCTGTGCCGATTGCCCAAACCGGTTCGTATGCGATGACGATGTTGTCAATGTCAGCCTTTTCAAGACCTTCAAGTGCTGCCTTTGTTTGACGAACGAGGACTTCTTCAACCTTGCCTGCTTCTCTCTCTTCAAGAGTTTCACCAACGCAGATGATTGGTTTGAGGCCTGCTGCAAGTGCCGCTTTGACTCTTGCATTGACTGTTTGGTCTGTCTCGCCAAAGTATTGACGTCTCTCAGAGTGGCCGATGATGACGTATTCAACACCGAGTTCAACGAGCATCTTTGCGGAGATTTCGCCTGTGAAAGCACCTTTTTCTGCCCAGTGGACGTTTTGTGCGCCAACGTGCACGTTTGAACCTTTTGTGAGTTCAACTGCGGACCAAAGATCTGTGTATGGTGTGCAAATGACGACGTCGCATTGTGCGTCTTTTACGAGCGGAAGAAGCTCGGTGATGAGAGCCTTTGTGTCGGCTTTCGTGTTGTTCATTTTCCAGTTGCCTGCGATAATAGCTTTTCTTGCCATAATATATACCCCTAATTTGTATTTTTTATGTTTTAACGCCATACTAAGTATGGCGTTATGGTTTCAATTATTTTGCGTCATTCAAGCAATCAATGCCCGGGAGCACTTTGCCTTCCAAGAACTCGAGGGATGCGCCACCACCTGTGGAGATGTGCGTCATCTTGTCTGCGAATCCAAGTTGTGCAACTGCTGCTGCGGAGTCGCCACCACCGATGATTGTGGTTGCATCCGTCTCTGCCATTGCCTTTGCGACTGCGATTGTGCCTGCTGCGCAAGTTGGGTTTTCAAACACGCCCATAGGTCCGTTCCAAACAACGGTCTTTGCTGTTCTCACTGCATTTGCAAAGAGTTCTTGAGACTTTGGACCGATGTCAAGACCCATCTTGTCTGCCGGGATTTCGCTTGACGGAACATATTCAACTGCTATTGGCTTGTCAATTGGATCAGGGAAAGCCGGTGCGACTGCTGTGTCAACTGGAAGATAAATCTTCTTGCCGAGCTTGTCTGCCTTTTCAAGCATGCTCTTGCAGTAGTCAATCTTTTCTTCATCAACGAGAGATGTGCCAATTGAGCCGCCCTTTGCCTTGATGAAGGTGTATGCCATACCACCGCCAATGATGAGTGCATCGCACTTGCCAAGGAGATTGTCGATGACGTTGAGTTTGTCTGCAACCTTTGCGCCGCCGAGCACTGCGAGGAACGGACGGACAGGATTTTCAACTGCATTGCCGAGATATTTGAGTTCCTTTTCAATGAGGAAGCCGCTGACTGCAACTTTTGCAAAACCGTATTGGACGATACCTGCTGTTGTTGCGTGTGCACGGTGTGCTGTGCCAAATGCGTCGTTGACATAGACTTCGCAGAAGTCTGCGAGCTTGCGGCAGAGGTCTTCGGAGTTCTTTTCCTCGCCAGCGTCAAAACGTGTGTTTTCGAGGAGCACGATCTCGCCATCTTTGAGTGCTGCAACTTTTGCGTGTGCATCATCGCCAACAAGGTCAGTTGCAAATGTCACTTTGCCAGGGTAATGATCTGCAAGTCTTTCTGCGACCGGACGAAGTGTGAACTTCTTTGGATCGTTCTTCAAAGCTTTTGCAATATATTCAGCTTTTGCCGCCGCTTGTTCTTCGGCTGGAAGAGCCTCAACAGCCTTCTTTTCCTTCTTGTTCAAACCAAAACCTTCTGTGAAGATGTTGTGTGGTTTGCCCATGTGGGAGCAAAGAATAACCTTTGCGCCGTGCTCGACAAGATAAGAGATTGTCGGGAGAGCACCGTTGATACGGTTTTCGTCTGTGATAACACCGTCAACCATTGGGACGTTGAAGTCACAACGAACGAGACACTTTTTGCCTTTTACATCGACATCGCGAATTGTAAGTTTTGCCATAATATTCTCCTTGTGAAATGATTTTACAATATTATTGTAAACTCGGCGGCAGGAGCACGCATATTTTATACGCACGCTCACGCACGTCAACAATTTACCGACAAATATTATACCATAATACAATCCGAATTGCAAGATAAAAATATCAATACTGTATCGCAATAATGACGGTTATTTTATATTGAAAAAGCAATGCCAAAACCTCACTTATTGCCACACGATACGTGTTTTATTGCTTCAACCTTTCAAAAATGAATAGTACACGATTTGTGTTTTATAAATACTAAAAAGCACCTGTTTAGGCATAATAAATGCCGATTTCAGNNAAAAATCGGCATTTATGAAACACGATTTGTGTTTTTATCAAACAATTAAAACTTGGTCAAATGGCCTGTTTGAAGCAAGTTTTCAAACCCGAGCTGTCTCATGCCTTCATAGACTACAATTGCAACACTGTTTGAAAGGTTCAAACTTCTTGCATCCGCAATCATTGGGATGCGCACTGTCATATCGTANNTTGTCATGCAAAAGTTCTTCCGGAAGCCCCTTCGTTTCCTTGCCAAAGAAGAGAAAATCGTTTTCTGAAAACTTTGCTTGGTCATATCTTATCTGTGCTTTTGTTGAGCAGAAATAAAAATGCGGAGCATCAGTTGCCATATCATTGCCGTCTATGCGCCAACTGCCATTTTCAAGATGTACCCTGCCGCTTGCATTCTTTTCAAAGAAATCCTCAAGGTTTTCATACACGTGAAAGTCCGTGAGGTGCCAATAGTCAAGCCCTGCACGCTTCAAAGCTCTGTCGCTTATGTCAAAACCGAGAGGCTTGACATC
>DBVQ01000076.1:12078-12287 GCA_002308155.1 Christensenella sp. UBA1260
TTTCCTGTGTTTTGTGGTATTTCTGGCTCTACCAAAACTATATTAAACACTTTCCCTTTACAACGCCGCTATTTGGCGATTTGCTATGTCAGATTTGCGTGCCCTCGCGCACCGTGTATATCAATACACTTGGCACTCGCGTGCGCATCTTCCTTGCAACTCATCCAAATATCAGCGTTTCCCTTTTTATTATTTATTTTATCAATTTT
>DBVQ01000096.1:0-4152 GCA_002308155.1 Christensenella sp. UBA1260
GCGATTTTGTCGATTTCATCGATATAAACGATGCCGATTTCCGCACGCTTCAAGTCTCCGTTTGCATTTTGGATGAGCTTGAGAAGAATATTCTCAACGTCTTCGCCAACGTAGCCTGCTTCCGTCAACGTTGTTGCGTCTGCAACGGCAAACGGCACATTGAGGATTTGCGCAAGCGTCTTTGCAAGGAGCGTCTTGCCCGAGCCTGTTGGCCCCAAAAGCAACACGTTGCTCTTTTCAATGACTACGTCATTGTCTTTGGCGTGCAATTGATTTATGCGCTTGTAGTGATTGTAAACGGCAACAGACAACACGCGTTTTGCGTTGTCTTGACCGATGATATATTCGTCGAGTTTTTCTTTTATCTCTTTTGGCGTATAAAGGCTGAGCCCCGACTCGTTTTGCTCATGGTCGCGGCTTATAAGATACGCACATTCGTCGATACACTCGTTGCAGATGTTTATGCCGTTTGGACCGCAAATGATTTTTTCAACTTCGCTTGCGCCCTTGCCGCAGAAACTGCAATGTTGTTCCTTTTGATAATTGTCCATATTACCTCAAATGTCAAATTGAAAACAGAGTTTTCAACTTACTTTCTTGAATAGAATATTTTGTCAACAAGACCGTACTTTTCTGCCTCTTCGGCCGTCATATAGAAATCGCGGTCGGTGTCAACCTCAATCTTTGCAAGGTCTTGCGACGTATTTGCCGCAAGAATCTCGTTGAGACGTTTTTTCGTCTTCAAGATTTCACTTGCTTGAATTGCGATATCGCTCGCCTGTCCTTGTGCTCCACCGAGTGGTTGATGAATCATAATCTTTGCATTTGGCAAAGCAAATCTCTTGCCCTTTGCACCAGATGAGAGCAAGAATGCGCCCATGGACGCCGCCATACCCACGCAGATTGTGGAGACGTCGCACTTGATGTAGTTCATTGTATCGTAGATTGCAAAACCTGCGGATACGCTGCCGCCAGGGCTGTTGATGTAGAGGCTGATGTCCTTTGAGGAATCCTTGCCTTCAAGATAGATGAGCTGTGCGACGATGAGGTCTGCCATATTGTCGTCAATCTCACCGGTCAAAAAGATTATTCTGTCTTCAAGAAGACGAGAATAGATGTCATAGGAGCGCTCTCCACGTCCTGTTTGCTCGATAACCATCGGGATAAGTGAGTCTTTGATTTTCATACTTTCTCCATATCCACAGTGCTATGCACTGTGAGGTCTTTATACACATTCCGCTTGCAAAGACGCAAGCGGAACGGAAACACTGTTTTTACACTATGTATTTTACTCAAATGAGAGGGCTTTTATTCTGCCGGCTTCTCTTCTGCGTCCGCTTTCTTTGTCGATTTTTTTGTCGCAGGTTTCTTTGGTTCGTTCAAAGCTTTGAGTGTGTCAAGAAGCTTTTCGGAGAGCACGGAATTGACAATATAGTCAATTTGTTCGCGCTTGACGCTCTTCTTGTACTTCTCGAGGTCTTGACCTGCCTTTTCTGCCATCTCAGCGAGCTTTGCTTCGATTTCCTTGTCTTCGACCTTGAGGTCTTGGTCTTTGACAATTGCCTCCATAACGAGACGAACTTTGACGGCATTTTCCGCTTGCGGTTTATAGTCGTTGACGACTGTCTCTCTCGTCACTTCAGGAGCACCTTCTTCGCGAGCATTGTTGAGATATTTGAGATAGTCTTCAAACTTGAGACCGCTGTACATAAGGCGATATTCATATTCTTGCACCATCTCTTCTGCCTCTTGCAAAATCATGTCCTCAGGCACTTCAAGCTCTGCACCGTCAACAATCTTTGCAACGAGTTTGTCCTCATATTCTCTCTCTGCATCTTCCTCAGCTTCCTTTTCAAGTTGCTTTTTGAGGTCTGCCTTATACTCTGCAAGAGTATCAAACTCAGATACGTCCTTTGCAAACTCATCATCGAGTGCAGGAAGCTCTTTGCGTTTGACTGAGTTTACATGGCAAGCAAACACTGCTTCTTTGCCGGCAAGGTTTTCTGCTTGATAGTCTGCCGGGAATGTGACGACGACGTCCTTGTCATCGCCTGCCTTGACGCCAACAAGTTGGTCTTCAAAGCCTGGGATAAATGTGTTGGAGCCGAGCTCGAGTTCATAGTTTTCTGCGCTTCCGCCTTCAAACTTCACTCCATCAACAGAGCCGGAAAAATCAATTGCCACGATATTGCCGTTTTCAGCAGGAGAATCGATGTCAACAAGTCTTACTTGTTTCTCTTGCTCTTTTGCGAGCTTTTCATCAACTTCTTTTGCTGTCACTTTTGCGACTTTCTTTTCAACTTCAAGTCCCTTGTAAGCGCCGAGTTTGACTTCCGGCTTTACTGTGACTACAAGTGTGAAATTGACACTGCCGTCGTCATTGACCTTGAAATCTGTGAGAGATGGTTGTGCAACAACTTCAATCTCTGTTTCTTTGTCAAGAGCAACACTGTACTCTTCAGGAATCATAATGTCCATAGCATCTTCAAAGAAGATTTCCTTGCCATAGACGCCTTCGATGACCTTCTTTGGCACGTGTCCCTTTCTGAAACCTGCGATTGAGAACTTGTGTTTGGTCTTCTCATAAGCCTTGTCGATTGCCTTTGCAAAGGTTTCAGCGTCAACTGCGAAGTCGAACTTCACTTGACTTTTTTCCAACTTTTCAACTGTATAACTCATTTGTCCTCCAAAACTACGCAAATCCTGCGTGTTTTAATATATTTCAAATAATAAGCGTAAAGGATTATAACATAAGCCAAAACAAAATGCAAGAAATATTTGCGGTGATTTTTTCTATCACAAAATATTTGTTAATTTGGCAAAATGATGGTATAGTATTTGTATGGGCAGCGACCTTTTTGCACTCTCCGCACTTGCGGACGAACTCAGCCTCGCCTTAAAAGGCGCAAGGATTGACAAGATACAACAACCCGAAGTTGACGAGTTGCGCTTTTTTGTGCGCAATAACGGCGAAAACAAGTGTCTTGTCGTGAGTTGCAACGCTGCCGCTCCTCGCATACACTTTACCACAAGCAAAAAACAGAGCCCAAAGGTTGCGCCAAACCTCTGTATGCTCCTTCGCAAATATCTTGTAAACGCAAACATTGAGAGCGTCAAAATCTACAATCTCGACAGGATTTTGAGCATCAAGTTCAATGCAAAAACCGAAATGAAAGACGATGCAGTCTTCTTTCTGTTCGTTGAGATAATGAACAGATATTCCAACATAGTTTTCACAGATGAAAACTTTGTGATTTTGGATGCGGTCAAACATTTGCCGCTTGATATTGCCCGCGACCACGTGGTGCTTAGAGGCGTCAAATATTCACCCGTCTCACAAAAGAAAATCAGCTATCTAACCGACTGTTTTGCGGTTTTTGAAAGTTTTTGCGGTGGCGATTTGCACAAGTATTTGCTGGACAATCTCTCTGGTTTTTCGGGTGCGACGATGACAGAGTTTTTGTCGCGCGCAGGACTTGACGGCACAAGCGAAAAGCTCTCTTCAAAACAACTTGAAAAAGCACAAGAAACACTTTTGGAGTTTCAAAACTTCTCTGCCTCATCAAAAGATTTTGCTCCTTGCATAATAAACAAAAAAGAGGTCTATCCTTGCGTATACAAAACGCTTGACAAGGGCGACAACGTCCAAAAGTTTGCAACGATGAGCGACGCTTACGATGCCTTCTACACTGACTGCGACAAGGATATCCGCAACAAAGCAAGGCTCAAGAGCCTTGCAACGCAGGCAAAGCATTTTAAGGCAAAGGTTGAAAAGAATATCACAAATGATCTTGAACGCCTGCACGAGTGCGAAGATATGGACAAATATCGCGTTTATGGCGAACTCATTGTGTCAAATATTTACAAAATCAAGCGCGGCGACGAGTCTCTCACCTGTCTTAACTACTACACAAATGAGGACGTGACAATCCCTTTGAACGTTCAACTCACGCCGTCAAAAAACAGCGCGGCGTACTATGCAAAGTACAACAAATTGAAACGCACAAAAGAGTTTGTTGAACAAAAACTTGTTGCTGACCGTGAACTTTTGGAGTATGCGCTCTCTATTGAGAGCGAAATTGCCGAAACGCCTTATGGAGCGGACATCGCGCCGATTGAGGAAGAACTCGCAATGCTCGGCGGTGGCAAGCG
>DBVQ01000096.1:4199-10326 GCA_002308155.1 Christensenella sp. UBA1260
CGTTGTGGACGGGTTTTATATCTATCGCGGCAAAAACAATCTGCAAAACGATGAACTCACCTTCTCTCTCGCATCTTCAAACGATATGTGGTTGCACTTGAAAAACGAACACGGCGCGCATACGGTTATTATCACGGACGGAAAACCCGTGCCCGACAAAGTGCTCAAAATCGCCGCAGAAATCACGGCATCAACAAAATCCGCATCCGTTGAGGTTGACTACACTCAAAGAAAGAACGTCAAACGCAAGCCAAACGGGCACCCGGGACAAACAATTTATGTCAACTACAAAACCATTCTTGTCGCCCCCGACGCCCACGAAGAATATCTTGTTAAGCACTGAAAATTGTATTAAAAAACACGGCTATGCCGTGTTTATTTTTTTATTTCATTATTTGTCAAAGGTTGCAAACTCGTTGAGGAGCGAGGATTTTGGGATTTGTATATCCTGCTTGTTTGCGACCTCCTCTATGCACTTACGGATGTTTTGAAACTCGTCAATATAGCACCTTGCAAGATATTTGCCAATCATCTGCTTGTAAATATAGAGCTCATACGCGTGCGTGCTGTCAATCTTGAAATCGGCTGACTCCATATAAGGCGTGATATATTTATTTTCTGCCACGCAAACCTCGTTCCACTGTCTTGCGGTCTCTTCAAACGAATATCCCCTCGTATAAAAGTCTCTGAGCGACCTTCTGAGAAGCCTGAGTTCGTCGCAAGTGAGCGTCCTGCCCGACGGCATATCAAAGTTCCTGCGCGGTTTTATGCTGATTGTAGCAATCTTTTGACGCTCGTGCGCCTGCGTAAACACAGGATTGAGCGCATGTATGCCCTCAATGATTACAACGTCATGAGCATAAAGCCTCACGATACGCATATCCTTTTTGCGCTCGCCTGTCAAAAAATCGTATTCCGGTACTTCCACCCACTCATCGCTCATAAGCCCGCCAATCACTTTGTGAACAAGCGGCAAATCAAGTGCGGTTATGTTGTCAAAATCTTTAAGTCCTGACGGAAGAAACGGCACGTCTGCACGATTTATGAAGAAATCGTCCATGCCAATATAGTGTGCGCATATGCCAAGTGCCTGCAAGTCGTTTATGAGAAGGTTTGAAAAAGTCGTTTTTCCGGATGACGAAGGACCGGCGACAAATATGATTTTTATGTCGCTGTTGTGATAAATCGCCCTGGCAGTCTCATCTACTTGGTTGTCAAAATGCTTCTCGCTTTGATAGACAACACTTGCGATGTTCAGATAGGACTGCTGTTCAATCTCTTTCCAAACGATGCTCTTCATAGCTCCCTTTATTTGGTATTCTAACGGCACTTTTAATTGTTTTGCGAACGCAATTTTTTGAGCACTGCTTCAAAATAATCCGGCAATTCGCTCTCAAAAGTCATGCGTTCATTTGTGTGCGGATGTACAAGAACAAGCTCCTTTGCGTGCAACAGTTGACCATTGTCATACAGCTTTGTTGAACCGCCGTAGACGGCATCCCCTACGATTGGATGATGCAGGCTCGCCGCGTGTACGCGGATTTGGTGCGTTCTGCCCGTTTCAAGTTCAAATCTTACGAGCGTATATGCGCCGTAGCGTTCAAGCACCTTATAGTGCGTGACAGCGCGCCTTCCGTCCTCAACAATTGCCATCTTTTTGCGGTCCTTCTTACTTCTTGCAATCGGCGCGTCAACTGTGCCCTCGTCCTCTTTGAAATTACCGTCACAGAGCCCATAGTATATGCGCCTTGCGGTCTTCTTCTCTATTTGACTTGCGAGGCTCTTGTGTGCCTCGTCGTTTTTTGCAACAACGATGAGCCCCGAAGTGTCCTTGTCCAATCTATGCACAATGCCCGGACGGATGACACCGTTTATGCCGCTCAAATTGTCAAGATTGAAGAGTAATGCATTGACAAGCGTGTCCGTCTTTTTGTAGGACGAAGCTTGATGCACGACCATCCCTTGTGGCTTATTTATGACCGCAAACCACTCGTCTTGATATACAATATCAAGCGGAATATCCGCCGCCTTCACGTCAAGTTGTTCGGGCTCAGGCAAATCAAACTCAACAACGTCGCCTATTCTCACCTCAAAGCCACTCTTTGTGCGCTTTTGACCGTTGACAAGAGCACCGTCCTTTTCAAGCACGGTTTTGATGTTTGAGCGTGAAACGCCAAGTTCCCACGACAGAAATACGTCGAGGCGGATTTTGTCTTGATTTACCGTATATTTCATAAAAATAAAACGCACCTCAAAAGATGCGTCTTAGTGTTTGTCAGTTTTGTTCGTCTGCTTCTTTTTCAGCCGCATCCGGTTCACTTTGTTCTTCAACGACTTCGGGAGCTTCCTCGGGAGCGGTTGCAACACCGTTTTCGTTTGGCAAAAAGTCGTTCACAGGTGCTTCGAACGGGTCAACGGGAACTTCCTCTGGGATTTCACCGATTGACTTCTTTTCTTCAAACTCTTTTCTGCTCTTCTGCCCTTCTTGGAACAGCATAACAATGAGCACGACAATGAGCATAAATGCACCCACTGTCACAAATGCATCCGCCACATTGAACACTGCAAATTGAGGCCAGAACGTAAACTTCAAAAAGTCTCTCACATAGCCAAGTCCGAGGCGGTCAACAACGTTGCCAATGCCGCCGGCGGAAACGAATATCAAAGATATTCTCAGCCACTCGTTTTGATTTTGCGCCAGCATAAGAAAAACCATAATGCCAGTGACGACAATAATCGTGATTATTGACAGTGCAAGCGTGTTGCCCGAAAGCACGCCAAAGCCCGCACCCGTATTCTCAATGTAGTAGAAGTCAATAAAGCCCTTCATAAAGTCGGCTTCTTGGTTTGGCATTGTAAACAGATATTTGCAAACATATTCCTTGCTCACAAGGTCCAGCACAAGAATAACGCCCACAAGCAAAAACTCGATGAGCATAACCCACCAACGTTTTTTCAAAACGTCAACAATATCTTGCTTGCTGATTTTCAATTTGTTGTCCATAATTACCTACCGTTTCTGCCGAGTTGTGGCGGAACTGTAATCGTCACACCGGCAGGAGCGAACAAAAATATATTCTTTGTTATCTGCTGGATTGAACCACTGAGCGCATAAATTGCCCCGCTCATAAAGTCAAGAATGCGATAAACCGATGCTTGATTGAGCGTGGAAAAATCCACAATAACCTGCTCTCTCATTTTGAGGTGGTCAATGAGCAGTTGCACGTCCTCATAGGTTGACGGCGAGTAGATGACAACTCCGCCCTGCGAAGTTGAAGGCATACTGCTTGCCATTTGTGCATATTGCGGTCTTTGCGGTTCATTTGGATTGTCTCTTGACAAAAGTCTTGAGAGTCTTGCTCTGTCCGAATTGTCAGGAGCTCCGTTTACTCTTGAATATCTGTCGTCCATATTTTCCTCTGCGGCTATTTTGCCGCTCTCTCGCCAAAAAGCAACCTGCCAATGCGTATCATATTTGATCCGTATTTGAGCGCGATGTCAAAATCGTTTGTCATGCCTGCGGACAAATATTTCACGTGAAGGTTGGCTTGTTTTTTGGCTTTTAGTTGTTGATATAGTTGTTGAAGCTTTTGGTATTCGCCTTGAAGTGCCGCCTTGTCTTCAAGATTTGGCAACACGGACATAATGCCCAAAATCCTCAAATGTTCATAATTTTTCAGGCTGTCAACAAACTCAAAGAGTTTGTCAGGCTCAACGCCGCCCTTTGATAACTCGCCACCCATATTGACTTCAACAAGACAATCCTGCACAATCCCGTGCTTTTTTGCCTGTTTTTCAATCTCGTCAGCAAGCTCAATGCGGTCAAGCGAGTGTATAAGCGCCACTTTGCCCACGATATACTTGACCTTGTTGGTTTGAAGTCTGCCGATAAAGTGCCAAGTGTAGCGCTCGTCATACTTGTCAACGAGCTCTTGCACCCTATTCTCGCCGAGCACAAAGTCGGGAGCAATGGACATAAACTCGTCCACCGTCTCCTTTGTCTGTGTCTTTGTTGCGGCAATCAAAACTACGTCTTGCTCGCAGGCGCTGACGCGCTCGCGGAGGGCTTTAAGATTTTCTCTCAAAACCATGTTTTGCCTCTTATTTGTCAGTATTCACGCCCGTCAAAGTGTTGTATCTAAGCGTCTTCTTGCCGTTGCCATCGTCATAGACGATTTCAATCTCGTCATGAGAGACATACTCTGCGCCGTACACCTTGCCCTCAAACTTCTTGTAGCTGTCAAGGAGGATTTGCATCTTCTCGTCATCATAGTTGTTGATGTCATCGGAAACAAACAGCACTGAGCCAAACATATTGTTGACCTTTGCAAGAAGTCTCTTTTGCTCCATATTGAACTTCGCCGGTTTGAAGCCATCGTCGCGAAGGAAGAAGACGTCTGGGTCGTTTGCCATAATCCTGCCGTTCAAATGGCGACGGAAGATGGAGTTGTTCATTGACATCTTGGCGGAGATAATCTCTTGGTTTGTGACTTTCACGTACCATCTTTCCTTAAAGGAAAGCTCAGCGTCGCAGCTGATACGGCAAGCGTCTACAATACCGAAGGACGGACCAAGCGGAACACCACAACCGAGGATTATCTTGTCGCGGCAACACTCACGCAAGAAGTCCATTGCTTCGCACATGAGTTGTCCACGCGTCTTGTTGTTTCTCGGGCGAATGCAAGCTGCATACAAAAAGTCAAGTTTGACCATGTCAAAGCCCCACTCGTCAAACACTCTGTCAAAGTATGCTTTGATGTAGTCGCGCACTTCTTGTTGCTCAATGTCAAGCGCATAAAAACCGCCCCATGCAATACCGCTGATTTGGTTTTTGCCCTTCACTGTCTTTATGAGCCACTCCGGATGTGTTTTGACAATATTTGCCTTGAACTCTGCCGCAAACGGAGCAAGCCAAAGCCCTGCTTTGAAGCCAGCCGCATGGATCTTGTCAACAACTGATGCCATGCCGTTTGGGAACTTGACAAGGTCAAGATCCCAATCGCCGACCTTTGTCTCATAGCCGTCGTCAATTTGGAAGATATTTGCGGCATCCCCTGCGCGTTTCAAACCTTCAAGATCGCGGAGGATAATCTTCTCGTCGATATTTTGGAAATAGTTGTACCAAGAGGTGTAGCCTGCAAAGTGGTCAACTCTGCCCGTATGTTTGAGCGGATATGCCTCAAAATAGCGGTCAAACACTTCGTCATAACTGCCGACTGTGTGAACAGTGTTGAAAAGTTCATACTCACCTTCAACAGTCAAGCCTTCAACATCTTTGGAGATGACAAAGACATTTGCTTTCATGTCCGCGTAAAAGATTGTGTAGCCCGTGCGCTCATTGAGTGAGCCAAAGAACTCCACTTTTGTATCGTTGCGGAGATATGTATAGGTGAAGCTATGATACAAATCCTTGCCGTAAACCGTGAAGTGATAGTCGCCGCTCACGCCGGATATTTCGCGGATGCCGGGGATTTTGCTTGGACCTCTGAGTCCATTTTGCACGTCGCCGCGCTTGAACTCTCTTGAAGTCGTCCACGATTGATAGCCATTTGCAAAGAACCACTCATTGTTGCCATAGAAATGATCGTGAATGATTTGAGCACTGATCATTTCAAGCGGCTTCTTGGCATTCAAGTTGATTTTGAGCGAATGTGTTGGCTTGCTGTCATCAACATGGCAGATTATACTGAGGTCGTCATCTTCATGTCCCTGTATAATTTCGCCGGCATTAAGAGACAATTTCTTTTGTTTGTCGCCGACCTTAAACTCTAATTCAACGGAAAAGTTTTTGATATTCATAAGTCCCCCCTTGGACACATTTATAATAAATAATTTTAAACGAAAAAATATGTTTTGTAAATAGCAAAAATGAAAAAACAGGCATATTCTTGCATTTTTTTGCAAGAAAACGCCCGATTTTCACAAAAAAACTACATTTTTTTGATAAAAATCAAAAATTGCAGTCGGTTTTCAATATTATTCGGTTATGACTTCAAGTTTGGACACAGACACTTCGTATGCCGTCCTATCCTCAACACTACCGTCAAAAAGTTGTTTTTGATATATGCGCGATTGGATTCTTCCCTCCAAAAAAACCTTCTCGCCCACTTGGAAAGTGTTGGCATAT
>DBVQ01000036.1:0-206 GCA_002308155.1 Christensenella sp. UBA1260
CGAAGTGGCACACACTTCGTGTGGTTATCAAACACAAGGTTGTTGCGAAACACTTACAGGGGCAAGAAATCAAATTGACGGTTCAGCCAACAAACTTGTGTGCGAAGTGGCAAGGATGTTGTGTGATAAAGCAAAGCATTTGCAAAGCAAATGCGTGCAATATGACACAACTGACGAGCGAGGGTGCCGACTTGGTGTCCCCGGAG
>DBVQ01000036.1:261-908 GCA_002308155.1 Christensenella sp. UBA1260
GTTGGGGAAACCTAGCGGAGCAGGAAAGGGTGTTGCATTTAGGGCTACACGACGAAAAGCATATTATAAAAAACTTAAGTTTTTTTAATTTCACAATTGCAATTTGAAATCATAAGTATTATAATATTGTTAAAGGCAAAAGCCAAAAATATTGGAGGACTATAATTATGGCAAAAAAGAATGACTACTTTGGTCTTAGTTGGATTGTCAGCTTGATTCTTGCAATCATCCCATTCACATCTTGGATCCTCGGTGTTATCACACGTTTTTCCGAAGGCAAAATCGTTGCTGGTATTTTGAGAATCTTCCTTGGTTGGTTGACATGGATCGTTGACCTTATCCTCATGATCGTCAACAAGTCAATTTGGCGTCTTCTCAACTGCTAATCGCATGAAGATAGTAATTGACGAAAAACAATTTGAAGATAAAAAGCAGGCTCTATTTGAGCTTGCTTTTTGTCACTATCCCGTCACCGTAGAGATTGACGAAAAAATACTTGTGTTTGAGTGTTTTTCCGCTGTGGAAAAATATTTGAATGATTTAAAAGATTAATTATTTTATAATTAATTTCACAATAAAAAAGAGCGTCTTGCGCTCTTTTTTATTTATTCTTTTCTTTTTTCAAACGAGATTTTGAATAGCCCTTT